>CANHST010000136.1 GCA_947463235.1 Acidimicrobiaceae bacterium
CCACACTGCATGCACATCGGGGCGTCACTGTGGCGCACCGCCGGCTTGGGCGTGATCTCCGTCGGGCGGATGACACCACCGGGGTTGGTGATGTCGTTGTTCGGCGCAGGCGGGGCGGTGCCCAACTCGAGCTGCTGCACGAGGTCTTCCGCCGACGGAATGGTCTTCGGATCGGCCGCAATCTCGGTGCCGGTGCGGGTCTGCACCACGCTCTCCTCGACACCCGGCAGCGTGGGCTGCAAACGCTCGTCGATCGAGAAGATGCCCATCTCGGCACGCTCGTCGTAGGTGAGGTACTCGAGGGCGAGGCGACGGAACAGGTAGTCCATGATCGACGAGGCGAACCGGATGTCCGGGTCGTCGGTCATGCCGGCCGGCTCGAAGCGCATGTTCGTGAAGGCCTCCACGAACGCACGCAGCGGCACGCCGTACTGCAGGCCGTAGCTAATGCTCTTGGCGAAGGCATCCATGATGCCGCTGAGGGTGGAGCCCTGCTTCGACACGGTGAGGAAGATCTCGCCCGGCTGGCCGTTCTCGTACTCGCCGATCGTGGCGAAGCCCTTGCAATCAGCCACACGGAACTCGAAGGTGCGGCCGCGGCGGCTGCGAGGCAGCTTCTGACGAATCGGCTGGTGCACGATCTTCTCGACGATGCGCTCCACGACCTGGGTGGCGGCCACCTCGGCGGGGGCGTCGGTCTCGGCACCCTCCTTCTTGGCGGTGCTGAGGGGCTGGGCCACCTTGCAGTTGTCGCGGTAGATGGCCACGGCCTTCAGACCGAGCTCCCAGCTGAGCTGGTGCAGTGCCTCGATGTCTTCGATGCTCGCCTCTTCAGGCATGTTCACCGTCTTGGAGATGGCACCGGAGATGAACGGCTGCACCGCACCCATCATCCGCACGTGACCCTCGTAGTGGATGGTGTTGTCGCCCATGGAGCAGGCGAACACGGCCACATGATCGGCGGTGAGGTGCGGGGCGCCGAGGATGCTCTTCTCGGTGTCGATGTAGGCGACGATGTCGTCGATCTGCTCGGCGGTGTAGCCGAGCTTGCGCAGCGCACGCGGGATGGTCTGGTTGACGATGGTCATGGTGCCACCGCCGACGAGCTTCTTCATCTTCACCAAGCCCAGGTCGGGCTCGATGCCGGTGGTGTCGCAGTCCATCATGAGACCGATGGTGCCCGTGGGCGCCAGCACGCTGGCCTGCGCGTTACGCACGCCGTACTCCTCGCCGTCGCGCACAGCGGCTTCCCACGCCTGACGACCAGCTTCCACCAGCTCGGCCGGCACCACATTGGTGTCGACGATCTGGTCGTGAGCGTCGCGGTGCATGCGCAGCACGCTCAGCATGTGGATCTCGTTGTCGGCGAAGCCGGCGTGCGGCCCCATCCGCGAGGCGGTACGAGCGCTGGTGGCGTAGGCGTGGCCGGTCATCAGCGAGGTGAGGGCAGCGGCCCATGCACGACCCTGGTAGCTGTCGTACGGAAGGCCGAGGGCCATCAGGGTGGCGCCGAGGTTGGCGTAGCCGATGCCGAGTTGGCGGAACTTCCGGCTGGTGTCGCCGATGGGCTCGGTGGGATAGTCGGCCCGGCCGACCAGGATTTCCTGGGCGGTGAAGATGACCTCGATGGTGTGCATGTAGCTGGCGACATCGAACTCGCCGCTCTCATCGAGGTACTTCAGCAGGTTGATGCTGGCCAGGTTGCACGCCGAGTTGTCGAGGTGCATGTACTCGCTGCACGGGTTCGAACCGTTGATGCGGCCGGTTGCGTGCGACGTGTGCCACTTGTTGATGGTGGTGTCGAACTGCAGGCCCGGATCGGCGCATTCCCATGACGCAGTGGCGATATCCCGCCAGAGGTCGCGGGCACGAACCGTACGAACCGGCGTGCCGTCGGTGACGGCCTTGAGGTCCCAGTCGGTGTCGTTCACGACGGCCTGCATGAAGTCGTCGGTGATGCGCACCGAGTTGTTGGCGTTCTGGTACTGGATGCTGAACGAGTCGCTGCCGTCGAGGTCCATGTCGAAGCCTGCGTCGCGCAGAACGCGGGCCTTCTTCTCCTCCTTGGCCTTGCACCACACGAACTCCTGCACATCGGGGTGATCGACGTTGAGGATGACCATCTTGGCCGCACGGCGAGTCTTGCCGCCGCTCTTGATGGTGCCGGCTGACGCATCGGCGCCACGCATGAAGCTCACCGGGCCGCTCGCCGTGCCGCCACCGTTGAGCATCTCGTAGCTCGAACGGATCTTCGACAGGTTCACACCGGCGCCGGAGCCACCCTTGAAGATGACGCCTTCTTCGCGGTACCAGTTGAGGATGGAGCTCATCTTGTCGTCGACCGACAGGATGAAGCAGGCGCTGGCCTGCTGGGGCACACCCTTCACGCCGATGTTGAACCACACCGGGCTGTTGAAGGCGGCGCGCTGGGTGACGAGGATGAACTTCAGTTCGTTCACGAAGTTCTCGGCCTCGGCGGCATCGGCGAAGTAGCCGCCCTCCGCACCCCAGGCGCTGATGGTCTCAGCCACACGGTCGATGACCTGCTTCAGCGAGGTCTCGCGCTCGTCGGTGCCGAGGGTGCCGCGGAAGTACTTCTGCGCCACGATGTTGGTGGAGTTCAGCGACCAGGTGGTGGGGAATTCCACACCCAGCTGTTCGAAGGCGACCGTGCCGTCCTTCCAGTTGCTGATCCGCGCATCACGAAGTTCCCACACGACCTCGTCGTAGGGGTGCACACCAGGCGTGGTGAAGTGCCGACCGATTCCGATGGCAAGGCGATCCGGCGCCAGTGACATAAACGTGCTCCTTCGTGACGGGACGGGGCGGCTGCAACGCCCCGGGAGAGAAATTTTCGTGCTACTTCTTCGGGATCTTCGGGCAGATCCCATTCCGGCTGGCCGGAGACCCGACCCACAACATGTGGTAGGTAGAGATCCCCAATGAACCGGCCCACCACAAGCGGTTGGAAGATTACAGCACTGTAGTTACACCGGTGTCAATGACCAACTCTTGAGATTTCGCGTCACCCCTGGCAGGGCATGGCAATCGGTGCAAGGGAAGCAGGTCCGGAGTCCTCGCCCCCACGACCCGGGAACGGAACGGGGCCGAAGTCGACCTCGTTCCGGACCGTGTGCCGTCCATCCGCCCCCTTGCACCGACGCCAGTTGACGTGAGCACCTTAGGGGTGCATGCCTGTGGGGAGGAAGGGGTACAACCCTGTGAATTTCATGGTGAATCCCATGTGGACGAACCGTGAACAGCGCGCCATCTGCCGGTGAGTAGGCAGGACTTGTCCACATATCCACAGGCGACCGGTCAGACGGGGGCTACCTCGACCGGGATCCCGTTTAGCACCGAGGTGCCGCTGAGCGGATCAAGTGCTGCATGGTCGGTGAGCACGTTGCTGTTCACTCCGGCACGTTCTGCGGCAACCCGCATGCGAGTACCCGACTGCCCATGGCCCCAGCCATGCGGCAAGCTCACGACACCGGGCCGCACCGCATCGGTCACTTCCACACTGGCGTCCACAGTGCCGACTCGACTGGTCACACGCGCCACTCCACCATCGGCGAGGCCGAGGCGGTGCGCATCGTCGGGGTGCACATGCAGCGTGCAACGCGGCTTGCCCTTCACCAGGACGGTGATGTTGTGCATCCAGGAGTTGTTGCTGCGCAGGTGGCGACGACCCACCAGCACCAACTCGCGCGCCTCGAGTTGCGGCAGGGCCGCGCGAAGCCGGTCGAGATCCGCCATCAACACCGGATGCGCAAGCTCCACGGTGCCCGACGGAGTGCGCAGTGCCTCAGGCAACCGCGGTTCGAGGGCTCCGAAGTCCACCCCATGCACCTGATCGCGCAAGAGCGCCAGGCTCGCCCCATCGGGGTTGGCGCCAAAGGCGGCGCCGAATGGTCCGGTCTGCAGCATGAAGTCGAGCATCCGCGGCGGGCCGGCTTGAGTGCCGAGCGCCGCCATGATCTCGACGGGGTCGCGGCCATGAATGGGCGAGCCAGCATCCGCGACGCTGTGCTGCACCATGCTCTCCAGGGCGAGGTCGTCGGCCGCCGCGGGATCCGCCATCGCGCCCATCCCACCAGCGATGAGACCCAGCTTGGCAAGAATCTCCCACTCGTCGGGCTGGCCGTCGTCGAGCGGCAGCACCGGGTCGCTGTAGTTGGCCACGTTGCGCACGGCGAACTGCAGCAACAACACGTCGTAATGCCCACGCTGCAGTTGCGACGGCGACGGCAGGATCACGTCGGCGTGTTTGGTGGTCTCGTTGAGATAGATGTCGACGCTCACCATGAACTCGAGATCGGCGAGTGCCGCATCGAGTTGCTCCGAGTTGGGCGTACTCAGCACCGGGTTGCCCGCCACCGTGATCAGCGCTCGAATCCGCTCGTCGCCGGCCTCGGTGATCTCTTCAGCCATCGCCGCAGCGGGGTACTCCCCCATCACCTCGGGGTACTGGTTCACGCGGGTGACGCCACGGCCCACAGTGAACCCGCGGCCCTTCCCCGGCTTGCCGCGGGTGCCCGCGCCGCCAGCTACCGGCTTGGGGAACATCGCGCCGCCACGTCGGTCGAGGTTGCCGCTGCAGATGTTCACCACATCGATCAGCCACGACGTGGTGGTGCCGAACTCGGTGGTCGTGGTGCCGATGCGGCCGTAGACACTGGCGCTCGGCGCTGCACACATGTCGCGGGCGAGTTGGCGAATGTCGCCGGCAGCGATGCCCGTGGCGGCGGCGACGGACTCGGCGGTGAACGGCGCAAGCGCGGCCAACACCTCGTCGAGACCGCTGAGGTGCTCGGCCACATGCTCGCCGGGGGCCACCAGACCTTCCTCCGCCATCGTGGTGACCATCGCTGCGAGGAGCAACGCATCAGTACCCGGACGAATGGCCATCCAGCGGTCGGCTTGTTCGGCGGTGCGGCTGCGACGCGGGTCGATGACCACCAGCGTGCCGCCGCGCGCTTGCATCGCCTCGATCCGACCGGGGAAGTCGGGGGCGGTGCAGAGACTGCCGTTCGACGCATAGGGGTTGGCACCCATCACGATGAGGAAGTCGGTGTGGTCCAGGTCGGGCACCGGCACGGTGACCGGCGTGCCGAACACGTAGCCGGACGCAACCTGTCGCGGCATCTGATCCACCGTCGATGCGCTGAACCGGCGCTTTGTGCCGAGCGCCGTCAACATCGTGCGGTTGTAGAGCATCGCCGACAGGCTGTGCGCGCTGGGGTTACCGAGGTACACGCCCACGCTCTCGCGGCCGTGCTCGCGCAAGATCGCCGGTAGGCGCTCCTCCACGATGTGCCACGCCTCGTCCCATTCCACTTCCACGTGCACGCCATCACGCTTCACCAACGGCTTGCGCAGGCGATCCGGGTCATCGTGGAGTTGCTTCAGCGTGCTGCCTTTCGGGCAGATGAAACCCTTGCTGAACACGTCGTCGCGGTCGCCGCGAATACGCGTCACCACCCCCTCCTCGACGGTGATCTCCAAACCGCAACCCGCCTCGCACAGCGGGCAGGTACGGAAGGCAGTGCGAGTGCCTGCGGTGGCGTGGTCGTGATTGGTCCCCATGGAGTGGCATTCTCTCACCAATGCGCCGATTGCTTCCGTACGCTGCCCACGACGTCACCTTGAGGGAGTGCTACGACGTGCCTCGCCCGAAGCCCGACGGGCGGCCGTGGGTGGCGCTCTGCATGGTCTCCGGCCTCGATGGGTCCACCGTGGTCGACCACACCTCACGCGGCCTGTCGAACCCGGTCGATCAGGAGTTGTTGCTCACGCTGCGCACCTTGGTCGATGTGGTGTTGGTGGGAGCGGCCACCGCACGCAAGGAGAACTACGGCCCACCGCGCACGCCGAACCTCCGCCTCGCCGTGGTGTCACGCACCGGCGACTTCGACTTCAGCCTTCCGATCTGGCAATCCGATCGATCGATGCTGCTACTCCCCGAGGACGCCCCCGAGGTACCCGTGCCCTGCATCCGCGCCGGCGTCGGCGATGTGGATCTGCTGCGCGCACTGCAGATGCTCGATGCGGATGTGGTGCAGGCAGAAGGAGGCGCCACGCTGAACGGAATGCTCGCCGCCGCCGATCTGGTCGACGAACTGAACCTCACCTTGTCGCCGCAGATGAACGGCGGCAGCGGACCGCGCCTAACGGTGGGGGCTCCCCCGGTGACCCACCGGATGGAACTCGCTCATGTGCTCGAGGACGACGGCTTCCTCTTTACGCGCTACGTGCGGGCTCGCTGACGTTGCCCGATCACGCCATTTGGGCAACGGCCAGCACCGCTGATGCGTGCACCGCCGCATCGGGCACGGACAGCGTGGGACCGAGCTCGACAATGAACGACATGGCTTCCGGCAGCGTGGTGCGCGTCCAGGTGGCGGCGACGCCGGTGTAGATCGACGTGGGCCCGTCCACCGTCTCGTACGGCAGGCCGGTCAGCCTGGCGTAGGTCTGGCGCAGTGGGGCATCCCGCCCCTTCGACGGCGACACCCGAAACAGGTCTTGGTGGTACCAGAGCGTGAGCGCCGGACGAATCCGTTCCGTGAAGGCCATGTACGCCTGCGTCTCAGGTTCGCTGCCAGGGCCTGGGCCACTCCACTGCCAGTTTCCCTTGTAGGAGATGGCGGTCCAGTCGTGTGGGAAGTTGCGGTTCAGGTCGACGCCGTTCCCGTTGCCACGCACGTCGTGCGCCACGCCGTCCGGGTTCATCATCGGCAACAGCCAGAGATCGATGTCGGGTGGCAGCGCAGCGACGGAGAGTTGGTCCACGATCTTCAACCCGTCGTTCTCGTTCCCGTGAATGACACCCACCACCAGCACCACTTTGCCGCCCGCTGCGCCACGGTGCCAGGCGGTGATCGGCCGTCCCTCGAACGACGATCCGATGGTCTCCTCGCCGAGGAAATCGGCGGGGCGCCCGGCCGGTGCCGTCGCCCCGATGGTGGTCGCCGGCAACTCGGTGGTGGGCGCTTCCGTCGTCGGAGCGAGCGTCGTCGGGGCCAGCGTCGTCGGGGCCAGCGTCGTCGGCGCAAGCGTCGTCGGGGCAGACGACACCGACGCGGAGGCCGCGTCCGTGGTGGGCGGCAACACCGAACTCGACGGTGCCACGGCGGATGTCGAGGAAGTACACGCTGCCAGCAGCAACAGCGCCAGCACCGTCGGCGTGGCGCGTCGCATCACGACTGCTGCAGCTTCTTCAGCAACACCAATTCACGCTGGAAGTCGGCGGCGGCATCGAAGCCCTTGTAGACACTGGCAAAGCGCAGGTAGGCAACTTCGTCCACCGACCGCAGACGGTCGAGCACCTCGAGACCGATCTCCGATGATGGAATCTCGGGGCCACGAAGCCGCGCATACTCCTCGATGGCCTCACCGAACTGCTCGATCTGCTCGGCCGTGACCGGGCGGCCTTTACATGCCGCCTCGACGCCAGCGATGAGCTTGGCCCGATCGAACGGCTCACGCTGTCCGTTGGTCTTCACCACGACCAGTGGCACCTCTTCGAAGCGCTCGTAGGTGGTGAACCGCTGCGCACATGCCACGCACGACCGGCGCCGCCGGATGACAGAGCCATCCTCGGCTTCGCGTGAATCGACGACCTTGGTGTCGTCAGCTTGGCATTTTGGACACCGCATCCATCTCAGGCTACTTGCCGCGCCGCCGACTTCGCCCGGCACCTCAGGGCAGCGTGAGTACCTGACCCACCTGAATGACGGCACCGCCGTTGCGCTGGACCATGAGGTCGACATAGCTGGACACGGCCGCTCCACCCTGCCGGGTAGTAGCGATCGACCACAGCGTGTCGCCGGGCTGCACCACGTAGGTGATGGCCGGGCGAGCCGCAGCAGCGGAGGCAGGTACGCCGCTACGGCTCGCCAGGACGTTGCCGGCACCGAACCACACGGCCACCACGACAGCCACGAGCACCAATGCCACCAGCAGGCGACGGCGCACATAGACCTCGGCCGTGGGACGGGGCTCGACGAGGCGAGGGGGCAGCACCACCGTGTACGGCAGAGCTGCAGAGCGA
>CANHST010000137.1 GCA_947463235.1 Acidimicrobiaceae bacterium
CGGCCGATCTTCGCGTCTTCGGTGTGGCTACCGCTGTGTCGGAAACCAGCGTGAACTTCCCGCCGGCCGAATGGTTCTCCAACAAGGGTTGGGCGTGGCCGGTGATCGTCGACGAGAGCAAGGGCGACGGTGCCGCCGGTACGGCTGCGCAGGCCTACGGCGCCACGGGTTGGCCCTACTTCGTCATCGTCGGCGCCGACGGCAAGGTGAAGAACCGCACCTCAGGCGAAGTCGAGGTCAAGGAACTGCAGAAGATCGTCGACGACGCCCTCGCCGGCTGATTCGTCCCGCCACCGGTCAGTCGAGTTCGCGGTGCGCCGCTTCGGTGGCCTGGCGCAGCACGTCGCGCAGCGGAAGGCCCAGCGCGTGTGCAGCCTTCGCCGCGTCGTCGTGCTCCACCTTCACGCGCCCTGCCGACACCTTCACCGCGATGTCGTGAACACCCACCTGCACGGTGAGCTCGTCTCGTTGTTGCGGCCAACGCTGCAGCACGGTGCCGCGTAGGCCCAGTGAACCGGTCTCGCGCACCAGCACCGCGCTCACCTCAGCAGCGCGGGCCGGGTCGCACAGCGCGTGCACCGTGTGTGCGGGGCGGCCCTTCTTCATCACGATCGGGGTGGCCCACGCGTCGTAGGCGCCGGCAGTGAGCAGCGCAGCGATGGTGTGCGCGATCACTTCGCCGGTGGCATCGTCGACGTTCGTCTCGAACAACTGCACCGGTTGGCCTGGGTCGGGCGTGCGCGTCGACTCAACCTCAGTGCCCACCACCACCTGCACCACATTCGGGCGACCGGGAATGTCGGCGGTGCCTGCGCCATACCCCACCGACGCCACGGTGAAGGCGGGCATCGGGCCGAACTCGTCGGCCAATGCGGTCATCAACGCCACGCCCGTGGGGGTGGCCAGTTCCTTGCGATCGGCGATGCCCCGGCTGGGTGCGCCACGGCGGGCCAGCAACTCCACCACGGCCGGCGCCGGGTTGGGCAGTTCGCCGTGCGCGGCATGCACCGTGCCCTGGCCCACGGTGATGGGGCTGCACACGATGCGGTCGATCCCCAGCACCTCGAGCGCGGCGCATACGCCGACGATGTCGACGATGGCATCCACCGCCCCGACCTCGTGGAACTCCACCTCGTCGGCGGGCATGCGGTGCATGGCGCCTTCCACCTCGGCCAGCAGACGGAACGTGCGCTGGGCACGATCGCGAACCCGCGGCGGTAGGTCGGCGGCCTCGATGAGGTCGCAGATCACCCGGTACGGCCGATGCCCATGATGGTGATGGTGATGGTCATCCTCGTGGTCGTGATGGTCGTGGTCGTGATGGTCGTGTTCGCCCAACACCGCCACATGGGCATACGTGGCGGCAATGCCACACCGCAGCACCGGCTCAAAACTCAGCGCATAGCCATCCAGCGACAGCCCACTGAGGATGGCCGCCACCTCCACCGGGTCGGCGCCGGCGTGCACCAGCGACGCCATCGTCATGTCGCCCGCAGTACCGGCGAAACAGTGGAACCATGCGGTGCGGGTCATCCGCACATCCTGGCAATCGCGCAGCCGGCACCGAAACCGTTGTCGATGCCCACCACCGTGATGCCACTGGCGCACGACGCATGCATCGCCAACAACGCCGTCACCCCATCGAGTCCCGCGCCATGACCCACGCTGGTGGGCACGGCCACCACGGGGGCAGAAGTGAGGCCGCCGATCACACTGGCCAGCGCGCCCTCCATACCTGCCACCACCACCACGGCGTCGGCGGAGGTGATTCGGTCGAGGTGCGCGAGCAAGCGATGCAAACCGGCCACACCCACGTCGGTGAGGCGGTCGGGTTGGAAGCCGTAGGCGTGCAGGGTGACCATGCATTCGTCGACCACCGGCACGTCGGCGGTACCGGCGCTCACCACGAGCACCTTGGCAGAGCGGAACGGATGCGGCCGACGCCACAGCAGGCATCCGGCCTTTGCCTCGGCACCGGGGTGAGCCGCCAGCACGGCTGCCTCGGTGGCCGGGGTGATGCGGGTGAGCAGCACGGGCCCGCTGCCGTTCGCCAGCAGTTCGCCCACGATCTCGATGCACTGCTCGACGGTCTTGCCGCTGCCGTAAATCGCTTCGGGCATGCCCTGGCGCAACGCCCGATGGTGGTCGACCAGCGTGTCGCCCACCTCGGTGAACGGCAGGCGACGCAACGCTGCCACTGCATCGTCGGGCGCGACGGAACCCGCGCGCACCCCCTCGATCAGTTCGGCCAGTTCCTGCTCATCCATATCGACTTCCCATTGTGCCCGCGAAACCAAGCGAGGGGTCACCGACCGGGTGGAATAGCCTTGCTCACCATGACCACCGCCAGCCCGAGTACCCGTGTCGGCTTCCTGGGCCCGCTCGGTACGTTCACCGAGCAGGCGCTGAAGACGCAGCCCGATTTGGCCGCAGCCGAGCACGTGCTCTTCCGCACCATGCCCGACGTGCTCGATGCGGTCGACAGCGGCGAGGTGGATCTCGGGTTCATCGCCATCGAGAACTCCATCGAGGGTGCCGTGAACCTCAGCCAGGACGAACTGGCCTTCAACCACGATCTGCTCATCCAGCGCGAGGTGGTGCTGAACATCGAGCACTGCCTGATGGCCAAGCCCGGCACCGCGCTCGCCGACGTCACCACCGTGCTCAGCATTCCGGTGGCAAGCGCCCAGTGCCACGCCTACCTGCGCAACAACGTCGGGCAAGCAGCACTACGGGCAGCCAACTCCACCGCCGAGGCTGCGCGCCTCGTGGCCGAAGCCGACGACGACGGCCTGGCTGCTGTGGCGCCTCGCGCATCGGCCGCGCTGTACGGGCTGCAGATCCTGGCCGAGAACATCGCCGACCACCCGGGCAACCAGACCCGCTTCGTGCTCGTGGCCAAGGAGGGCATCCCCGCCCCCACCGGTCACGACCGCACTGCACTGGTGATCTCGCAACGCGCCGATGAACCCGGCAGCCTCATCGCCATCCTGCAGGAGTTCGCAGCCCGCCAGATCAACCTGTCGAACCTGCTGTCGCGCCCCACCAAGGACGGCGGCCTGGGCGACTACTGCTTCATCGTCTACGCCGACGGCCATGTGGCCGACGAGCTGGTGGCCGACGCCATGCGAGCCCTGCGCATCAAGCAGGGCGCGGTGAAGTTCCTCGGTTCGTACCCGGCCGCTGGCGAACACGCCACCACGGTGCGCCGAGAGGCCGACGTGCGCTGGCGCGAGGCCGATGAATGGGTCGAAGGTCTGCGCGGCGACATTCGCTGACGCGGCCGCTCGCGCCGGTAGATTCGCTGCCGGAACGGTGGCAGAGCGGCCAAATGCGTCCGCCTTGAAAGCGGAAGGGTGTCAAAGCCCCGGGGGTTCAAATCCCTCCCGTTCCGCCAATTGCTCCACCGTGCCTCGTGCCCAGTGACTCACCGCCAATGATCGGCGTGGTCGCCGTTCTTTGACCGCCCCGGCGGCGTGACGCGGCCAGCGGGCGACGTAGATTCGACGCATGAGCGCCACCGACCAGACCGACAGCAACGACATGCCCAGCACGATGCGACAACTGCGTTCGCTGGTCACCGAGGACGGTCGGTTGGAACTGTCGATCGCCACCGTTGGCGTGCCCACGCCAGCCGAGAGCGAAGTGCTGGTGCGCGTGGAAGCTGCGCCCATCAACCCCAGCGACCTCGGCCTGCTGCTGGCCATGGCCGACGTCACGCAACTCGCCACTGGCGGCACCCCCGAACACCCCGTCACCACCGCGCCGATCCCGGCCAACGTGCTGCCCGCCCTGCGCGCCCGCATCGGCGAGTCCATGCCGGTCGGCAACGAGTGCTGCGGCATCGTGGTGGCTGCCGGCAGCGCGCCCGACGCGCAGGCGATGCTGGGCAAGCGTGTGGCAATGGTGGGCGGTGCCACCTACGCCGAGTACCGCAACGTGAGCGCCTTCATGTGCATGGTGCTGCCCGACGACGCCACGCCGCAGCAGGGCGCGTCGTGCTTCGTGAACCCGCTCACCGCGCTGGGCATGGTGGAGACCATGCGGATGGAGGGCCACAAGGGTCTGGTGCACACGGCCGCGGCCTCGAACCTGGGCCAGATGCTGAACCGCATCTGCCTCGCCGACGGCGTGCCGCTGGTGAACATCGTGCGTCGCCCCGAGCAGGCAGCGATGCTGCGCGAGCAGGGGGCCATCTACGTGTGCGACAGCAGCGCACCCACGTTCATGGACGATCTACAGGCTGCGCTGGTCGCCACCGGCGCCACCATCGCGTTCGACGCCACTGGCGGCGGTCGACTGGCAGGTCAGATCCTGGCCAGCATGGAGGCCGCCATCAACGCCAGCGCCACCAGCTACAACCGCTACGGCAGCGACGTGCACAAGCAGGTCTACATCTACGGCGGTCTGGATCGCAGCCCCACCGAGTTCCAGCGCAACTTCGGCATGTCGTGGGGCATCGGCGGGTGGCTGCTCACGCCGTTCCTCGGCAAGCTCGGCCTGGAGGGCATGATCCGACTGCGCGAGCGCGTGGTGGCCGAACTCACCACCACGTTCGCCAGCCACTACACCGACGAAGTGTCGCTCACGGGTGCCCTCGACCCGGCGGCCATAGCGGTGTACGCACAGCAGGCGACGGGCCAGAAGTTCCTCATTCGCCCCGCGCTGGGCTGAGCCAGCGGTCGCTGCTCAGCCAATCACTTCGGGCACCGACGTCGCCCATTCGCTGAACTCGGCGAGCAGACGGGCGCGGGTGGGTTCATCAACGAACGCGACGCGCAACGCGTGCAGGTTGCACACCCATAGCTCGGGCAGGGTGAGGCCCAGCACATCGATGCACGACAGCCATTCCTCCGACAGTGAGATGTCGCTGACCGTGATGTCGTCGGTGTTGATGGTGACCGGCACCCCGGCACGCAGGAACCGCACCACCGGGTGGTCGGCGAAGGTGGCAACGGTGTCGGCCTGCACGTTGCTGGTGGGGCACAGGTCGAGCGTGATGCCGTGCTGCGCCAGGTGTGCCATCACGTCGGGCGCATCGATAGCCGGGGCTCCATGCGAGATGCGATCCGTGCGCAGCACGAGCGCTCGCCGAACGAGGTCGGCATCGGGCAACTCGCCAGCGTGCACGCACGTACCCAGTCCGCCCGCACGCGCCACCTCGAAGGCCGGGAGGTGCGGAGTGGGGTCGGGGTTCGCAGCTTCGTAGCCCACCAGGTCGAACCCGGTGACGCCGTAATGGCGGTTGGCGACCGCAGCATGCGCCAGCGCCACGGTGGCCTCAGGGGCCTCGGCGCGAACCGCGGCAACGCACAAGCGCACCTCCACACCGTGGCGAGCACCGGCCTCGGCGGCGGCAGTGCCCACGACGCGAATCACGTCGCCGATGGTGAGGCCCTGCTTGCAGTGAAACTGCGGAGCCCACTTCACTTCCATGAAGCGCACACCGTCGGCCGCTTTGTCCTCCACCAGTTCGGTGGTGACGCGGGCCAGAGCGTCGGCGGTCTGCAGCAACTGCAAGGGCAGATCGAACCGCAGCAGCAGTTCGGTTTGCGACGCGCACTTGGCCGGACCCACCAAGGCGTGGAACATGCTCTCGAACGTGGTGGGCGCTTCGATGCCCTGCTGGCGCGCGAGTTCGATGGCGGTGACGGGCCGAAGGCAGCCATCGAGGTGCAGGTGCAGTTCCGCCTTGGGCATCTGCTGCACAAGACGAACGAGAGAGGGTGAAGGGGCTGCCACGACGGCAGTCTGTCAGTTCGTCAGTCGATCGCGGGTGCCGCGTGGCGGCCCACGTACAGCAGCCCGGCCACGCACAGTGCGCCGACGATCAGCACCGTGACCAGACCGACACCCACCGCCGCCAGCAACAGCAACGACAGCGTCACGATGACGATGCGGGCGATCTCGGGGCGGGCACTGATCGACGACGTGAGCCGACTGTCGCTGCCGTCCTTAGCCGGCCGCAGCAGATAGGCGATCAGCGCAACGGAGAGCGCCACGATGGCCATCACCACCAGCGTTCGGGCCAGCGACTCGGTGAGCGATTCGGTCATCTGCACCGCAGCAACCTTGATGCCCACTTCCTCGATGGCGTGGTTGATGACCTGCACCACCTTGTCGATGCCGATGCGCAGCAGGATGGCGCCGACACCGATGCCCACCATCAACTGCACCAGCGTGCGGCGGCGATCCGCCGACACCAGCAGTGCGACGGCAATGAAGATCAGCGCCAGCGCCACGAGGATGAGGGTGGCCTTCTGGAAGATGGCCATTGCCTTCTGCGCATTGGCGAGCGCAGCCTTGCCGTTGGCGAGCTGCTGCGAATCGATGATGACGATGTGGCCGAAGCCCTCCGGCACCGTGACGCCGAAGACCGAGGCGATCTTCTTCACGATGTCGCTCGAGGATGCCTGGCTGACGATGCTCTGCATGTCGAACTTGGCGGGGATGATGCCCCGGTCTTGCATCAGCGACAATGAGCGAGCGATCAGCGGCACGACATCGAGCGTCACCTGACCACCCGTGACCGACACGATGGAGTTCGGCGAGAGGCCGCCACCGTTCAACAGCCGAATCGCGGCGTCGTGCGCCGAACGCACTGCCGCGTTCAACAACGCCCGACCCTGCGGGCTGCCCACCACCTTGGCCACCTGCTTCTGCAGCACGTCGCGCACTGCGGCCTCCACCACTGGGGCGAGCGGGTCGAGCTTGTCGGGCAACACGCCCGACAACATGGTCTTGATGTCGACGGCCGACACGATTTCCACCGTGATCCGCTCGGCGAGCGCATCCACCACGCGGGGGTCGCTGGCGGCCCTATCCACCGCCGTCACGATGCGGTCGGCGCTGAGCACGGTGCGCTTGGCCCACACGCCGATGGTGGCGACCAGGAACAGCACCACGGCCAGCACCACGGCGACACCGGTGCCGACGCGGCGGCCGATCTGGCGACTCGCCTTCGGAGCTTCGACCTGAGGGGTGGACGGCACGTCAGTCATGTCCGCAGGCTAAGGGATGCACCAGGACAGATACGTCACCCGGTGAGGGTGACGCCGTCCACCTCGCCCCCGGCGTGCGTCGTTCGCCACGATCCGCGACGCATGGACCGCTACGAGCGTGTCCTGGCCACGCTGGGTCGCTGACACAGCGCAGCCTCACGGTTACATCAAGGAACCGTGATGACGTGCCGATAGCACTTGCATGCATCCGTTGCGGGGCTGCCCGTGAACACGTTCGAAGCCCCGCCGCGCACCCTGCGCGTCGCGGACCTTCCCCCGCCGTTCACACCGTCGCTGCCCCCTATGCCGAAGCGACCGTCGGTGGCAAGCGTGGCCAACGCCGCAACGTTGATGCCGCAGCTGGCACCCGCAGCTCCTCGCATGCCTTCACCGGCTCGCCCACCCGCCGCTGCATCTCCGTTCACTCGATCGGCGGCCGACACCACTGCCGCCGTACGCGCCGTGCAGCCGCGGCGACGCATCGACATCGAGGCGCTGAAGCGTCGCTTTGCCCTGTTGCTGGTGACACTGATGGTGGCTGGTGGGGGTGTGTACGCCTACCAGCACTGGTTCGTCACCGGGCCGCCCCATCCTGATTCGTGGGACCCGCGCGTGGTGCCGATCGTTCGTTTCGTGGAGCGCGAGCGCGGCCTCACGTTCGACCACGCGATCTATGTCGACTTCCTCACCGATGCCGACTACCAAACCGCCGTGCGCGGCGACATCGCCTCCGGCACCGCCGGCACTGCGGCACTCGAGGCCGCGAGCGACACCAACGACCTGTTCAACGCGTTCGGTCTCGTGGGCGACGCGAACGTTGCTCGTGCAGAAGCAGCAATCTCCGCGGCGGCCAGCATTGGCGTCTACACACCGGCAACCGACCGCATCGCCATTCGCGGCAACAAGCTCACCCCGGCAGTGCGCGTGGTGTTGGCTCACGAACTCACACACGCCCTGCAGGCCCAACACTTCGACCTCAGCCACACCGCCAACAGTGCGGTGGTTCGTTCCCTGGCCGAAGCAGA
>CANHST010000138.1 GCA_947463235.1 Acidimicrobiaceae bacterium
AGTAGAAAGCCGCCCGTAGGTGCTTCCCAATCCAACATCTCGCCCACCACGTAGGTGCCCGGCTTTCGGCGCAGCATGAAGGAGTCGTCGACCTCGTCCATCGACACGCCGCCTGCGGATGAGATGGCACGATCGATGGGCACCACGCCCTGCACCGGCAGCGGCACTTCCTTCAGCAGCGCGGCCAGTTCGTCGGGATTCGTCGGCAACGGGGCGGGCACCACCTCACGCAGCCAGGCGATCGTGGTGGCTGACAGCCCCATGGTGCGCTTCAACGTGCTCGACATGGAGTCCTTCGGGCGGCGCCGGCGAAGGCGTTCGGCCACGCGGTGCACCTCGAGATCGGGATGCAGGTCCACCGCGAGCACCGCCATGCCGCGGTCGACCGCGTCGCGAATGGGTGACGACAACGAATAGACCGGGCCGCCCTCCATGCCGGTGGCGGTGATCATCGCGTCGCCCCGAACCGACAATCCGCTGATGGAGAGCGCCACGTTCTTCAACGGTTGGCCGGCGTACAGGTTGGCGAAGTCGGCCGACCACTCGATCTCCACGCCACAGTTCGCAGGACGCAGATCGTTCACCATGACTCCCGAATTCCGCAGGATCGGAACCCAACCACCGTCGGAGCCGACGCGAGGCCAACTGGCACCACCCAATGACAACACGGTCACATCTGGTCGGACCATCTTGCGTTGGCCGGCGTGCTCGAGCACCACCGCATCGTCGTCCCAGCCGAGCCAACGGGTGCGCGTCTCGAAGACCACTCCCAGGGTTGCGAGACGATGCAACCATGCGCGCAACAGCGGTGTGGCACGCAGTGAGCGAGGGAACACCCGGCCACTGGTACCCACGAACGTTGGCTCGCCCAAATCGGCCGACCAGGCTCGCAACGCGTCGCCGTCGAAGGCACGCAGCGCCGACTCCAAGCGCCCGGCCTGGTTGCCATATCGCGCCAGCATCAGGTCGATCGCTTCGCTGTGTGTGAGGTTCAGACCGCTGCGACCGGCGAGCAGAAACTTGCGACCAACCGACGGCATGTGCTCGACCACCGTCACTGCACAACCACCCTGAGCCAGCACCTCGGCAGCCATCAGCCCACCCGGTCCGCCGCCCACGACAACAGCGGTGCGCGCCGACCCCGAACCGGTCATGCGGAGCCGACGATTCGCCCTCGGAGCAGTTCGGCGAGTTCGGTGCGGCGGGCCTCGAGACGATCGATGCGAGCCGGATCGAGCTCAGGGCCGACGAACCAACGCAGCGCATCAGCGGCGTACGCAACCGACGCAATCGGCCGACCGAACATCACCGCATCGATGGCATCGAGTTCGTGCCATCCGCGAGCCAGCAGGATGGCGAACGCAGCGGAGGGACCGCGCGCCACACCCATGTGGCAGTGCACCAACACGGACTCCTTCTCGCCCGCGGCGCGAGCGATTCCCTCGAACCACTGGGGGTCGCGCGGTGTGCCGTCGTCGGGCGTCGGCAGCCATACACGGCGCATCGCGCTGTCGGGTCGGGTGAAGGGCGAGCCTTCGTCGGTGACATCGATCACCAAGCGCACGTCGCGTGCATCCCACGACAACATCGGCACCGGATCCGAGCGCATCGGCTGACCCGTGACGGCCACACCGGGCGCCACGATCGACACCACGTGTCGGAACTCGTCTTCACCAGGTGGATGACGCCACGGGCACGCGCACTCCTGGTCGATCATGCACCAAATGGTAGGCGGCGAGACATCATCGGCAAGCCCCGCGTCAACGGTCACACCTTCTCGCACCGGGTTAGCCTCCGGAAATGACGACAGATGACCACACCTCCAGCGCACCGCGATCCGTCGCGGTAGTGGGCGCAGCGGGGGCCTGCGGCCGACAGTTGGTGGCGCAGCTGCTGAATCGACGATCGATCTCACCTGACGCCCACCTGCAGTTGGTCGGCCATCGTGGCGGCGCCAGCGAGCACGAACTCTGGGGCTTGTGTTCCGACCTCAGTGATGCATTCGCCGACGATGCCCCCACCATCGAATTGGTCCATGACGCATCCGACGTGAACGCCGACATCGTGGTGATGATCGCCGGGGCCACCATCTCCACCGATCCGACGGCCAACGTGGATCGGGCACTACTCGCGACCACCAACCGACGGCTCTTCGAGGAGTACGCCGAGGCGCTCGCAACTCGACCTGGCGGACCGCCATTGGTGATCGTGCAGTCGAACCCGGTGGAGTTGGGCGTGGCCGTGATGTGTTCCCGGCTACCTCGACATCGAGTGGTGGGCGCTGGCGCATGGAGCGACACCATGCGCTTCCGGCGGGAGATTGCCGAGGCATTCGGTGTTCGACGGTCCGCGGTACGTGGGGCCATGATCGGCCAACACGGCGATCACCTCGTTCCCGTGTGGAGCAGCGTGCGAGTGGACGGTGTTGCAGACGATGTCGTGCATGAATGGATCGCCCAGCAACGCGCTGGCCGAGTACTCGCCGATCTATCGGCCGAACTCGTGGCGCACCGGGGTGAGCTGATGGGCTTGGTGAAGGCCGGGGATCTTCAGGCCGCGTTCTCGCGCGTCGGCGAACTTCCCGCCGATCTGCGCGCAGCGCTGAAGCCATTCCTCGTGCACTACACCGCAGGCCACACCACCGAAATCGTCACCGCGCATTCCGTGGTCGACCTGGTGGAGTTGGCGTTCGCCGGCGACCACGTGCTCCGCCCGTTACAGGTGATGCTCGATGGCGAGACCGACGATGCCCGAGGGGTACTCGGCATTCCGGTCACTTTCGGACCTCATGGGTGGAACTGGGTAACCCCGCCGGTGATCGCCGACGATGAACTGGCCGCGCTGCACGCAGCGATCGACGCCATCGCCGCAGCGAACGCCGGTTGACTCGTCGTCAGCGCGAGGTGCCGACCTTGGGCGTGATGGCCGTGTCCATGGTGGCCGACGTGAAGCCAGGCGTCACGAGGCCACTGGCGTAACGGTAGAGCGCCACTCGGGCGTAGGCGCCGATGGCGCTGAGCAGCAGCACACCGATCATCAAGCCGATGATCACCACGATGCCCAGCGCGATGCCGAGCATGTGTGAGGCCTGCCACGCGAACGCCACCAAGAAGAAGCCGACGATGGCCAGCACGAACAGACCGATGCCATAGATACCCAGCCGCAGTTGCACACGCACCGCACTGCCCCACCGCGACTTGAAGGTGCTCGTCGACAACTTCAGCGCCTCGATGGGCCCAACGTCGTTCGCCGCGATGATCGGGATGGCGAAGAACGACGCGACCGCCCACGCCATGTCGCCGATGAGACGCACGATGGCACCGCCTGCGCCCTTCATCTTGTCCTCGATGAGGTTCAGCACGAGCCCCACCGTGGTGGACAGCAGAGCCCAGCCGATGACGCCACGCTTGTGGCTCCAGGCCACCGCGCAGCACGACTTGAACGTGGGCTGGCCGCCACCCATTCGGTCGTGCGCACCAGCGGCGAGTGCCACGGCAAAGAACGTTGAGATGACCGCCACGATGAAGGCCGCCAACACGCCGATCACGTAGTACCAAACCTGCGCATCGCTGGGCACCAACGCCAGCATGACGAGGACGGGCACCACCGCCACCAACGACACGACGCCGCCGAGAATCGGCAGGCCCAACAATTCTTTGTCGGCTCGCAGGGCAGTCCAGGCGGACTTCACCAGCGTGCCGCCCTTGGGTGCCGGAGCACCCTGCGGCGGGCCGGGAGGCGGAGGGGAGGAGGGAGGCGGGAGCGTGCTCATCAGCGCGCACGGTAGCGCACAGCCGCCACCACCTGGATCACATCACGATGACGATCGTGCCGAAGTCGGCCCAGCGGTAGACCTCGGTGGCCTTCGATGCCTCAAGTCGCGTGCAGCCATGGCTGATCGGCCACCCGAGGTCGTAGACGCTCTGCACGGGTTGGCCGTACTCCGTTGGCAAGCTGTGGGTGCCCACCGACGCGTGCGCCGTTCGTTGGTAGCGCACCATGTGCTCGGCGGTGCCGCAGATGCCGTCCTCGCAATACCGCAGATGCTTGCTCTTGGAGTACACCCGGAACACACCTGATTGGTCGGCACCCGAGGCGGTGGGAATTCGCCGGCCCGACATCGGAAAGGTGTCGCTGACACTGCCGTCGGCCTCCACCAGCCACACCTGCTGCTGATCGGATCCGATCACCATGCGTCGCCCCTCACCGGAACCCTCCGGAAGCGGCAGCATGTCGTCACCCGTCATGACCGTGACGGTGCCCAGATCCGCCAGCACCTGACCGAAACCGTCGAGGGCCTCGAGTTGCACGGTGATGGCAGAGCCCGGTGCGCCCAATGCCCGGAACCACAGGCTCAACGGGCCGGGCAGGTGCGCTGCCATGCCGGTCTGGATGGCTCGATCCACGTTGCGGTAGCGCACGACCGACGCGCCGGGCGGAACGGTGGCATTCGTGACATGAAACCAGCCGGCAGCCGGCACCGAGTCGGCGGCTTGCTGAACACCTACAGGAGGCAGCTCCGAGGTGGGCACAGGCGCTTCCGCTGTCGATGGCAGCACGGCCACTGACGTCAGCGGCGCGAACGATTGCACCGCGGTGGTAGGACTCGGCACCGTTGCAGTGGTGGGCGATACCGCAGCCGAAGAGGCACCGGCCCATACCGCGGATCCGACAGCAGCCACCGCGAGAGCGGTCGCCACGATCACGACGGTACGACCGGCTCGCATCGAACGGGTCAGTCGTTGTCGAGCTTGTCGACGATCTTGTGGGCGATCTCGGCGATCTTGCCGACCACGCCGCCTTCTTCGGCCACTTCCTCGAGACGAGCATCCACCACACCAAGGCGGGCGCGTTCGGAGTCGAGCACACCGATGTGGCCATCATGGTCGAGGTCGAAAGCTTCGAGCTCCGCTTCGTCGGGGATGTGCGGTTCGTTGGAACCAGGCTCGTGTGCGGTCGGCATGCCTTCAGTATGACCGCGCCCAGGCCTTCGGCTCGGGCACCCTCGGCGTCAGTTGTTCCGCACGGCGAACTCGTGCCATTCATCGTCGGTCCAGTGCTGACGAACCTCGGTGGTCACGAAGTCGGCGGTCCACTGCACCATGTCGAACCACGGCAGATCCACCGAGGCCATCTCCGTGAACGCCATACCGTCGAGCAGCAACGCCGCGTGTTCGATACCCAGTGTCACCACCACGTCGTCACCGTCGGGCATGCGCAGGTCGTCGACACCGATGGCGATACCCAGGCGGGTTTCCAACGTCATCACTTCCTCCACGTCCCACCGGCCGAAGCCTTCACCACCGAGCACCTGGTCGCTCATGATGGCCACGATCTGAGTGAGTGCCGCCTTGGCGTCGGCCGAGAGAGTGATGTCGCGGGGAAGATGCACCACAGGATGGTGCCACCCCATTGGGCACAGAGGTCACTCGTGCCCGTTTCGCCTGCACGACAACCGACACAGCAGGGACCTTCGACCCTGACTCCTGTCCCGGCACGGGCTTAGCGTCGGCCGCATGGCCATGAACTGCAAACCCGTGCCCACGCTCGATGAACGCATCAATGACATTCGCATGCGCACCGCAGAGATCGTGAACAACGACATCATTCCGAACGAAGGCCGCCTGTGGGCGGAGCGACGCGAGGACGAGACCTTTCACGAACGCACCGAGATCCTCGAACTGCGCGTCGACATCAAAGAGAAGGTGAAGAAGGCAGGGCTGTGGGCGCCGCACCTGCCCAAGGAGTACGGCGGAATGGGCCTCGACTTCCTGGCGCACGCCTACATGAACGAGGTGCTGGCCTATGCGATCGGTGCAGCGTCGCTGTTCGGCGTGGTTGCTCCGAACTCGGGCAACCAGAGCATCCTGGTGAAGTACGGCACCGAGGAGCAGAAGCAGCAGTGGCTGATGCCGCTCATCGAGGGCACCATGGAGTCCGGCTTCTCCATGACCGAGCCTGCCAACCCAGGGAGCGACCCGCGTTCGCTCACCACCGCCGCCGTTGTGGACGGCGACGAGTTCGTGATCAACGGGCACAAGTGGTTCACCTCGAACGGCATCGACGCCGACTTCTTCATCGTGATGTGCCGCGTGCAGGACAAGGACTCCACCGACCCGCGCAGTGGTCCGATGGTGCAGATCATCGTGCCGGCAGCAACCAAGGGCGTGAACATCGTTCGCGGCATCGGCGTGTGGGGCCGCAAGGAGAGCGACCACTGCGAGGTGAAGTACGAGAACGTGCGCGTGCCCGTGAAGAACGCCCTTGGCCGCGTCGGTGAAGGTCACCAGGCCGCCCAGGACCGACTGGGTGCCGGTCGCATCTTCCATTGCATGAACAGCATCGGCCAGATGTGGCGAGCCTTCGACCTGATGGTGGACCGCGCTGCGAAGCGCGAGGTGCACGGCGGCGTGCTGGCAGAGAAGCAGTTCACGCAAGGCGCCATCGCCGACAGCTACATCGACATCCAGACTGCGCGCCTGTTCACCATTCACGCCGCCGAGAAGATCGACCAGGGTTTGCAGGCGGCCCGAACCGACATCTCTGCCATCAAGGTCTACGTGCCGGCCGCCTACACGCGGGTGGTGGACCGCGCCATCCAGATCTGGGGTGCGGCAGGCGTGAGCAATGACCTACCGCTGTGGGGCATGTACCAGGGTGCACGCACGCTGCGCATCGCCGACGGGCCTGACGAAGTGCACAAGATCCTCATCGCCAAGAACGTGCTGGGCCAGTACGCCAAGGGCGAAGGCTGGGACTTCGGCAACTGAGGCGATGCTGCACGAGCACGTCGGCGGCCCCGCCAGAAAAAGTGTCAGGATGCGGTTGGGAACTCAGTCGAACATATGTACGATAGAACCATGGGAGGACTCGACGATTTCGCCGACCACATCGTGGTCACGCCCGGAGAACTTGTCGAGCTCGTCGCCCAGCACGAACGCCAGTCGGCACTGCTTGCGCTGGCGATGGCGCACGTGAGCGAGACCGGCCGATGGGCCGACCACGGCGCCATCACCATGCGCTCGTGGATGCGCGACGAACTCCGCATGTCGGATACTGATGCGGCCAGCTGGCAGCGCCGAGCCGATCTGCTGAACCGGTATCCGGCGATCGCCGAGGCCGCCGTGGCGGGCACACTGTCGGCATCGCAGCTCCGCGAACTGGAGAAGTGCAACCGGCCGAAGTACCGCGATCTGCTGCGCCTGATGCAACACGATCTGGTGAACGAGCTCGCGAGGTTGAATGCAGCCGAGACGGCCGTGGCGTGCGACACCTGGCGCCGCTACGCCGACGCACTGGTCGACGAGCATGCGCTGCCGGCCGAGCCGGACCGGATGTTCGTCACCACCCGCGCCGACGACGGGCAGCTTCTCGGCACGCTGTCGCTCGACGATGCTGCAGGCACTGAACTGGAGAAGGCGCTCAGCAACGCGCTCACCCATGAAGGGCCGGGCGACATGCGCAGCACCGCCCGACGCCAGGCAGATGCGCTGTTCGACATCTGTGCCTTCTTCAACCTCAACCACGAGGCCGAGGGCACCCCTCGCCACCACCCCCACGTCTCGCTGTCGCTGCACGCGAACACGCTGGCGGCACCGGTGGCCACGAACGTGGACACCGGCCGTCCCGTGGCGCAGCACACCGCCAACGCCGCACTGTGCGACTGCATCATCCACACCATCCTGCGCGACGCAACCAACGCCCCCACTGGGTTCGGCCGTCAGCGCTACACCGTGTCCAAGAAATTGTTCAAAGAGGTCGCGGCTCGCGACGGAGGGTGCCGAGTACGAGGGTGCAATCGGCTGCCGAAGTGGTGCCATGCGCACCACATCGCCTGGTGGAACAGAGACCACGGCCGTACCGACTACGACAACCTCGTGCTGTTGTGCTCACGCCACCACCACATGGTCCATCAGTTCGACCTTCGGTTGCAGTGGGTGAACGGCTGGAACCTGCAGATCACATGGCCCGACGGGCGATGCA
>CANHST010000139.1 GCA_947463235.1 Acidimicrobiaceae bacterium
CCACCACCACACTGCCGCGCGACAGGACGGTGTCGACCTTGCCATCGATCACCCAGCCTTCCCATGCGCTGTGGTCCATGTTCATGTGGTGCTTGTCGTTGATGCCGATCTTGGTCTTCTGGTTCGGGTCCCACACCACCACGTCGGCATCGGCGCCGGGGGCGATGATGCCCTTCTTCGGATACAGACCGAACATGCGAGCCGGCGTGGTGCAGCAGGTCTCCACCCAACGCTCCAGCGTGATCTCACCGTTCACCACACCCTGGTACAACAGTTCCATGCGGTGCTCGACGCCACCGATGCCATTCGGGATGGCGGCGAAGTTGCCGAGGCCCAGTTCCTTCTGATCCTTCATGCAGAACGGGCAGTGATCGGTGCTGACGATGGCGAGCTCGTTCATGCGCAGGCCCTTCCACAGGTCGCCCTGGTGGCCGTGGCCCATCTGACCGATGTAGTGCGGGTCGTGATCCTTACTGCGCACCGGTGTGCTGCACACCCACTTGGCGCCTTCGAAACCGGGCTGGCCCAGCGTCTCTTCCAGCGTGAGGTACAGGTACTGCGGGCAGGTCTCGGCGAACACATTGCGGCCATGGTGGCGGGCGGCGGCGACCTCGTTGAGGGCATCGCCGGCACTCATGTGCACGATGTACAGCGGCACGTTGCCGGCCACGTGGCTCAGCACGATGGCGCGGTGCGTGGCCTCGGCTTCCAGCGGCGACGGGCGGGTGTAGCTGTGGTACTTCGGGTCGGTCTCGCCGCGGGCGAGCGCTTGCTGCACCAGTACGTCGATGGCGATGCCGTTCTCGGCGTGCATCATGACCATTGCGCCGCACTCGGCTGCGGTCTGCATGGCACGCAGAATCTGACCGTCGTCGCTGTAGAACACGCCGGGGTACGCCATGAACAGCTTGAAGCTGCTGATGCCCTCGTGCTCCACGAGGTACTTCATGTCCTTCAACGACTGGTCGTCGACACCGCCGATGATCTGGTGGAACGCGTAGTCGATGGAACAGTTGCCCTCGGCCTTGCGATGCCACTCAGCCAAGCCATCGTGCACGTTCTCGCCGTAGCGCTGCACTGCCATGTCGATGATGGTGGTGGTGCCACCCCACGCAGCAGCGTTGCTACCGGTCTCGAAGGTGTCGCTGGCAAACGTGCCGCCGAAGGGCAACTCCATGTGCGTGTGCACATCGATGCCACCGGGGATCACGTACTTCCCCGCAGCATCGATGACCTTGGTCATGCCCTCTTCGGTGAAGTAACCGGGCGCACCAACTGCGGTGATCGTGCCGTCGGTAATGAGCACGTCCTGAGCGATGGTGCCCGTCGTGGAGACGACGAGGCCGTTCTTGATGAGAGTCGTGGACATGTGATTCCCCCTTGTGTGCAGCGGTTGGATCAGCGAGCGACGAGTTCGTCGTAGGCGTCGGGACGGCGATCACGGTAGAACGCCCAGCGATCGCGGACGGTGCGGATCTTGTCGATGTCGAGATCGCGCACGATGAGTTCGGGCTGATGGGGGTCGCCCACCTCGCCGACGAACTTGCCTTCCGGGTCGACGAAGTAGCTCTGACCATAGAAGTCGTTGTCGCCGAGGTCTTCGATGCCCACCCGGTTGATGGCACCCACGTAGTAGATGTTGGCCACGGCGGACGCCGGCTGCTCGAGGCGCCACAGGTACTCGCTGAGGCCGCGGCTGGTGGCCGACGGGTTGAACACGATCTCGGCGCCGTTCAGGCCGAGTGCACGCCAACCTTCGGGGAAGTGCCGGTCGTAGCAGATGTACACGCCGACCTTGCCGACCGCCGTGTCGAACACCGGGTACCCGCCGGTGCCGGGGGTGAAGTAGTACTTCTCCCAGAAGCCATTCGTCTGCGGGATGTGCTGCTTGCGGTACTTGCCGAGGTAACGGCCATCAGCATCGATGACCGCAGCGGTGTTGTAGTACAGGCCCGGTTGCACGATCTCGTACATCGGCAGCACGAGCACCATGCCGGTCTCCTTCGCCAGCGCCTGGAAGCGCTGCGTCGTGGGACCATCGGGGATGTACTCCGTGTACTTGTAGTACTCCGGATCCTGCACCTGGCAGAAGTAGGGACCGTAGAAGAGTTCCTGGAAGCACATCACCTGCGCACCCTGGGCCTTCGCGTCGTGCACCGCCTGCTCGTGCTTGTCGAGCATGGCTTCCTTGGTACCCGGCCAGTCCGTCTGCAGCAGCGCTGCCCTCACGATGTTTGCCATCCGCGGGACTCTAATGTGACACGAGAGGGCAGACAATAGTTGTATTGTTACCGCACAATGAACCTGCCGTTCGTTTCTGCACCTGCCGACGCCATCGCTGACGGCATCACCGATCGCACTGCTCGCGGCATCGCCGCCGCCGTCGGCCGCATGATCACCGACGGCACGCTGGCCATCGACGAACGCCTCCCGACCGTGCGCGATCTGGCCGCCGTGCTGGGGGTCTCGCCCACCACCGTCAGCGAAGCGTGGCAGAGCCTCGCCGCCGTCGGTGCCATCGATGCCAGGGGCCGCCAAGGCACCTTCGTTCGCCAACCCACGGGGCCTTCCACACCGCGCCGCTACCGCCGCGTCACCGAGGGTCCAGGACACTTTGCGCTCGACCTCAGCACCGGCACGCCCGACCCGGCGCTACTGCCCGACCTGGGGCCCGTGATCGCCAGGGTGAGCCGGCAGTCACTCACCTCCAGCTACCTCGACCACCCGGTGCTGCCCGAACTGGAAGCCCACCTGCGCGCCGACTGGCCGTTTCCACCCGAAGAGCTCACGGTGGTCGACGGCGCGATGGATGCGCTGGATCGCGTGGCGTCCATGGTCGTTCGCCTTGGCGACCGAGTGGTGGTGGAGCAACCTGCATTCCCCCCGTTGCTCGACCTGCTCGACCTGTTGGGAGCCGAGGTCATCGGCGTGCCGCTGGACAACGAGGGCATGCGCGTGGCCGACCTCTCCGCAGCGCTCGCACTGGGCGTGCGCGCCGTCTTTCTGCAGCCCCGCGCCCACAACCCGACCGGCGTCACCTATTCGGAACGGCGTGCGAAGCAGCTCGCTGCAGCACTCGCCAAGAGCGACGCCATCATCGTGGAAGACGATCACTCCGGCGACATCGCCAGCGGCTCGCTCGTCAGCTTGGGTACGCACCTTCCACATCGCACGGTGCACATCCGCAGCTATTCGAAGAGTCACGGGCCCGACCTTCGCCTTGCCGCGGTCGGTGGGGCGCGCGACGTGGTGAGTGCGGCCATCAACCGCCGGCTGCTCGGCCCCGGCTGGAGCAGTCGCATCCTGCAAGCCGTGCTGCTCGAGATGCTCGACCACGCCCCCACCATTCAGGCGGTCGCTACAGCTCGCAACGAGTACGCACGTCGACGCAGCGCAGTCACCGCGATCCTCGATGCCGAGGGCATCGCCTACACAGGCACCGACGGCATCAACCTCTGGATGCAGGTGGCCGACGAGCGATCCGCGCTCATCACCTTGGCCGCTCAGGGCATTGGCGCGGCGCCCGGCGAGCCGTTCATGGTGCAGCCGGATGTGCCGTCGCTACGCGTCACCGTCGGACTCATTCCGAACAATCTCGGACGCATCGCCAAGGTGCTCGCCGATGCCGCTGGCACGGTGCCCACCCGCGCCGGCCAGCGCTGACCGCCCTCAGGGCGCTGGCACCATGATCGTGGGCAGCACTGGGTCGCCGTTGCTCAGCGACAGGCCTTCCCAGGGCAGCGCGCGCAAGCTCTCGACCATCCGGGCTCTGGCATCTTCGAGCGTGGCCATGCCCTCCGCAGTACGCCGGCCGAACTCCCATAGCGGCACCGCCACGCGGCGTAGTTCGTCGAACGAGTGACGGACGCGGATGGCTTCCACGTCCTCACCGTCGACCACTACCACCTCGTCGGTGGCGGTACCGCTGTGCCGGTACCCCCGGTAGGCGGTCTTGGCGCCTCCTTGAGTGGCCTTGCGGTCGGACCGCTTCGCGACAGGACGACCGTTCACCTCCACCAACTTGTAGACCAGTGCCGCCGTGGGCGCCCCCGACCCCATGGTGACGGCCGTACCCACGCCATACGCATCCACGGGTGCGGCGGCAAGCGCCGCGATGGTGAACTCATCGAGGTCGCCGCTCAGCACGATGCGGGTACCGGTGTTGCCCAGCGAGTCGAGTTGCTCGCGAGCGCGCCGAGCCATCATGCCCAGATCGCCGCTATCGATCCGGATGGCACCGAGCGACGGCCCGGCCACCTCGACCGCGATCTCGATACCACGGCCGATGTCGTAGGTATCGACCAACAGGGTGGCCGACGGCCCCTGCGCAGCCACCTGTGCGGCGAACGCCGATCGCTCGTCCGGGTAGAGAAGGATCGACGCGTGGGCAGCAGTACCCGCCGTCGGAATACCGAATCGTCGACCCGCAGCAAGGTTCGACGTGGATGCGAAACCCGCCAGATACGCCGCCCGCGCCGCCGACACCGCCGCAGCCTCATGCGCCCGACGGCTGCCCATTTCGATGAGCGGCCGGCCGTCGGCCGCTGTCACCATCCGCGCCGCCGCAGCCGCCACCGCGCAGTCGTGGTTCAGAATCGACAGGACGACGGTTTCCAGCACCACGCACTCGGCGAACGTACCGCTCACTCTGAGGATCGGTGAGTTCGGGAAGAACACCTCACCTTCCGGATAGCCCTCCACCCGGCCGTTGAAGCGGTAGTTGCGAAGGAACGCAGCCGTCGCGTCGTCGGCGGCGCCTTCGTCGACCAGCCACGCGAGGTCCTCGTCGGAGAATCCGAATGATTCGACGGCCTCGAGCACCCGAGTCGTGCCCGCGACCACGCCGTAGCGTCGGCCGAGTGGCAGGTGTCGGCAGAACACCTCGAACACGCAATGGTCGTGCGCACGACCGGACCGCAACGCGGCGCCGACCATCGAGAGTTCGTACCGATCTGTCGACAGGCCTACGCCACCCACCTGCGCGGTCATCGACGGGAAGCCAACAGTTCCTGCGCCAACGGGCATTCGGCCTGCAGTTGCACACCGGCAGCCTCGCCGACGCCGCGCTCGGTGGCCAGGTACGTGGCGAGCGCAAACGGCACCACATCGGCCTCGGCGTCCCACGGCACGCGCACGTCGCTCACGCGACCCACCAGCGACGCGAAACCCGCATCGGGCAGCACACGGCCACGACCCACGACCGCCCACACCGGCACATCGCTGCAGTAGGCGACCGACGCAGCCGCCCTTGATCCAGGTGCAGCAAGGAACTCGCCCGAGCCTGCTGCGGTGGCCTCGACCAACACCAGGTCGGCCACCAACACCGCGGCAGCGAGGCGAGAGGGCTCGACGATCTCGGCCACGACATCGTTGCGCTCCAGTCGACGAACAAACGCCGCACCCTGGTGATCGGCGTCGAGCGTGAGCACGGTGAGATCTCCACGATCGATACACGCCTCACCTGCGAGATCGGGCCAGCCGATCACCATCACGGTGGCACCCTCCGGCAGTGCGTCAGCCAGCAATGTCGGGGTGGGATCCATCTCCAGATCGTGCGCCAGCGAACGAGCCGTGTCGGAGGGGTCGGCAGCGGTGAGGATGTGAGCGCACAGCCACCACAGCGGCCCCGAAGTGGGGTGTCGCTCGACGATACGACGGCAGCTCACCACCAGGCCCGCTGGGTCCATCCGCAGAGCGCGAAGCGCCGAAGCGGTCTCGCTCACCAGCACCCGCTGATCCGCGCCGCTCGACCGAGCCAGATAGCGGAGTCGCTCGATCGGATGCACATCCGGAACCTACCCGAGCCCATCGGTTCTGGCGAGATGGGCTGGAGGCTCGTCGCTGCGCTACCGTTCTCCATCGTGGCAAGCACCGTCGCTCTCGATCTGAACCTCACCTCGCTCTCCGGGGAGTCCCGGCAATTGCACGAGTGGGTCACCACGTTCCATCTCGCGAGCGTGGTCATCGACCCGTTCACCAACGAGAGTTCGTGGGTGCTCGACACCGCAGCACGTGTGCTCGACGCGTTTCGCGGCGCCGACGTGCGCGTGAACTTCATCGCCACCTGCACTCCCGACGAGGCCAAGCAGTTCCTCGGGCCGCTCGCCGAGCAGTTCATGGTGTTCTGCGACGCGGATCGTTCGTTCGTTCGTGGGCTGGGCCTCAGCACGCTGCCAGCGTTCGTCTTCGTCCAGGGCAATGGAAACGTCGCTGCCGCCGAAGGTTGGAACCCCGCTGAGTGGCGCACGGTGGCGAAACACATCGCCGAGATCACGTCGTGGCAAGCCCCGGTGCTGCCCACCGCTGGCGATCCTTCGCCCTTCCACGGCACTCCCGCCCAGGGCTGAGCCCAGCGCCGTGGCCTTCGAGCCGCCGGATCTGCCGGTCCTCGAAGCACTACCCGCAGTTGCCGACGCGCTCCGAAACGGGGTGTCGGCCATCCTCGTCGCGCCACCAGGGGCAGGCAAGACCACGTTGGCTCCACTGATGCTGGTCGACGAACCGTGGTTGGCCGGCGGGCGCATCGTGATGCTCGAGCCTCGGCGGCTCGCCACGCGGGCCGCTGCCCAACGGATGGCCTCGCTGCTGGGCGAACGGGTGGGCGATACCGTCGGCTATCAGACCCGCGACGAACGGCACATCGGTCCCGGTACCCGGATCGAAGTGGTCACCGAGGGGGTGCTCACGCGTCGGCTTCAGCACGACCCCACACTCGAGGGCTACGGACTCGTCATCTTCGATGAGATCCACGAACGCAATCTGCCCACCGATCTCGGTCTGGCACTGGCACTCGACGCTCGGTCCACTGTCCGACCCGACCTCCGGCTGTTGGCAATGTCGGCCACCCCCGACACGAAGGGGTTGCTCTCCGTGCTGGGCGCCGACACGCCGGTTGCGCACAGCGACGGACGAATGCACCCCGTGGAGATCGTGTGGGCCCCGATGGGCAAGCAGGATCGAGTGGTGGAGGCGATGGTCGCGCTCGTCGGCCGTGCCGTGCGCGAGCAGGCCGGCGACGTGCTCGTGTTCCTGCCCGGAATCGGCGAGATCCGTCGGGCGCAGAGCCAACTGGAGGCCGCGCTGCCACCGCACGTTGATGTGTATCCGCTGGCCGGAGCCCTGTCGCTCGCCGAACAGGACCACGCGCTGCAACCGTCGCCACCCGGCCGACGACGAGTGGTGCTGAGCACCGACATCGCCGAGTCGTCGCTCACCGTCGATGGCGTGCGGGTGGTGGTGGATGCCGGCCTTGCTCGCGTGCCGCGCTTCGATCAGCGCACCGGCATGACCCGACTCACCACCGTCAGCACCAGTCGGGCATCGGCCGACCAGCGCGCTGGCCGCGCCGGCCGCACCGAACCGGGCGCCGCCTATCGCCTGTGGAGCAAGCTCGAGCACAGCACTCGGCGTGCACATCTCGAGGCCGAGATCACCCAGGTCGATCTCAGCGGTCTGGCGCTGGAGCTCGCCGTGTGGGGCACATCCATCGATGCACTGCAATGGGCCGATCGGCCACCGGCGCGCACGCTCCAGCAGGGGGTGGAGTTGTTGCAACGACTCGGTGCCATCACCGACGATGGTCGACCCACCGAGCGAGGCCGGCGCATGCTCGCCCTTCCCCTGCACCCGCGGCTGGCTGGAATGGTGGATGCTGCGATCGAACGAGACCGAGGCTTGGCGTGCGTCATGGCCGCGTTGCTCGACGAACGCGACGTATTCCGCGGCCGACCCGACGACTTGCCTGCGGACCTTTCGCTGCGCGTCGCCGTCGTGTGCGGGCAGCGCCACCACGAGGGCGCCGACCGCCGCGACGTGGCACGCGTTCGCGACAGGGCGGTCGACCTTGCCCGCCGCGCCGGCATCCGCCTCGACCTCGATGCAGTCAACGCCGACCATTGCGGGTCCGTGTTGGCCCACGC
>CANHST010000140.1 GCA_947463235.1 Acidimicrobiaceae bacterium
CGACCCCACCACCGAGTACGGACGCATGCTCGCCAACATCGAACGCTCCGCCCGAGAGGTCGGCAAGCGGGTGGGAATCGCCGTTGGCAAGCTGCGCCTGGCACCGGTGCTCGGCAAGCACGTGCCCAGTCCCCTCGGCCGCCTCCTGCGCCAACCGGTGGTGCCGTACAGCTTGTTCGCCGACTCACCGTTCGCCGTGGTGGAAGACGGCGACGCCGCCCGCGCCTTCGTGGCCGCCGCAGCGAACCGACTGGACCAGCCGTTGAACATCGTGGCGCCCGGCGCCATCACGGCGTCACAAGCAATCGTGCGCGGCAAGCGGATGCCGATGCCGCTCGTGGGCCCGGAATGGGCGATCGCTCGGCAACTCAGCCACCTGGCCGGAGCGCCGATTCCCGAACACGTGGTGGAACTGATGCACCGCGGCCGACTGGCCGACGGATCGAGGGCACGCGAGGTACTGGGTTTCCAACCGCGCCTCACCACCCCCGAGGTCATCGACCACCTCTATGCCTGGGAAAGCGTCGTCCGTGTGGGCCGCATCCGAGAGGTCGCGTGATGGCTGAAATCCTGCAGTTCCCGCGCCGCGCCGCCGGCAAGGCCGTCACCGCAGCGAACACGGTGCTCACCGAACCGTTGCGCCATTGGCCGACTCATTCGGTCGACGACTTCGGCCGCGACCCGCATCTGGTGCAGGCACTGTCGCCCTTGGCCCACCTTCGTTGGGATGTGAGCGTCAGTGGCACGCAACATCTGCCGGTCAAGGGTGGCGCACTGCTGGTCTGCAACACCCGCCGCTGGGCGCTCAGCAACATCTATGCCGCGTTGGCGCTCAGCGAAGCAACCGGCCGACCGGTTCGATTCGTCGGCCGACCCGACTTCGCCCCGATCGGTCCCCTACTGCGACGCATCGGGGGGCTACTCGCCAGGCCCGACGAAGTGCTCGGTGCGTTACGCAACCACGAACTGGTTCTCGTTTCGTGCGCCATGAGCAACCACTCGCGTCATGCCGGTGAGGTCGACCACTCGCTCATCGGCGCTGCCGTGGTGGCCGGCGTGCCGGTGTTCCCCGTTGCCACGATGAGCAGTGCCATGAGCCGCACCGCACGCGCCGAAGTCGGGCCGCAGGTGCGCCCTCGCCGCAAGCGCAAGGGCCCGCTCGCCGAGGTGGAACTGGCCGAGCAGGTGCAGCACCACGTGCAGCGAATGCTCGACGGCTTCGGCGGTCTGCAGACCGGCGTCGCTCCGCTCGACTGGCTGGCGGAGGGCTGATGCCGTACGCACGCGCATCCGACGGCATCCGCCTCCACTACGAAGTGATCGGCCGACACGGTGCCCCCGCGGTCCTGCTGATCCAGGGCCTCGGCGCCGACAAGCACGGTTGGGACATGCAGCGCCTGGCGCTGGCGCTGCAGTACAGGGTGATCGCGCTCGACAACCGCGGCGCCGGACGCAGCGACAAACCGTTCGGTCACTACAACCTCGAGCAGATGGCCAACGATGCCATCGCCGTGCTCGATCATGCCGGCATCGAGACCGCCCACGTCGTGGGTGCCTCGATGGGTGGCGCGATCTCGCAGATCATCGGCCTGCGCCATCCCGAGCGTGTGAACTCGCTCACACTCGCCTGCACTGCGTGTCGCAACCATCCTTGGCGCCGCGAGTTGCTGAACAGCTGGGCCACCACAGCAACCGAACGAGGCATGGGCGCAATGGCCGGCGAAGCCGCTCGATGGGTCATCGGCCCGCGGTCGTTCCGTCGTCTCCTGCCAGCATTCGGCTGGCTCGGACCCCTCGCGATGGGCCGCACCTCACACGCCTTCGTCGCCCAGGTGAAGGCCATCCTCGACGTCGACGAATCCGTCGCCGAGCAACTCGAGCAGGTCGACATTCCGACGCTGGTGATGGTCGGCAACCAAGACATCCTCACGCCTCGCGGCGACAGCGAGGAGATCGCCGACCGCATGCCGAATGCCGAATTGGTGGTCATCTCCGGCGCCGCCCACGGGTTCATGGTGGAGCACGCCAGCACCTTCAACAAGGTGTTGCTCGAGTTCCTCGGCCGAGTCACCTCGGCGCAACGCGTCGCCACCGACAGCACTGCTGCGGCAGCCAGTTAGGCCGCCACTACCTCGTCGTCGAAGCCCAGTTCGCTGCGACGTTGGTACGCCCAGCCAGGGCCGCGCAACACGAAGCCAAGTCGGTCGCGCCAGTTGGTGCTGCGGGCCACATCGCGGAACATCTCGCGGTACTCGTGGGTGCTGATCTTCCAGAGGTTGTACGTGCCGATGTTGCGCGTGAGGCCGTACACCACGGGGTCGTCGGCCGGTTGTTCACGGCGGAACGTGCCGAACATGCGGTCCCAGATGATCAGGATGCCGGCGTGGTTGCGATCGAGGTACTGGCGATTGCTGCCGTGGTGCACGCGATGGTGCGACGGCGTGTTCAGCACTTCCTCGCCGGCGCCCAGCGAGCGAATGGTGTCGGTGTGGATCCAGTATTGGTAGATCAGGTTCAGCGCACGCGACGTTTCCACCAGACTCGGCCGCACACCGAATCGGCTCACCAAGCCATAGGGCACCCACACACCGAACGCGCCCGCCACGGGTTGGCGCAGCGCCGTGGACAGGTTGTAGTGCTCACTGGAATGGTGCGGCACATGGATGGCCCACATGGCACGCACCTCGTGTTGGAATCGATGATTCCAGTAGTACGCGAGATCCCACCACACCATCGCCGCCGTCCAGGGCACGATGCCGGTGCCGAGATCGCGGCGCTGCCCCTTCGCCCACATTCGCTTCGAACTGGTCAGTGCTGCGGTGGTCGCCGTGAGCACCACTCCACCGGCCACCACCGTGACCACACCGCCCACCTCTGCCACGTTGCGAGCGCGGTTCCGCAGGCGGCGACCCGCCAACGTGGCTGCGTCGGCGCGCTTGGAAACCACATCGGCGATCGTGGTGGCAGCAGCAGCCGTCACCGCCACACCCAACACCACTTTGGCGACGGTGTTCTTCCGGCCCCGACCGAACGCCGCATAGCTCGCCACATAGGCAGAGATCGGCGTGGTGAGGCTGAGTACGCCCATGCCCAGGCTGGCCACGGTGTCGGGTCGCACGTAGTCGGCAGCGCTCGGGCCCTGAGTCTGGGCACGCCGCTGCAGCGCCGTTCGCTCGGCCACCATGCTGGCGAAGTACAGCGGGGTGACAGCGACCGACAGATCCATGTGCACAGTCTGCCCTGCAACCTCGGTATGGCCGCACTGGGCTGCGTAGGGTGCTGGTCGTGAGCCCCGACCGCGTGATCCCGCACGACGATGCATTGCGCGACCGCATGGTCCGCAACCTGGCTGCGCACGAGTTGCACGTGGCATCGCCCGACGCACACAAGCGTGCCGCCGTGGCCATCGTGGTCACCCAGAGCGAACCCGGCACCGACACCGTCGACCCGTTCTCGTTCACGCCAGAGGAGATGAGCGTGGTGCCCGGCGACATCACCGGGTTCGACGGATCCGTCAGCGGCGTTGCCGGCGGGGCATCGTTCCTGCTGTGCCGACGCGCTGCAACGCTGAACGGACACGGCGGGCAGTGGGCCCTGCCGGGTGGGCGCATGGATCCGGGTGAAACTGCCGAGGACACCGCCCTGCGCGAACTCGAGGAAGAGCTCGGGCTTCGCCTCGGGTCCGACGCCGTGCTGGGCCGACTCGACGACTACATCACGCGATCGGGTTACGTGATGACACCGGTGGTGCTGTGGGCCCCGGGCGATGTGGAACTGCACCCCAACCCGGCCGAGGTGGCGCACGCATATCGCATCGGTCTGCACGAACTCTGCCGACCCGACTCACCGCGATTCGTCACGATTCCCGAGAGCGACCGACCCGTCGTGCAGGTGCCACTGGGCAAGGACCTCATCCACGCCCCCACCGGCGCCGTGCTGGTGCAGTTTCGTTGGGTTGCTCTCGACGGCGTGCCGGCTCCTGACGCACGCGTCCACGGTTTCGAACAGCCCGTCTTCGCCTGGAAGTGACCGGGCTGGCAAGCGCTTGCCAGCCCCGTACTTGCCAGCCAGCGCCTGCCGGTCAGTGCTTGCCGGTGTGGCCGAAGCCGCCGCCACGGTCGTCGCCATCGAGTTCGTCGACCTCGTACCACTGCGCCTCTTCGACGCGCTGCAGCACCAACTGCGCGATGCGATCACCGCGGTGCACGTGGAACGGCTGAAGCGGATCGGTGTTCAAAAGAATCACCTTGATCTCGCCGCGGTAGGCCGCGTCGATGAGGCCCGGCGCATTGGCGACGGTGAGGCCATGGTTCAGGGCATTACCGCTGCGGGGCAGCACGAACCCCGCATGCCCCGGCGGAATCGCAATGGCGATGCCCGTGGGCATCAGCAGTCGGCCTCCACCTGCTGGCACGACGCCGTCCTCGCGAGCACGCAGATCCAGACCGGCGTCGCCGGGGTGGGCGTACGCGGGCAACGGCAGTTCAGGGTCGAGGCGAACGATGGGCACGGGCAACATCGACCCGAGTGTACGCACCGCCGCCCCACCCCCATTGGGCGTGCAACCTCCGAGATGCGGGTCACTTCTCGCCCACAGGCACGCACACTCCCTGATGCGGGATGCGTCGCGCCCGTGGGCGCGAATCCTCGCTGGCGGGTACTCTGCGCCCGATGAGCACGACGCCCCGACCGCCCAGCGTGGACACACTGGCGCGCGCCATGAAGGCAGTGGACCTGCCGCATGCCATCCTCGTGGAACTTGCTCGCGAGGCCATCGCCGCAGGCCCCGACGAGTGGCACACCCCCGCTGCCGTGGCCCGCGCCGAGCGGTACCGTCAGCGCTTGCTGGCCCCCGTTGTGAACGCCACCGGTGTGCTGCTGCACACGAACCTCGGCCGAGCCCCATACGCGTTCGCACACGCCGAACACGCCGTGAACGTCGAGTTCGACCTCACCACCGGCGAGCGCGGGTCGCGGCAGGCGGCAGTGGGCGGCCTGTTCGCCAGCTTGTGCGGCGCCGAGGCAGCCATGGTGGTGAACAACAATGCGGCTGCCGTGATGCTGGTGCTCGCCGCGCTCGCCCGCGACCGGCAGGTGCTGGTGAGTCGTGGCGAGAGCGTGGAGATCGGCGGCGGCTTCCGTGTGCCCGACGTGATGGAGCAATCCGGCGCTCATCTAGTGGACGTGGGCACCACCAATCGCACACGGCTCAACGACTACTCCAAGGCATTCACACGCAAGAACGCCGACGTGGCGTTGGTGTTGAAGGTGCACCCGAGCAACTACCGCGTCGAAGGCTTCGTCGAGGACACCCCGGTGGACCAGTTGGCCACCCTGCCGGCACCCGTCGTCGCCGACATCGGTAGCGGGCTCATCGATGCGAACACGCCATGGCTCGGCGGGCCTCCTCCTGCGTGGCTCGCCGGCGAACCGGCTGCGAAGCAGACACTCGGTGCTGGCGCCAAGCTCATCACGTTCAGCGGCGACAAACTGCTCGGCGGCCCGCAGAGCGGCATCATCGCCGGCGATGCCGCGCTCGTGGCGGCGTGCATGCGCCACCCGTTGGCGCGAGCACTTCGACCCGGCGCACACGTGCTGTTGATGTTGCAACAGGTGGCGATGTCGTACCTCGATCGCACGGCTGCCCAAGCGATTCCGTTCTGGCGGATGGTGGCGACCACCAACCAGGAACTCCGCTCCCGGGCCAGCGCCATCATCGCGGCCGCTGGTGTGGGCGACACCGTCGATAGCGACGCCATCCCCGGAGCTGGGAGCGCCCCCGGCACCACCATCGCCTCAGTGGCGGTGCGGGTACGCGGCGACCACCTGGCCGCCTTGCGGCACCATGGCGGCACCCCGATCGTGGCGCGTGCCCGCGACGGGTTCACCTACCTCGACCTGCGCTCCGTTCGCGAGGACGACGATCCACTGCTGGCCGCAGCGCTCCGCGCATGCGTGTCGTAGCCACCGCCGGCCACGTCGACCACGGCAAGTCGTCGCTGGTGCAGGCGCTCACGGGCACGAATCCCGACCGGTGGGACGAAGAACAGCGCCGCGGTCTCACCATCGACCTCGGCTTCGCCCACGCCACCTTGCCGAGCGGCGAAGGGGTGAGCTTCATCGACGTGCCCGGGCATGTGCGGTTCCTGCGCAACATGCTGGCCGGTGTCGGCGGGGTCGACGCCTGCATCTTCGTGGTGGCCGCCACCGAGGGTTGGAAGCCCCAGAGCGAAGAGCACCTCCGCATCCTGCAGTTGGTCGGCCTTCGGCACGGCATCGTGGTGCTCACCAAGATCGATGCCGTCGATGACGACTGGCGCGAACTCCAGGAGATGGACGTTCGCGATCGTTTGGCCGGCACCTTCCTGGAGGATGCGGCGATCGTGGGGGTGAGCGCCGTCAGCGGCGCGGGGATGGACGCGCTACGCGATGCGCTCGCGGTACTGGTGGAGTCCACGCCGTCATCGCTGGACCGCGGACGCCCCCGGTTGTGGGTCGACCGCGTCTTTGCCGCCAAGGGCAGCGGCACGGTGGTCACCGGCACGCTCACCGGGGGTGCGGTGCGCACCGACGATCAATTGCATGCCGGCGGCAGACCCGTGCGGGTGCGCAGTATCCAGTCGCATGGCGAACGTCACGATGCCATCGGCCCGGGAAACCGCGTGGCGCTCAACCTGGTCGGCGTCGATCACACCGATCTACAACGTGGCGATGCCGTCGTGGTGCCCGCTCAATGGCGTCCCACGCATCGGTTCGACGCAACGCTCACGGTGTTGCCCACGCTCACCCACGACGTGTCGCGGCGTGGCGCATTCTTCGCCTACATCGGGGCCGGCGAGTTCCCGGTGCGACTGCGTGTGCTGGGCTCGGAGAAGATTCCACCCGGCGGACACGGCATGGTGCGATTGCATCTCGCCACCGACCTTCCGTTGGTCGCAGGCGACAGGTTCGTGCTGCGTGAGAGCGGGCGCGATGAGACCGTTGGGGGTGGCGAGGTGCTCGACGTGGCGCCGGTGCTTCCCGCGTCGAAGGCGCAACCAAATCGGGACGTCGATCGCGTCATCGCCGAGCACCGCTGGATTCACGCCGACGACCTGGAAGCACTCACCGGCGAACGCCGGGCGCCGTCGCTCGCGAGTTGGGTCGTGGCCCCCGCCGCGCTGAAGGAGATGCAGGCCGACCTTCACGCTCGAGTGCTGTCGGCTGGCGAACTCGGGCTCGATGTGGCCGCACTCGACGAGCGGGAGCGCGCGGCGTTGGGCACGCTCGACGACGTGACTGTCGAGGCTGGCCGCGCACGCCAGGCGGAAGCCCGCGACCCGCTGGCCGACCATCCGTTCGTGGCAGCGCTGCAGGCCGGCGGCACCGCTCCGCCCGAGCCCGGCAACATCGACAAGATGCAATTGCGCGAACTCGTGCGTCGCAAGCTCGTGGTGGAACGCGAAGGCCTCTACTTCCACCCTGATGCCATCGCTGTCGCCGCGAACACGGCGGCGGCATTGCTACGCGACCACCCGGACGGGTTCACCGTCAGTCAATTCCGCGAAGCGCTGTCCATCACCCGAAAGCACGCCGTTCCACTCGCCGCAGAACTCGACAGCCGCGGCATCACCCGCCGCCGCGACGACGTTCGCATCGGCGGTCCGCGTCTGCCCGACGCCTGAGCGACGTCAGCCGGAACGGCGAGTGTCGAGGGTCTGCACTCGACGCAGGCCCTTTCGCTTGCCCTTCGGGGCCCTGAGCTCCAGCTCGCGTGCGGCCTGAGCCACCTTCACGTCGTTGGTGATGATCTCGCCGAACTGCTGAGGATCGGCCAGCAACCAACTGTGCGAGCCCTCCAC
>CANHST010000141.1 GCA_947463235.1 Acidimicrobiaceae bacterium
CCCAGGCCCGACAGTGCCGCCCACCCCACGGCGCGCCGACCGATCGCCGGCGATGCGGTGAGTTGCGCCACCGCCAACAGCACGACGGCGGCGAGGAACAGCCGCAGCGCCAGGAAGGTCAGCGGGCCAGCATCTTCGGTGCCGTAGCGAGCGACGATGAACCCCGTGCTCCAGAGCAGCACGAACACGTACGGCGCCGCGGCGACGAACGTGGATGCCACCTTCTCATTCCGTTGTGACGATGACGACGCGTCGGTGGTCATCGATGCGGTGTTGTCATCAACTGAGTTCCGCCGCCGGAATTGATGCAGCAAGAAATCTGTCGAAGTCGGCAGGTGACATGCCGGCGACATCGAATTGTTCGAAGCCCTCTTGACCGCGTCGCGCGAGGTCGAGAGCCACGATGTCGTGCCACGTACCGAACCCGACGAGCTCTGAACTCCCGACTTCGACGACTCGGTAGCCGTTTCGGACGTAGTCGGTCAGGTCGTCGATGACGTATTCGACGATTCCTCCGATGGATGAGAGGGAGAAGTCGCTCGGCGGCAACACGATCACCCCGAAACGATGCGACTCGAGGGCCGCTAGCACATCGAACGATGCCGCCCCTTCGTTCACGATCGCATCGGCCACGAGCGCCACGCGGTAACCCCGCGGGTCAGGATGGAGCATGATCACCCGCCGTCGCGTCCACGCCGTCGGCCAAGAACTGGTCGAGTTCGTCGAGACAACGCGGCAAATCTCTCGCCTCATCCCAGTCGGTCGTGTCAAGCAGCATGCCGGTGGCTCGAGGCCACGGAACACCGCGCAACTCGAGCCCGCGCTTGAGTTCCTCCATCCACACGCCCATACCTTCGACCACTTCGTAATCGCCATCGTCGAAGTGGGGCCTTCCACCCCAGGCTCGGGCTCGGCCCGTGTAGCGCACACCGCTCGACGGGCTGCCATCGAGGCCGATCACCACAATGTCGTAGCCACGGTTCATGAACTCCGAAATCGGTTCCACCATGTTCGCTGCGAGAATGCTGCAGTGTCGGCGGTAGTTCGCCTTGTCGTACAGTTCGCGACCCTGCCACCACCGATTGACGCCAGCAAACGCCATCTCTGGGCATGGCAGTTGCTGGATTCGGTATCCGTGACGACGCAATCGATCAACCACCCCTGGCACCACCCCTGCCGACCGGGCGAACTCCTGAACCTTGGCGTTCTGATTCACGAGGCAGTGCGCGACGAAGGCCACTCGCCGATACGTCGGCGAGGAACGCACCGCGACTGGGTCACCACGCAATTCAGCGGAAGTGGTTGATTCGGAAGACATTGCCGTCGGGGTCTGCAAGAACGGACTGCCACGCGTTGTAGTACGTCTCGTACGGGTCGTGGAGCAAACGGGCACCATTGTCGATTGCTCGCTTTGTCGCAGCCGTGACCTCCTCGTCCGAGGGCATCTCGAACGTGAGGTACTGCGCGGTGCCCTTTGGCTCCGACCATTCCTGAATGTTCAGCATCTCGTAGACAACCGGAGCCGAGAACCCCAGCGTGAGGCCGCTCACGTCGGCCCCGCGGAAAATGTCGGAGTGGAGTTCTTCCACCTCAGGAAGATCGAACGTTGAGGAGTAGAACTCGAACAGGGCCACAAAGTCGGCGCTGATGTAGCTAGCGAGTGAGATCGAGGCGGCCATCAGTTTCCTGCGCCCATCGAGGTCTGCTTCGTGAACTTGTTGTAGAGGTGCTCGCCAGATGAGATCGGCGCATACTTCACCTCACCGCTCGCGGGGACGCACGTCGGTAGGCACTCGATGATCGCGTCGTAGTTCGGCTGGTGGAACAGGACCAGCGAGATACGACGCGAGTCGTGGGCCTTGTCTCGCGGGGGGTTCACCACGCGATGCACGGTGGAGACCCAGCGGTCGTTGGTCCACTCGGCCATGAGGTCGCCGATGTTCACCACCAGACCTCCGGGGATGGCGGGAACGCCAACCCATTCGCCCGCTTTGTTGAGTACTTCCAGCCCGCCGGGGCGCTGCTCCTGTCGGACGATGGTGAGGCTGCCGTAGTCGGAGTGAGCACCAGCGCGGAGCTGACCCGGCAATGGTGCATCCACCTGATCGGGGTAGTTCAGTACCCGGAACATGCTGATGTGCCGGTCGATCTTGTCTTCGAAGTAGTCGATCGGCAGGTCGAGACCGACAGCAAAGATCCGCATCAACTGTCGGCTCAGTTCGCTCATGGTGAGGAAGTACTCCTCCCACAGCGCTCGGAACTCTGCCGGTTCTTGTGGCCACACGTTGGGGGCGAAGTGCGGGCCGGCCACTTCCATCGAAAAGTACGGGTCGTCCGGAACGTTCGGCGGCCCCATGTCCATCTTCTCCTTGAGATCTCCGGGCGCTGCTTCTCCGAGCGAGTAGGAGAGACCTTCTTTGCCGACCGCGGACCAGCCGCGAACCTGGTCGGGGGAAGGTTGCGACACCTTCGTCTTCTCCGCTTCAGGCAGGTCGAAAAAGTCTCGGCTGATGTCGTAGACGGATTGGATGAAGTCGAGATCGACGCCATGTCCGACGATCTGGAAGAAACCGGTGTGCTCGCAGGCATGGGCGACCTCAGCCGCCACGCGTTGGATTCCCTCCGGTGTCCCGGCGAGGAAGTCGGAGATGTCGATCACCGGGACGACATCGCCCGCTGAGTTCTCGATGGCGCTGATATCGGGCATGACTGCTGCTTTCTGTTCGTTCGTTGACGGCTTCGGAAACGGAGTGAGCAGCACCGGCGCACATGAGTGCGCCGGTGCTGCGATGCACTCAGATGTCCTGGACCTTGTCCTTGTACTCGGTGAAGATGAACGGGTTCGCCGCCACCACTTCTTCGACGTTGTCGGCGGTGACGAGCACCTGCTCGATCACGGTGCGGAACTCGACCGGCTTACCGGCGAGCGCGTTGAGCACTGCATTGGCCGCGATGAGGCCCGTCTGCGCCGAGCTGTAGTAGCGAGTGGCCGCCAGGTACGGCGTACCGAACCAGGTCACCATCTCCTCGTCGGCATCAGAGGTGATGTGCAGGATGTTGTCCTTGCCCTCGTCCTTCAGCCACTGGCAGATGCCGTTGCTCATCGCGGCGGCGTAGTCGACCACGGCCACCAGATCGGGATGCGCCTGGAATGCGGTCTGCACCACCTCGACCGCCTTCACACGGTCGAAGAAGCCCTGCTCGCGGGTGACGATCTCGATCTTCGAGCCCTTCAGCACCTCATCCAGGCCCTCGTCGATGCGCTCCGAGAAGCCCTGGCCGATGACGCCTTGCACGACTGCGATCTTGCCGCCATCGGGCAGCTGCTCGAGAAGATAGCGACCGATGATGCGGCCACCCTCGACCGAATCGATCTCGGCCACGCCATTGAAGTACTGATCGGCATCGCTCGGCCCGGGCCAGATGCAGTTACCCACCGGCACGCCCTTGTCGAACGCCGCCTTCGCACCTGCGCCCGCAGACTCGGCGGTGTTGGGCTGGATGATCACGCCGACTGCGCCCTGGGTGAGGAAGTTCTCGATGTTCGCGAGCTCGGCTGCGGCGTCATAGTTGGCTTGCACCACCGTGAGTTCGTACTCGGTGCCTTCGAGCGCCTTGTACACGCCCGTGGCGACGCCTCTGGTGTAGTCGTTCAGACCGTTCAGGGTGAGGCCGATCAGACCGCTGGTGGGCCCAGCCACGGTGGTCTCACCGGTGGCTGCCGCGGTGGTCTCGACCGCACCGCTGGTGCCCGCCGCGTCGGTAGCGGCCGGCTCGGCGGAGTCGCTGCCACACGCTGCAAGCAGACCGCCACCGATGGCAACACCACCAACGATGGTGACGCCCTGCAGGAAGCGACGACGACTGAATGGATTGTCCTGGATGCTCACGATTGCTCCTCTAGTTGCTGCTGATTGGTTGTTTCCTCTGCAGGCATCATCGGCGCCGTTGCCGCTCCCCGCATGCTGAAGATCTGAGACAGAGGCCTGCGTTGGCCCTGGTTGTCGCGACGCAAGTCGCTGATGGCGGTGATCAGCACCGCAACGATCAGGACCCCGCCGAAGACGAAATCGCTCCACGAATCGTTGATGTCGAGGAAGGTGAGCGATGCCTGCACCACCCCGAGAACGAACACGCCGAGGAAGCTACCGAAGGCAGTACCACGCCCACCCGACAGGCTCGCTCCTCCGAGCACAACGGCTGCGATGGCTTTCAGTTCGAGACCGCCGCCGGATCGCGGGTCGCCCGAACCGATGCGGGCCATCAGGATGAGGCCAGCGATGGCGACGAGCGTGCTGCTGATGACATAGACGAGCACCTTGGTTCGAGCCGTCGGAAGGCCAGCCAGGTACGAAGCCTCCTCCGACGAACCAAGCGCGTACACCTGCCGGCCGAACCGAGTGAAGTGCAGGACGATCGAGGCCGCAATCAGCACGACGAGGAGCACCACGATCGGCGTACGCACGCCGAGAACGTCACCGGTGCGAATCCACTCGAACGAGTCACGCACAGGGACCGGTGAATTCTTCGCTCGGACAAGAGCCAGCGATTGAAAAACACTCAGCCCACCGAGGGTGAGGATGAAAGGAGGGACCTTGATCTTGGTAACGATCGCTCCCCACATCAGCCCAACGAGCACCCCGACGACGAGGCACACGGTGATCGAAAGAAGTTCGGAACGTCCGCCTGTGACCTGCGTGGCAGCCAGCACGGCGCTGAACGCCGCGAACGTTCCGACCGAGAGGTCGATCTGACCCGCCGCAATGAGGAAGGTCTGACCAATGGCGATGATTCCGAGCACGGATGTCTGCAGGAGGATGTTCTCAAGGTTCGCCCACGCAACGAAGTTGTCTTCTCGAAACTCGGTGTAGGCGGACAGCACCACTACCGCAATGACGAGCGGAGCGAAAACCTTCGCCGACTCCCCCCGCACCATCCGACGAATTGCCGACGTCATACACCCATCTCCATCGCTATCAATCGGTGTTCGGTCGCTAGTTCGCCAGCGACCTCCCCCACCAGCTCCCCATCTCTCATGACGAACACCCTGTCGGCCACTAGCCCAACCTCCTGAAAGTCGGTGGAGCACACCACCACTGCTGCACCCTCGCCGGCAAGGCGGCGGAGCGTGGCATAGATCTCCATCTTCGACGGAATGTCGATGCCCGCCGTGGGCTCATCGAATACCAAGATGCGCGACTTCAAGTTGAGCCAGCGACCGATGATGACTTTCTGCTGATTGCCGCCTGACAACGTGCGCACTGCACGGTCGGGCGAATCGGATTTCACGTTGGCGGCCTTCATCAGTTCGTGGGATTCACGACGCAGGGCTCCGTGCCGAACGATCGTCGACCCTTTGACGGCGAGTCGGCCGAGCATCAGGTTCTCACCGATGGTCTTGTCGAGCAGGAGCCCACGGCGCTTGCGATCGGAGGGTAGGAACGCAACCGAAGACGCTGCCGCACGACGGGAGGTCACCCGCTTCTTCCCGGACAGAGTGACGGTGCCCGACGTGGGCCGAAGGGCGCCGACGAACACCGACGCCAGATCGGATGTACCCGAACCAGTTGCTCCAGTGAAACCAACCACCTCACCTGGATACACCTCACACGACACGCGGTGTAGGCGATTCCCGAGTGATACATCCGCCAACGAGATCGCTGGCCCCTCATCGCGCCTTGCCTGATCGGAACGATGCACGGTATGCACAACCTGCCCGAACATCTCCTCGACGAGACGTTCTGGCGTCAGCGATGCGACCGCCCCGTGGAACACCCTGCGGCCGTCGCGAAGAACAGTGACCGTGTCGGCGATGCGGAAGATCTCGTCGAGGTGGTGGGAGATGTAGAGGACGGCGACACCACGCTCGCGCAAGGTGTCAACGACCTGGAAGAGTCGTTCGACCTCTGCGCGGCTGAGCGAGGCAGTCGGCTCGTCCATGATGATCGCCCGAGCGCCGTAATCGACTGCCCGAGCAAGTTCAATGAGTTGCCATTGCGCGACCGAAAGCCCCCGAACACTGGCCTGTGGGTCGAGGTCGAGACCAACGATCGCCAATCGGGCCGCAGCTTCCTTCCACGTTGCCCGCCATGACACCAAGTTCTTACCTGGTAGACGATCGAGCATCACGTTCTCGCCGACCGTGAGATCACGAGCGATCTGACGCTCTTGGTAGATCACCCGGACACCCAAGGCCTGCACGTCGCGACGAGTGAGCGATCGGATTTCCTGCCCCGCAACACGAACGGTGCCGCTGTCGGGTTGGATGGCACCGCTCGCAATCTTGATCAGCGTCGACTTGCCTGCGCCATTCTCGCCGAGCAGGGCGTGAACCTGGCCCGGCAACAACGACAACGACACATCGCTGAGCGCGATGGCACCGGGATACGACTTCGAGATGTTCGACAACTCGAATGCGGGAGGCGCGTCGACGGGGTGCACTGCGCGATCTTCGCGAACGGCGGGCGGGGCGCCGGTCACGACCTTGCCTGGACGTGTTCAGCGACGGCAGGCAGGACTTTCTCGCCGTAGGCCTGCAGGGTGTGATCTTTGCTGTCGTGCTGCAGGTAGATCGAGAACTGATCCACGCCGAGATCTTTCAGCTGACGCATGCGCTCGATGTGGGTCTCCACCGGGCCGACGATGCAGAAGCGATCCACGATCTCATCGGGCACGAACGTGGTGTGCGAGTTCCCTGCCTGGCCGTGCTCGTTGTAGTCGTAACCCTGGCGCCCCTTGATGTACTCGGTGAGCGCAGCGGGCACGGCGTCGGTGTCGCTGCCGTAGCGAGCCACGATGTCGGCCACGTGGTTGCCCACCATCCCGCCAAACCAGCGGCACTGCTCTCGACCGTGAGCAAGACCTTCAGGTGTGCCATCGGTGACATACGCCGGCGCTGCGATGCAGATCTTCACATCGTCCGGGTTTCGGCCTGCTGCCTCAGCAGCCGATCGAACGGCACCGATGGTCCACTTGGCGATGCTGAGGTCGGCGAGCTGCAGGATGAAGCCGTCGCCCACTTCACCGGTGAGCGCCAAAGCCTTGGGGCCGTACGCCGCAACCCACACCTCCAGCTCGCTCTTGCTGGCCCACGGAAACCGGATCTCGGTTCCGTGATACTCGACCCCTCGACCGTTGCCGAGTTCCCGAATCACGTGAATGCTCTCGCGGAGTGTGGCCAGCGTGGTGGGCGCGCCGTTCGTGAGACGCACCGCAGAGTCGCCGCGGCCGATACCGCACACGGTGCGGTTGCCGTACATCTCGTTCAGCGTTGCGTAGGTGCTGGCCGTGACCGTCCAGTCGCGGGTAGCCGGGTTGGTCACCATCGGGCCCACGATCACGTTGCGGGTCTCAGCCAGGATCTGACTGAAGATGACGTAGGGCTCCTGCCACAGGATGTGGCTGTCGAACGTCCACACATGCGTAAACCCGAACTGCTCAGCACGCTGGGCCAAGCCCACCACGCGCGCTGAAGGCGGCGTGGTCTGTAAAACGACTCCGAAATCCACGATTTCATTCTCCCCTGTTCGTCATCGCCCACAGCCCCCCAGCCGTGAACGCAATATTACAACGAGGTCCGGCCGCGGTCGTATCCGCCGCGGTCGGGCCGCGCTTAGCGGTTCTGCGGGAACCCGAGATCCACCTTGCTGGTGCGCGGGTCGGGCCAACGGCTGGTGACCACCTTGCTGCGCGTGTAGAAGTTGATGCCCTCGGGGCCGTACATGTGGGTGTCGCCGAAGAGGCTGGCCTTCCAGCCACCG
>CANHST010000142.1 GCA_947463235.1 Acidimicrobiaceae bacterium
ACCTTTGGCCTGAACCAGTGGCTGCAGTACCGGGGTGTGGGGCGCTGGCGCGACTACCTCTATGGCGAGAAGGTGTATCTGGTGCTCAGCCTTGTGGCCAAGAGCGTGCTCGCCTGGCAGATCTACGGCGGCTCGCTGGCCAACTGAGCCAGCGGCCTCACCCCGAGCGGTGGCGCAACACTTCCAACAATTCACCCACGCGATGGTGTTCTTCCGCGGGGTGGCGCATCGGCTTCGACTCGTCGATGCGGTAGTGGTTGCGCCGACCCTCGCGAACGATCTCGAGATAGCCGGCTGCCTGCAGCTCGGTGACGATGCGCTGCACGGCCCGCTCGGTGATGCCGACTCGGCCGGCGATGTCGCGGACCCGAAGGTCGGGCTCGGTGGCGATCGCCAGCAACACATGGGCGTGGTTGGTGAGGAAGGTCCACGAGGTGGCGGGTGGTGCCTCGGTCATGTCGGTGCTCCTGCTGGATTGGCGCACCTCCAGTATAGGTGATCTAGAATACACGACAATAGATTCCGGTATGTGACGTCAGGAGAAGCAGTTGAACTCGTTCGAACTTGCCGTGGAGAACCTCACGTCGCCCCCGGTCCTTGCGTTCGCGCTTGGCGCTCTGGCCGTCTTCTTGAAGAGCGATCTTCGCCTTCCCGACCCCATCCACACGTGGCTCTCGACGTATCTCCTGCTGGCCATCGGCCTGAAGGGTGGGCACGCCCTCAAGTCGACGAACATGAGCGACTTCGTGCTGCCCTTGGGGGCGACACTGGTGCTGGCACTGGTGGTGCCGGTGGTCGTGTTTGCGGTCGCTCGCCGATTGCTGCGCACCACCACAGCGGATGCCGGCTCCATCGCTGCGCACTACGGCTCGGTGTCGGTGGTCACCTTCACCGCCGCCACCGTGTTCGCGGCCGAGGCGGCGCTCGACGTGGAGCCATTCATGACGGCTCTCGTGGCGGTACTCGAGGTGCCCGGCATTCTGATCGCCCTCATCCTCGCCTCGATGAAGGGCTCGAGCACGTCGTGGAAGGTGGCCGTGCACGAGGTACTCACCGGCCGCAGCGTGCTGCTGTTGGCGGGTGGTCTGGTGATGGGCGCCGTGGGAAGCGACGCCACTTTCACCAAGGTGGAGCCGCTGTTCGTCGGGCTGTTCACCGGCCTCCTCACGCTGTTCCTGCTCGACATGGGTGCTACCGCCGCATCGGCGCTCACCACGACGAAGGTGCTGAACGCCAAGGTGGTGGCATTCGGCATGGTGGGGCCGTTGGTGTTCGGCACCTTTGGGGTATTGCTCGGAACGGCCGCAGGTCTCGGGGCTGGCGGGGCCGGAGTGCTCGCCACGATGGCTGCCAGCGCCTCCTACATCGCCGCTCCTGCGGCGACACGCCTGGCGCTACCGGAGGCAAACCCGGGGCTTGCGCTCGGTATCTCGCTCGGTGTGACGTTCCCGTTCAACCTCGCAGTCGGGGTGCCGGTGTACTTCGCTCTTGCGAGAGCGCTGGCCTGAGGGGGCGTTCACACTCCCTAGGGAGTTTTCGGGTGCCACCCGCGCGCTGGTTGCTCCCGCGAGAACAGGGCAGCCAGTGCATCGTGGATGTCGAGACGTTCACCTCGCCACTGGCATCGGCCGTCGGCAGCCGAGCGCTGCTGCGCATGCACCACGGCGGCGTCGCCCGTGGGCGCCGGGCGGTGGCTGCCGGCCACACGGCCATCGGGAGCGATGAATCGCACCTCGCTGCCGTGCCGCTCGGCACGCCACCCGTCTTCGTGGAGGCGATGGTGGTGGAAGCGGCACAGCAGCGTGAGGTTGTGGGGATGGTTGGTGCCGCCATGTTCGCGATGCCGGATGTGATGCACATCCAGCCCGGTGGCACGGCAGCACCCGGGGAACTGGCAGTGCCGATCGCGGGCCAGCACCAGGCGCCGGAGCTTCCCCGTGACCACCGACGACCGTTCGGTGATGCCAACTACCTGCCCGTTGCGCTCGAGCACGGTCTGCACATCGCAGTCGCACAGCATTCGCAGGGCGGTGCTGGTGGCCACGCCGATGGGCAACTCGCATGCATCGCCGTGGGCGCTGACGGCACACTCGCCCTCACCACCGGCCAGCGCATCGAGGTCGGCGTGCAGCGTGACGAGATAGCGCGGTGCCGACGTTGGCTCGCCGTGCGCGGCCGCATGCGCGGTGGCGGCCATCTGCACGGCGCCATCGGCGCGGCGAGTGGCGCGGCTTTCGCGGCTGCCGTCGGCCAAGGGCTCCGATGTGGGGGTGAAGTGCTCGATGGCGGAGAGCACGGTGGCCGCCTGTTCGGGAGGGAGCACGAGGCTGATGCGCACGGTGCCATCGGGCTGCACCTCGTGGTGCAGGCCACGCCGCGCCCACTGGGCCGCCGCCCGTTGCTCGGGCGCCGGCGCTGCTCGCCGATACGACGACACGATGCGTTCCACATGGTTCGTGGTGCCGGCCAGCGCCATCTCCACCAGCGCCTGCTCGGTGGCCGGGGTGGCGATGCGGGTGATGGCACGCACCTTGCTGTAGGAGAGGCGGCCGTCGGCCATCGCTACGGAGATGAGCGGGAACACCTCCAGCGCTCGTGCGACGCGGACCTTCTCGCGGGCGGATCGCATGTCGAGACCCACCTGCCAGCTCAGCCAGTGCGCTGCGCTGTGGCATTCCCATCGTTGCCAACCACGTCGTCGATCGAACTCGGCCACCGACAACAACCAACCGTGCTCGGCTGAGGTGAGGTTGGCGGCGCCCTGACAGATGGCGGCTTCGAGGTGTTCCAGCGGCACGGGGAATTGGGAAATAGCGGCGGGGGAGGCGATGGTGGTGGTCATGTCGCAACGGTACGGAAGGGGTATGACAGGGTTTCCGTACGTCTGAGCGATTCACCGTGCCCGGAACCGATACCTGAATGGACGGTGATGTGCGCGTCGGCAGGTGTCGATACGCAGACCGTGGTGTTCGCCGATGAGCACTACGTCACGCTGGCGCCTGAACCTGCGCTATTCGTCGTCGTCGCTGTCGTCGAGTTCGGCGCCACAGTTCGGGCACGAATCGCGGCTGTCGGGGCCTTCGCCGATATAGGCGCCGCAGTCGTCGCAGAAGCCGTCGGTGATGCTCATGGCAGCAGTACCTGCTTTCTTCGGGTCACGAAGTCGGCCAACGCCTCGTCGATGGCCGAGTCGAGGGGCGGGTCGACCGCGTCCTCCAGCAAATGCTTCCACAGTCCGTTCGCCCGGTGCGTCGCATCCACGCTGCCGGAATCTCGCCACGTCTCGAAGTTGCGCCAGTCGGAGACCAGCGGCGAGTAGAACGCGGTTTCGTAGCGCTCCATCGTGTGCGGCGACCCAAAGAAGTGCCCACCGGCGCCAACGGCAGCGATGGCGTCCAGTGCCAGGGTGTCGTCGCTCACCTCGATGGGGCGGAAGTACTCCACGAACATCTGCAGCATCTCGGCGTCGATGATGAGCTTCTCGTACGAGGCGGTGAGCCCACCCTCCAGCCAACCGGCAGAGTGGTTGATGAGGTTGGCCCCGCCCATCAGCGCGCCCCACAGCGACATTGCGCTCTCGTAGGTGCTCTGCGCATCGACGGTGTTCGAGGCGGTGACGTTCGACGATCGCAGGGGCAGCCCCACACGGCGGGCCAGTTGACCACTGGCCTGCGCCGCCTTCGTGTACTCGGGCGTGCCGAACGCCGGCGAGCCACTGCGCATATCGACGTTGGAGGTGAACGAGCCGTAGATCACCGGGGCGCCACGCCGCACCTGCTGCACCAGCACGTTCACTCCCAGCACCTCCGCGTGCTGCAGCACCAAGGCCCCTGCCACCGTGGCCGGAGCCATGGCTCCGGCGAGGGTGAACGGGGTGATGCACACCACTTGGCCGGCTGCGGCCAACTCCATCAGTCCCTCGGCCATCGGGATGTCGAGCGTGAGCGGTGTGTTCGTGTTGATGATGGCCATCACGGCCGGGTCGTCGGCGATGCCATCTCGGTCGGTGCCCAGCGAGATGGCTGCCATGTCGATGGCGTCGGCGGCGCGTTCGCGGCCCAGTGCGATGGCCTGCCAGTTCTTGTCGAGATGCCGGATCGCGTTGAGATAGAAGTCGAGATGGCGGGTGTCGGCAGGCAGGTCGAGGGCCTCGAACGGGCCGCCACCTTCTTGGTGCAGCACGCCGAGCGCCTGCGTGAGCCGGAGGTACTCGATCTGTTCGGCATCGGTGCCAGCACGCCGGCCGCGGTCGAGGTCGTGCACGAAGGCGGGCCCACCCACCGAACCGAACACCACGTGGTTGCCGCCGATGGTGAGGGTGTGCTCGGGGTTGCGAGCGCGCAGCGTGAACGTACTCGGGCACGAGGCCAGCGCGACCTCCACCACCTCCGGCTCGAATCGCACCGTGAGCTCGTCGACCGTGCATCCGGCCTTGGCCAGTCGCTCGCGTGCCCCTGCATCGAGAATGCGCATCCCGGTGGTGGCAAGCAGCTTCAGCGCGCTGGTGTGAATGTGCTCCACATGGTCGGCCGACAACACCTCGACGGGTTGGTACGGGTTGCGTACGTGGCTGAACGGCAGCGTGGTGACGGCCCCTGCGGTTCGCTTGGCACGCTGTGTTCTTCGCATCCAAACGAGTATGGCAGGCTCTCGTCATTGCACGAGCCTGAGGGGGCCACCATGCCGTACGACGTCGCTAATGATCCGCGTATCGATCCGCGTTTGAAGGCCTTGCTCAGCGCGATGCCTCCCATCCCGAGAACCGATGTGAGCGGCCGTCAGGAACTCCTCGACGAGGTGAACCAACCCGGCAACGCCGACTTCGAGGCGATGTACAAGATGATGATGGAGGCCTGCGACACACCCGAGGTGGTATCGAGCGAATGCCTCACCGTCACCCAACACGACGTGGTGTCGCAGCCGGATGGCAACACCATTCGCATCAACTTCATTCGCCCGAAGAGCGAGGAGGTGGTGCCATGTGTGTACTACATCCACGGCGGTGGCATGGCGTCGATGTCGTGCTTCGACGGCAACTACCGGGCCTGGGGCAAGATCGTCGCCAACAACAACGTGGCGGTGGCGATGGTCGACTTCCGCAACTCGGTGTCGGCCTCGTCGGTGCCCGAGGTTGAGCCGTTTCCCGCCGGACTGAACGACTGCGTGTCGGGCCTGAAGTGGGTGCACCAGCATGCCGCCGAGTTGAAGGTCGATGCGTCGCGTGTGGTGGTTGCGGGGGAGAGTGGCGGCGGCAACCTCACGCTCGCCACGGGCATGAAGTTGCTGAAGGACGGCGACATCGGCCTCGTCACCGGTCTCTACGCGCTGTGCCCCTACCTCGCGGGGGAGTGGCCGCAGGAGCGTTTCCCGTCGAGCACCCAGAACAACGGCATCTTCCTCGACCTGCACCACAACCGTGGCAAGCACGGCTACGGCATCGAGGCGTTCGATGCGGGGAACCCGCTGGCGTGGCCGAGCTTCGCATCGGTCGACGACGTGCGCGGCCTGCCGCGCGTGGTGGTGCACGTGAACGAGTGCGACCCACTGCGCGACGAAGGCCTGGAGTTCTACCGGCTCTGCCTGTCCGCCGGCGTGCCGGCTCGCGCCCGCATGTCGATGGGCACGATGCACGGCACTGAGATCTTTCCGTTGGCGTGCCCGGAGATCAGCGCCGACACGGCTCGCGATCTCGCAGCGTTCGCCAAGGGCTGATTCGGCTCACGCGCCCGGTGCAACGAAATTGCCGACGACCGACGCGGTCCGGGCGGCAGAGGCGGCCAACACCTGACGTTTCCATGCGGGCAGTGTGGGGTCGTCCTTCATCGACGTCGGGATGATCACGTGGCCTCCCTGTCGGTCGCACCACGTGGGCACCACCATCGGGGTCGACACCCTGGCTCGGCCGTTTCGGTCCACCTTCACGTCCACGGTGAAGATCGCCCCGTCGCCCGATGCGGTCGGCCATTCGCTGTTCACCGGATGATCCGACAAGAAGTTGCCCATGCCCCACACCACCCAGGTGCCATTCACCTGGCTGATGGGCTGGATGACGTGCGCTTGGTACCCCACGATGAGGTCGATCTCGTGGGTGGCGGTGATGGCGGCGGCCAAACTTCGTTGGTCGCCCGTCGGCTGCACCATTTTGTCGATGCCCCACTCGACGGTGAGCACCACGACCTCGGCGCCATTCGACCTTGCCTGTCGGGCCGCGGCGAGGATTGCCGCTGGGCTGGAAACGTTCACCCGCCACGGTTCGCCGGTTGGTGTACCGCGATTGCTGCCGAAGGTGAATGCGAGCTGCGCCACCTTCACCCCGTTGACGGTGAAGATCGCCGGTGCCGCCTCTGCGGGAGTTCGCGCCGTGCCGGTGTGGCCGAGCCCTGCGGCGTCCATTGCCGCCAGGGTGGTGTCGATGCCCTCGGCGCCGCGGTCCATCGAATGGTTCGAGGCGGTGCCGCACCGATCGAATCCGCCCGAGGCCAGCCCGGCAGCGAGTTGTGGCGCCGACGACAACAGCGGTGGCTCCACCATCACTGGCTGGCCTGGCGGCGCGAAGGGTTGCTCGAGATGGCAGATCGCCACGTCGACGTGCTGGAGGATGGGGGCGACGTTGGCGAACATCCCCGAGTAGTCGTAGGTGCCGTTCGGGCGCGCAGCGGTTCGGTTCACGCGGCGATGCACGTGGATGTCGCCGACGAAGCCGAGCAACACCCGCCGATCGGGAGGAGCGACACGCACGGCCCTTTGGGTCGCGCTCGCGGGAACGGCAGCCACGGATACCTTCGGCGCGGATGCGGCGAGTCCGGTGGATCCCCACGCGAGAGCGAGGGCAACAGCGGCGGCCGGAGCGCGACGTGCGCGACTCCAGGCCGTCACGGGCGCAGGACCGGCTTGATCACACCGCCCGCCAGCGACGATTGCTCTGCTTCATTGATCTGGCTGAGAGGAAACTCTTCGATCAGCCGATCGAAGGGGAATTGTCCGTCCAGCCAGAGTTGGATCATGCGCGGGATGAAGACCTGTGGGTCGACGCTGCCCTCAAGGATGTTGATGAGGGTCTTGCCCAACATGTCGTTCGACTGCAGCACCAGATCGCCCTGCTGCACGCCCACCAGACCCACCTTGCCGGTCATGCGCGTGGCCTGCAGGGCAGTGACGATGACCGCCGGGATCCCTGTGGTGTCGAATGCGTACTGCACTCCACCGCCGGCTGCGGCCATGATCTGCGCGCCGACGTTGGGGGCATCGCCCTTCACCACGTGGGTGGCGCCGAGTTCGAGCGCCAGGTCGAGGCGGTGCTGCTGCAGGTCGACGGCGACGATGGTGGTGGCACCAGCCACCTTGGCGGCCATCACTGCGGCGAGACCCACGGCGCCAGAGCCGAACACGGCCACGCTGGTGCCGGGTTGCACGTCGAGTGCGCCGAGAATACTGCCAGCGCCGGTCTGGATGCCGCAGCCGAGCGGGCCGAGCTTCTCCAGCGGCAGTGCCTTGTCGACCACCACGGTGTTGCGTTCGGTGGTGATGGCGTGCGAGGCGAACGAGCTCTGGCCGAACCAGCGAGCGGCCACAGGGGCGCCCGATGCGTCGGTGGCGGTGTTCGTGCCATCGAGTTCACGGCCGAACAGGTTGCGCACGATGAAGGTGTCGCAATAGGCGGGCTGGCCGGCGTTGCAGTTCGCG
>CANHST010000143.1 GCA_947463235.1 Acidimicrobiaceae bacterium
CTGCAACGGCTGCGGTACGTGCCATGCGGTGTCGGCCACGAAGGGGTCGGCCATCCTCGTGTTCAACACGTGGTAGCGGTAATGACGCCAGAGCGCGCTGTAGCGGGCATTGAACTCTGGATCCTCGGTCCATTCCGCGTCGCGAATGGAAATGAGCGGAGCGCACATCCGATTCACCCGGCGCTGCACATCGGCAAGGTTGGTCTCGGCCGGAAGGTCGAGACTCACCACCTGCCCCCAGCCATGCACTCCTGCGTCTGTACGACCGGCGCCAACCGGGTTCACGGGCTGGCGAACGATCTTCTCGATCGCTGTCCGCAGTTCACCCAGCACGGTGCGCACGCCTTCGGTCTCGGCGAAACCGTGCAGGTCGGTGCCGAGGTAGGCGACGGGGATCCGAGCCCGACGGTCCATCCGACCAGCCTAGGTCTGACGAGGTGCCAGCGACGATGCTGACGGAGCGGCTGCAGTGGCCAACAACACCTGACCGAGCTGTTCCCATGGGCCGGCATAGTTCGACGCAGCGGCACCGTTGAGGATCAGAACGAAGGCCACCTCACCACCCGCTGCCGGAAAGTAGCCACACAGTGCCTTCACCTCACGAAGGCTGCCAGTCTTCGCCTGCAACACACCCTGTAGCCCGGGCACTTCGAACTTGCCGTCGAGCGTGGAACCCGCATCGCCAGCCTTCGCCATCGCCCCACCCACCACATCGCTGCCACTGCCCCGATGCAACACGGTGAGCAGGCCGTTGCACGTGATGCGGTTCTCTCGCGACAGGCCCGAACCGTCGACCAGCGTGAAGGTGCCCGCAGGCACGCCCCACTCAGCCAACTTCGAGCCGATCACCTGAAGCCCGGCGTCGCGGGTGCCCGGTGCGGCAACGGTTCGACCGATCTCTTTCACCAACATCTCCGCCGTGAGGTTGTCGCTGGTGGCCAGCATCTCGTTCACCACGTCGCTCAGTGGCGCCGAGGTGATCGTTGCCAACACCCCGGCACCGCTCGGAGCCACACCGGTGGTGGCGTTGCCGCCCACCACAACGCCTCGATCGCGCAACAGCGACCTGAACGTGGCCGCCGCGCTCTTGGCCGGATCGTCGCCGATCCCACCCGACTGTGTGATGGAGTCGTTCACCACCAACGCACCTACGGGCACACCATCGGCGCTGGATCGAATGTCACGGCTCCATCCGGGTGGGTGCAGTTCGTCGTCGTAGCGCGATCCATCGCCCACCACGTCGCCGGTGATGGAGGTGACACCAGAGGCAACCACCTGGTCGGCCAACGCCTCGATCGACGTGGCGTGCTGGGGTGGGCGCTTTCGAGATGCCGACGGCTGCGTGTACCACTGCTCGCTCAGCAACGGGTCGCCGCCACCCACCAGATAGACGTCGCCGTCGACCACACCGTTCACCGGAGTTGCGCCCACCACCGAGGTGGTGAACACCGCACCCGCGCCCAGCACCTGCACGGCGGCGGTCGCTGTCACCAGCTTCAGGTTCGAGGCCGGAATCACCTGCAGGTCGGCGTTCGTGGCCGCTACCAAGTTGTCGTCCATTCCCACCGCCACGCACGAGGTTCCGTCCACCGCGGTGGCGAGGGGCTGCACCGCTTGCGACAGGAGCGCCGTCCTCCTGCTGGCTGCCAATGGCGAGGGCGATCGGCGAAGCGAGAGCAGCGGCGTCGGCATCACGGGCGGCAACGCAACCAACGCTGGTGTCGTGCTCACCGGAACGCTGACACTCCCGTCGTTGGCAGTCGCATAGATACTCAGCGCTGCCAGCAACAGCGCAGGGATCGCAGCCACCGCAGCCAGCACGAGCAGTGGGTTGCGAGCTCGGTGCGGCACGGGCACCGATGCTAGGCCCCGTTTCGGCCACCCCGGCGGCGCGGCTATCGTGGGGGTTGATGGAAGTCGATCGCCCCGCCGGTAGCCGACCTCGCCTCGCGCCGCCTCGAGTCGCGCTACGCGACCCGAGCACCTGGCTGCACTGGATCGACGAGGCCTTTGCCGCTCAGCCGAGCCGCACATGGCACTCGCGTTCCGTATGGCACCGCATCGCCACCGCTCGCCGGCACGAGCTGAGCTGGCTCTCGGCCGATCGGTTCGAATCGTTGGAACTGGCCGCTCTGCTGCACGACGTGGGCCGCGCACTTGACCCGGAGAACACCGAGCCGCATGGCTTCGTGGGCGCTCGGTTCCTCGACGATCTCGGCCTGCACGACGTGGCACCGCTCGTTGCGCATCACTCCGGTGCGCTGCTCGAGGCGGCCGACCGCAACATGGCGGACCTCGATGTGTGGCACTCCGATCCCGAATTGCTCGCCCTCCTCACCTACGCCGACCGCACCACCAGCCCACGAGGCGAATGCGTGACGCTCGAGGACCGCCGTGCCGAGTTGGTCAGCCGCTATGGCGCCGACGCTGCGCAGGTGCGCTGGTTCGATCAGTCGCTCGACACTGCAAAGTGGGGCACCCGACTGTTCAACCGGTCTGCGTCCTCGATCGTCGCCTGAACCGGGTCCGGCCGAAAACGCCGAAAGGGCGACGCCCCGCAGGACGCCGCCCTCTCGGACCGAACGTGTGACTCAGACGAGCTCGACGCGAGCCATCTGGGCGTTGTCGCCTTGACGCGGTCCGAGCTTCAGGATGCGCAGGTAGCCACCATTGCGCTCCGTGTAACGCGGGGCAACGTCGTTGACCAGCTTGTGGGTCATCTCCTTGTCGCCGAGGTAACCCTGGATCTGACGGATCCGGTGCACGCGCATCGGGCTGTCGTCCTGGGCCTTCTTGGCCTTGGTGATGAGCTTCTCGGCGATCGGGCGCAGCGCCTTGGCCTTGGCCTCGGTGGTGACGATCGCCTCAGCGGCGATGAGCGATGCGGCCAGGTTGGCCATCATCAGCTTCTGGTGTTGCGAACTGCCGCCGAAATTACGGGCACGGCGCGGGGTTGCAGGCATGGTCTAGGTCTCCTGTTGAAATTCTGCTCAGCCGCGCAGCGTGAGGCCGCGCTCGTCGAGCTTCTGCTTCACTTCGTCGAGGCTCTTCTGCCCGAAGTTGGTGATGTTGAGCAGGTCGTCTTCGGTCTTGGTGAGCAGTTCGCCCACCGTGTTGATCTGGGCGCGCTTGAGGCAGTTACGCGGGCGCTCCGAGAGATCGAGGTCTTCGATGGGCAATTCGAGGTCGGGCGAGGTGTTGGCCGTGCTGGCCACCTCGCCGAGCACGAGGCCCTGCACTTCGTCGCCGATGCTGGCGATGAGTTCCACCAGCGACACCAGCGTCTTGCCGGCGGAGGCGAGTGCTTCCTTCGGCTCGATGCTGCCATCGGTCTCGATCTCGAGGACGAGGCGCTCGAAGTTCGTGCTCTGCTCCACGCGAGTGGGCTCGACGATGAACGTGACGCGGCGAACCGGCGAGAAGATGGCATCCACCGGGACCACACCGATGATGCGGTTCTGGGCGTCGCGGTCGCTCGACATGTAGCCGTAGCCGCGGCCGACGGTGAGGTCGACGGCGAGACGAGCCTTGCTGTTGAGCGACGCGATGTGGAGGTCCTTGTTCAGGATCTCGATCTCGCTCGGGCACTTGATGTCGCCCGCCGTGATCTCGGCCGGACCACGCACGTCGAGCCGCAGCGTGACCTCATCATCGGACGTCGAGGTGACCACGATGTCCTTGATGTTGAGGATGATGTCGGTGACATCTTCGGCAATGCCGGCGATGGTGTCGAACTCGTGCAGCGCATCGTCGAAACGAACGGTCTTGATGGCTGCGCCGGGGATGCTGCTGAGCAGGGTGCGACGCAGTGAGTTGCCGATGGTGGGGCCGTAACCGGGCTCCAGCGGGCCGATGGCGAACCGCTGACGGTTGTTGACGGCCTCATCGATCGCTTCGATGGTGGGACGAGGAATGACGAGCATGGGTGCCTCTGGAACGGGAAAGGTGGCCGGATTACTTCGAGTAGAGCTCGACGATGAGGGATTCGCGAACGGGCACGTCGATGTGCTCACGCTGCGGGAGGTCGCGCACGGTGACCTGCTTGCCGCCATCACCAGTCTCGAGCCAGCCGACGACCGAACGGTCGAGGACGTCGAGGTTGTGCTGGATGATGATCATCGCCTGTGCCTTCGGGGACAACGAAATGACGTCGCCCTTCTTCACGCGGTAGCTGCGGATGTCGACTCGCTTGCCATTGACCTGGATGAGGCCGTGGCTGACGAACTGACCAGCCTGCGGACGGGTGGAAGCCCAACCGGCGCGGTAGACGATGTTGTCGAGACGCTGCTCGAGCAGACGCAGCAGGTTCTCACCCGTGGGGCCCTGCAAACGCACGGCTTCCTCGTAGGTGTTGTGGAACTGACGCTCGAGGACGCAGTAGATGTACTTCGCCTTCTGCTTCTCCTGCAGCTGGGCCAGGTACTCGCTGCCGGCATTGCGGCGACGGGTGCGGCCATGTGCACCAGGCGGGAAGGGACGACGGTCGAGAGCCTTGCGGCCCTTCTCGTTCTCGTAGATGTTGATGCCGAGGCGACGCGAGATGCGCACCTTCGGGCCGGTGTAACGAGCCATGGGATCAGGTCCTGCGACGCTTGGGCTGACGGCAGCCGTTGTGGGGAACGGGGGTGACATCCTTGATCGAGGTGACCTCGATGCCGGTGTTCTGAATGCTGCGAACTGCGGTGTCGCGACCCGAACCCGGGCCCTTCACCTGCACTTCGACACGGCGCAGACCGTGCTCCATCGCAGCGCGGGCGGCCTTCTCGGCAGCCATCTGCGCAGCGAAGGGCGTGCTCTTGCGCGAGCCCTTGAAGCCCACACCACCACTGGAGGCCCACGAAATGACGTTGCCTTCGGTGTCGGTGATGCTGACGATGGTGTTGTTGAACGAGCTCTTGATGTGCACGACACCGTTGGTGACGTTCTTGCGCTCGCGCTTGCGGGGGCGGCGACCGCCCGGCTTCGGCTTCGCCATTACTTCCTCACAGCCTTCTTCTTGTTGGCGACGGTCTTCTTCGGACCCTTACGGGTACGGGCGTTGGTGTGGGTGCGCTGGCCACGGACCGGCAGACCCTTACGGTGACGGACGCCCTGGAGGCAGCCGATCTCGATCTTGCGCTTGATGTCCTGCGCCACGTCGCGGCGAAGGTCGCCCTCGACCGTGATGTTGGCGTCGACCCACGCGCGGATCTTGTTGATCTCGTCCTCGGTGAGGTTACGAACCCGCTCGTTGGGGTTCAGACCAGTGTCCGCGCAGATGCGCTGGGCAGTGGGCTTGCCGATACCGAAGATGTAGGTGAGCGAAATTTCCAACCGCTTTTCGCGGGGAATGTCGACGCCGGAAATACGTGCCATCGTGCGATCTTCTCTTTCAGCCCTGGCGCTGCTTGTGACGGGGGTTCTCGCAGATCACGCGCACGCTGCCATGGCGGCGGATGACCTTGCACTTTTCGCAAATTTTCTTGACGCTCGGTCGGACCTTCATGGGTGACGTGCTTTCTCGAGACCTGATGAACCTGAGGAATTACTTGTAGCGATACGTGATGCGACCTCGAGTGAGGTCGTAGGGAGTGAGTTCCACCTGCACCTTGTCGCCGGGGAGGATACGGATGTAGTGCATCCGCATCTTGCCGGAGATGTGCGCCAGGACCTTGTGCCCGTTCTCGAGCTCCACCCTGAACATTGCGTTCGGGAGTGATTCAAGAATCGTGCCTTCGAGCACGATGGCGTCGTCTTTGGGCTTCGGCAGAACCGCCTCCTCGATCGATGGAACAGAGAACCCATCCGAGCGAGTGGATGCCGGGGCACGCCAAGGCTCGCGAAGGGCCGAGGTGCAATGCTAACGCCCGAGGAACCCAATACCAAGTGCCTCTTCCGCGCGATTTTCCGAAAACACCGTAGTCGCCCACCATGGGCCGACCTCGGCATTTCGACGGAACCGGCATTCCGAGGTGCTCGCACCCACGAAATTGGCGTGCCGCAAGGCCCTCAGAAGGTGGAGACTCTGAGCGATGTCCTCCCCCACCTCACGTTGGCGCGCTCTCGCGGCGCTCCTGCGGCCCGACGCTCGGCGCTGGGCCGGCCTCGGCGCGCTGGTGGCACTGGCCTCCGCGATGACCCTGGCCGGCCCGTTGGTGGTGCGGCGCATCGTCGATATCGCCACCGGGGCGGTGGGCAACCAACGCGCCGACACCCGCAGCATCGCTGCGTTGGCCGTGCTGTTCCTGGCCATCGCAGTGGCCACGCAAGTGGTGTTGGTGGCCGTCGCATGGTTCGCCACGGCCACCGCCTGGCGCACCACCAACCAGATTCGCCTCGACATGGCCCGCCACGTGCTGGGCCTCGACCATGAGTTCCACCGCACCCACACTCCCGGCGAACTCATCCAACGCGTCGACGGCGATGTCACCTCGGTGAGCGACTTCCTCGGCATGGTGGTGCCCAAACTGGTGGGGGCGATGAGCCTCACCCTCGGCATCCTCGGCGTGCTGGCCGTCATCGACTGGCGACTCGCACTCGGGGCCGCGATGTTCGTGGCCGTGGCCGCTGCGGTGGTGGTGCGCGGCCGGCACCGCGCCGTGGGCGAGTCGAGCGACGAAATGGGTGCGTACGCGGCGCTCTACGGTGGCATCGAGGAACGTCTCACGGCAGCCGAAGATCTCCGCGCCAATGGGGCGGGCCAACACGCCATGTGGCGCTTCGTCGACGAGAGCAGCCGCACCATGCTCAGTTCGGTTCGGCGCGAGCGGGCATTCCTTCGGTTGTGGTGGGCGGCGCAGGGTTCGGTGTCGATGGCTTCGGTGGTGTCGCTCATCGCCGGCACCGCTCTGGTGGCTGCCGGTTCCATCACCGTGGGGACGGCCTTTCTGCTGTTCCAGTACGTGCTGCTGCTCGAACGCCCCCTCGAAGACGTCATCCACCAACTCGAGACCATCCAGAAGGCCAACGGGGCCATGGTGCGGGTCATCGACCTGCTGGCGGTGCGCCCTGCCGTCGTGGATGCCGGCACCACTTCGGCCGCCGATGGCCCACTGGAGGTGAAGTTCGACCATCTCGAGTTCGACTACGGCGACGGCGAGGCGGTGCTGCGCGACATCCACATCACGCTCGCGGCGGGCAGATCCATGGGCATCGTGGGTCGAACCGGCAGCGGCAAGACCACGCTCTCGCGACTGGTGCTGCGCTTGGTGGAGGCAACCGGCGGCGAACTGCGGTTGAACGGTGTGCCCATCGCCGAGATCCCGTTCAGCGAACTGCGCCGACGGGTGGCGATGATCCCCCAAGAGGTGGAACTCTTCTCGGGTTCGCTGCGCGACAACATCACCCTGTTCGACCCGGCACCCACCGACGCCGAGGTGGAGCACGCCCTACAACGCGCCGGTCTCGGGGCGCTCGTGACCGGCGGCATCCACCGCGAACTGGGTGCCGGCGGCGCCGGGTTGTCGGCGGGCGAGGCGCAGCTGCTCGCCCTGGCGCGGGTGTGGCTTCGCGACCCCGACCTCGTCGTGCTGGATGAAGCCACGGCCCGCGTCGACCCCGACACCGAGGCCCGACTCGACGCGGCAGTGGGCGAGCTGATGCGCGGACGCACCACGCTGGTGATCGCGCACCGATTGAGCACGCTGCGACA
>CANHST010000144.1 GCA_947463235.1 Acidimicrobiaceae bacterium
GGCCAGCGTGCACACATCGGCGGAGCAGTAGAAGCCTTGGCAACGACCGGCAAGCGCTCGTGTGCGGCGGCGGATGCCATCGAGGTCGTGTGCCGGGACGGGCCCGCTGCAGGCATCGGTGATCTCGTCGCTGGTGACCCGCTCGCAGTGACACACGATCACTCCACCGCGCTGATATGGCCGCACCGAGGTCTCGCCGAGCGCAGTGAGATAGACCTGACGCACTTCGTCCGCGGGTCGTTTCGTGGAGGTGAGGCCGGCAGCGGCCAACAGTGCTACGGCCTCCTCGCCGAGTGCCATGGATGCGGTGAGGCCCGTCGACCGGATGCCACCGAGGCACACGTAGCGAGCGTCGGAATGATGGCTGAGTTGGTAGTCGCTGTGCTCGGTGGCAGCACGCAGACCGGCATAGACGGCGGTGACCTCCTCGTCGAGGAGTGCCGGAAGGATGCGGTGGCCCTTCGCCAGTAGGGCATCGAGGCCTGCGCGGGTGGAGCCGGTTGCGCCCTTGTCGTCGATGTCGTCGGCGGTGGGGCCCAGCATCACGTTGCCGAACACCGTGGGGGCCACCAGCACACCCTTGGTGTGCGAGGTGGGAACGGGCAGCAGGGTGCGCTGCAGCAGTGGGCGAGCGAGTTTGTCGTACACGATCAACTCCCCGCGTCGTGGCCTGACGGTGAAACCGTCGAAGCCCATTCGTCGGTGCAGCTCGTCGCCGTACAGGCCAGCAGCGTTCACCACGAACCGGGTGCGCACCGATCTGCCGTCGGCAGTGGTGAGCACGGTGGTGTCGGCATCGAGATGCACCGAATCGACAGGGAACGAGGTGCGTAGTTCGCAGCCGTTGGCGACTGCGTCGTGCACGAAGGCGAGGGGAGTGGACCACGGGTCGATGATGTGTTCGTCGGGCACCAGCATGCCGCCGGTGACACCGGGCCCGAGGTGTGGCTCGGCCTCGGATACGGCGTCGGCATCGATGATCTCCGCGTGTGCGTAGCCGTTGGCGGCGGCCTTGTCGCGCAGCTTCGGCAGCGTTGCAGCCTGCTCGGCATCCCAGGCAACGAGCATCGCTCCGGTGGTCTCCACCGAGATCCCGGCACCGGGGGCATACGCGCTCAGCAGCGCGTAGCCGCGAGCCACCAGCCGGGCCTCCACCGAGCCCGGCGTGGCGTCGAAACCGGTATGCAAGATCGCAGTGTTCGCCTTGCTGGTGCCGGCGCCCACATCGTTCCTGGACTCCAGCAGCACGACGCGCAGGTGGTGTCGGGCGAGTTCGCGGGCTACCGCAGCACCCACTACGCCGGCACCCACCACCGCGACATCGAAGGGTTGGTCCATCAGCATTCCATCGTTGCATCGGCGACGGCGCGCCAGGTGGCAAGGCGTGCCGCTGCTTCGTCTGCGCTGATGGCGGGTTCCACCACGGCGCTGGGTGCCCATGCGGCCGACTCGTTCTGCAGACCGGCACCGAGTGCAGCGAAGGCGGCGACACCGAGGGCGGTTGCGTGCGGCGAGGGGTAGACCTCCACCGGGCACTGCAGCAGGTCGGCCTGCACTTGCAACAGGGTGGCGCTGCGGGTGAGGCCGCCATCCACGCGCAGCATGGTGAGCGGGCCGCCGAGATCGTTGCCCGCGGCGAGCGCCAGCAACGCCACCTGTGCAGCGATGCCGTCGATGGCCGCCCGCACGAGGTGGGCCCGTTCGGTGCCGAGCGACAGCCCGGTGAACGCCGCCTTTGCCTGAGGCTTCCAGTACGGCGCTGCGAGCCCGGCGAGCGCGGGCACGAAGGTGGCACCTGCGGCATCCGGAACGGTGCCACCGACGCGATCGAGATCTGCGGGTTCGGTCATGATGCCCATGTCGATGAGCCAGCTCACGGCAGCGCCCACGGTGTACACCTGGCCGTCGAGGCACCAGGTGAGTTGGTCGCCGATGCGCCAGGCGGGGCAGCCCACCAGGCCGTGCGCCGAGCGGGTGGGGCGGTCTCCGGTGCAGGCCAGCATGAACGCACCCGTGCCGTAGGTGCACTTGGCCTGCCCGGCGGTGTGGCACGCCTCGGCGTAGAGGGCTGCCTGCTGATCCACGCAGGCACCGGTGACGGGCACACTGCCGCCGAACACGCTGCACTCGCCGAGCATCTCGGCGTTGCTCACCACCGATGGCAACGTCGAAGGATCGATGCCGAACACCTCGCATGCCTCATGGCTCCAGATTCCGCTGTTGAGATCCAGCAGCAACGTGCGGCCCGCAGTGGCAACGTCGGTGACGAAAGCGCCGCAGAGGCGATGGAGCAACCAGGTGTCGGTGGTGGTGATCGCCAGGCCGGCGGGTACGCGGTTGCGGAGCCACGCGACTTTGGGAGCCACGAAGTACGGGTCGAGTTCCAGCCCGGTGAGATGCGCGAGCCGCGGCGCATGGGCGGCAAGTTGGTCGCAGATCTCGCTCGAGCGCCGGTCTTGCCACACGATGGCGGGGCCGTGAGGAGTGCCGGTGGAGCGGTCCCATGCCATCACGGTCTCGCCCTGATTGGCCAGCCCGATGGCAGCGAGGGCAGGGTGGTTCGCGGCGGCCAATGCCTGTTGGCCGGCGGCCACCACGCTGCGCCACAACTGCTCCGGGTCCAGTTCCACGCCACCGTCGGGGGAGGCGTGCACCTCCACGGGTACCTCGGCAAGGCCCAGCACCGTGCCGTCGGGAAGGACCACCGCTGCCTTGGTAGCGGATGTGCCCTGATCGATGGCCAGCGTGGCGATGCCCGACATGCGAATACAGTACGCACCAATGGCGTTCTCAGGGTTCCCTCTCGAAGCCGTGCACTTCTACGAAGGGCTGCAGGCCGACAACTCCCGCACCTACTGGCAGGCCCACAAGTCGGTCTACGAGCAGTCGGTGCGAGGCCCGTTTCTCGCGCTGCTGGAGGAACTGTCGGAGTACGGCCCGTTCCAGGTGTTCCGGCCGTACAAGGACGTGCGGTTCAGCAAGGACAAGACGCCCTACAAGGAGAACATCGGTGCCTCCGGCGAAAGCCAAGGCGGGGCCGGCTACTACGTGGCGTTCAGCCACACCGGCATCTACGCCGGTTCCGGCTACTACTGGATGGCGACCGACCAACTCGAGCGGTTCCGTTCGGCCATCGACGCCGACCACACGGGAGCGGAGTTGGAGCGACTGGTGCGGGCCGTGGAGAAGTCGGGTCTGAAGCCCGGAGCGATGAGTGAACTGAAGACCGCGCCGCGCGGGTTTCCGAAGGATCACCCGCGCATCGAACTGCTGCGTCGCAAGGGGTTGATGGCTGGGCGCGAGTTCAGCCCGGCGAAGTGGATGCAGACCAAGGCCGCGGCGAGCAAGGTCCGCGACGTGTGGCAGGCCGCAGACGACCTGAACACCTGGTTGAACCTGCATGTGGGGCCGAGCACCTTGCCGCCCGACGAGTTCCGCTGACCGTCAGGGAACCGGCAGCCACACGAGGGCGCGCTGCACCACTTTCACATCGGTGCGCGAGAGCGACACCTGCACGGTGGAGATCTCGGTAGCCACGACGTTCCACTTGTCGGTGATGGCCTGCACCTCATCCACGAGCTGCTGCTCCATCTCGGTGAGTTGCTCTTGCAACATCTGCAGCTTGTTCTCCTGGGCGTCCAGCCGAGCGCCTGCCGCCTGTGTGGTGGAGCGTCGGCGGGCGGCGGAGGTGATCATGCTGGTGCGCGAACGTCGACCGCCGAGGAAGCCGTCGAGGATGGAGCCGGCTGCCGAGATGATCTCGTTGTTGCGCTGACCCTTGGCCTGTGTGTCGAGCACCTGGGCCCGATCTTCCGCCGTGGCGATCTGCGACTGCAGCGAGCGCAGCTTTGTTTCGTACTTCGTGCGCAGCTTGGCGGCGTCGTCGTCGGCCTTCGCGCTCGCTGCATCGTGGCACCGCTGAGCGAATGCCTCGGGTGTCTCGCCGGGCCTCCCGAACACCTTGAGGTCCTTGTTCGCCAACATGTCGACGGTGCGACTGCGCACCAGTGCGTCCACCAGATCGCGCTCGAGGCGGGCGAAGAACGTCTTCTGATGAATCGGTGCCTCGGGCAGACGGTACCGGCACGGGTTCGGCGCCTCGCTGCGCAGGTCGCGATCGTCGTAGTCCACGTCGGTGGGTCGGCTGGCATCGGTCTGGTCGGTGAGAGGGAACAGCACGGCCTCGAACTCCTGGTCGTGCAGGAAGTCGGCCTTGGCATCGTCGAACCGCATCGACACTCGGCAGACGAACGAGGCTTCCCAGGCGGTACCGGCGGCGTCGGCGCCCACCTCCGGCAACCACGGTGCCGCCGTATCCACCCAGCGAACGGCGAGCTCGTCGGCGGTCTTGGGCATCACCGGACTCTCGTCGGATGCCACCGGTGCGACCTCGGCGACCTCGGCGGCCTCGGCAGTGGGCGGCGGCAGCGTCGGTGGGGGAAGGGGGGCTGCCTTCTGGTCGGCCATCAGCACGGCGATCTGATCGCGGGTGAGCGGGCCGCGCAGGTAGCTCATGGCCCAGCGGGTGGTGAACACCTCGGGTTGGTCCTTGCCGGCGCGGCGCAGCACGAACTCGCGCTTGGCGAGACCGCTGATGGTGTCGCCCACGGCCTTCACATCCACGCCGCCACTGGCGGCGCTCATGCCATCGAGCAGGCGGGCCTTGTCGCGGTCGGTCTGCAATCGACCGATCATCCAGGTTCCCGCGTTCGACAACGCCTTGTAGTCCACATCGACGGGGTTCTGCGTGCTCAGCACCACGCCGACTCCGAATGCTCGGGCCTGCTTCATGAGGGTCATGATTGGCTTCTTGGTGGGCGGCGTGGCCGTGGGCGGCAGGTAGCCGGCCACTTCGTCCATGTACAGCAGGGCGCGCAGATCGGTGGTGCCGCTCTGCTTGCGCATCCAGGTGACGAGCTTGCTGAGCACCAGCGTCGTGACGAACTGGCGCTCCTGATCGCCGAGATGCGCGGTGGTGATGATGGCGCAGCGCGGCTTGCCGCCCGACCCGTGCAGCAGCGTCTCGATGTCGAGTGGTGTGCCACCCATCCATGCGCCAAACGAAGGCGAGGCGAGCAGGCCGTTCAACCGCATCGCGAACGCGGTGCGGTCCTTCGGGGGGAAGAACTGATCGAGATCGAACACGCCGAGCTTGCGCAGCGGCGGCTGTTGCACCATGCCCACCAGCATCGGGAGATCGAGGCTGCGGCCGTTGGTCCACTCGTTCATCACGAGATTGCTCAGCAGGATGTGTTCGCGGCTCGTGAGCGGGTCGGCGTCGATGTTCACGAGGCCGAGTAGGCCGCTCACGAAACCCTCGATCTCGTCACCCAGGATCTCGGGGTCGGTGATGCCCGTGGGCGCAGCCAGGGAGCCGATGATGTTCAAGCTCACTCCGGCCGTGGAGCCAGGGGTGTAGATCGTGAACTCCGCCGTGTCGCGGAGTGCGGCCACGCGCTCGGGTGTGATGTCCCATCCGGCGAGCCCCTTGGTCCAGGTGTCGGCCTGAGCCGCTGCGAACTCGCCGACAGACTGGCCGGCCTTCTGCGCATCGCCATCGTTCACCCATGGCTCGAAGTCGCTGGGGGCCATGTTCGGGAAGGTGAGGCACAGGTTGGTGAGGTCGCCCTTCGGGTCGATCAGCAGCGTGGGCACACCCGACTGCAAGGCCTCCTCGATGAGTACCACGCCAAGACCGGTCTTGCCGGAACCTGTCATACCGACGATGACGCCATGGGTGGTGAAGTCGCCGCTCGACACCGAAGTGTGGTTGCCGGTGCGGCTGTGCTGTGCGGGATCGATCTGCCCGCCGAGGAGGAAGTCGGCCATGGGCGAAGAAGTTAGCTAGCGCAGCGTGATGTGGTACGCACAGCGCTGCCCGCCGCTGAGTAGGTGCTGCTCGCGGGCGACGGTGACGTCGGGGCCGAGTGCCTTCTGGAACAGATCGAGTTCGGCACTGCACAATCCGCCGCAGTGATCTGCGGCGTTCTGGATGGGGCAGTGATGCTCGACCAACTCCAGATGGCCGTCCACTTCGTTGGCCTCGGCCAGGTAGCCCTCGGCGCTGCGCAGTTCGGCGAGGCGCTGCACCTTTTCCGCGACGTTGGCGGCACCGGCCAACACGCTCTGATAGCTGGCCAGTTGGCGTTCGGCGCGAGTGCGCACCACCTGCTCGAGCGCTTCGTCTCCCAGCGCCGTGCGAATGGAGGTGAGTAGTTCCACGGTGAGATCGGCGTGGCGATCGGCGAAGAGCACCGAGGCGCCTTGCGTGAGCCGCCAATGCGTGGGGGGACGGCCTCGACCGGCGCTGGCACCGAGGCAACGCTCGACCAACTCGGCTGCCTCGAGGGCCTCCAAATGTTGGCGGATCGCGGTGTCGGTGAGGCCGAACTCGGTGGCCAGTTCCGGTGCAGTGGCGGTGTCGGCGCGCTTGAGACGCTCGACGATGCGGCGCTTGGCCCCGGAGAGGTCGTGCGTCGTGTCGGCCACGCGTTCGGACATGCGGCTCAGGATAGCGATTTCCACAAGCCGGTGGTTGGAGAAAGATGTTCGCGCGAACGGGCTGTTCGCGCGAAAGGGCCTGGGGTTTGACAAAATGTAAACCATGACGCTCACCCAGCCCGCCGACCCCACTGCGCATGCGCTCGAGAACCAGTTCGGTCTGGCCGATCGCGTGGTCGACGCCGACTCGTTGGCGAACAGCGTCGCCCGGTTCCGCGAGCGCGGCATCACACTGCCCACCTTCGCTCAACTCGCCGACCCCAGCACCGTCGACCCTTCGGTGGTGGGCGATGCGCCGAAGAACGCCCCCGATGCGCGCAACCTGTGGCGCGTCCACTGGTACAACGATCTCGCCGGCAATCGGGTGTCGGTGCCCGATCACGTGGTGTTGCCCAGCAGCCTCACGGGTGTGGCCAGCCCCATCATCGTGGCGTTCGGCGACCGCTTCCCGATGATCACGGCCCACAAGGTGTTGGCTGCCTATGCGTGTCTGGCGCCTCGCGTGGTCACCGGTCAGTTCGACCCCACCCACCATCGCGCGGTCTGGCCGAGCACCGGCAACTACGCCCGCGGCGGCATCGCCATCAGCCGCATCATGGCGTCTCGTGGTGTGGCCATCCTGCCGGCCGGGATGAGCCAGGAGCGTTTCGACTGGCTCGACCAGTGGTGCGAGAACCCCGCCGAGGATGTCATCCGCACGGTGGGCACCGAGAGCAACGTGAAGGAGATCTACGACGCCTGCAACGAGCTGTCGAAGGATCCCGGCAACTTCGTGCTCAACCAGTTCTGCGAGTTCGGCAACCACCTCGGCCACTATGAGGTCACCGGTCGGGCGCTGGCGCACGTGTTCGAGACGGCGAAAGCCGCCAGCGGTCGGCCGCTCCGTCTGGCTGCCTTCACCAGCGCCACCGGTTCGGCCGGCACCATCGCTGCCGGCGACCGACTGAAAGACATCTACGGCACGAAGGTCGTCGCGGTGGAGGCATTGGAGTGCCCCACGCTGCTGGAGAACGGCTTCGGCGAGCACAACATCCAGGGCATCGGCGACAAGCACGTGCCCCTCATCCACAACGTGATGAACACCGATGTGGTGGTCGCCGTCAGCGATCGCGCCACC
>CANHST010000145.1 GCA_947463235.1 Acidimicrobiaceae bacterium
GCCCGCTCGAGTTCGGGCGAGATGCGGTCGAGGTCGTGGGGGAGCAGCTGGGAGACGAAGTCCCATGGGGTCTGCTTGGCCGACCACACGCGGTTGTCCTGCTCGTAGGTGCCGAGCAGGATGCTCTGGCCCTCCTGGCGGGCGTAGATTTCGCCGGCGAAGTCGATCATGTGCGGCAGCTCTTTGCCGTTGGTCTGGTTGAACTCGATGACCTCAGGCATCGGCTCGGTCATGAGATAGTGGTGCTCCATGGCCAGCACGGGCAGCTCGATGCCGCACATGCGTCCCACTTCGCGGGCCCACAAGCCGCCGGCGTTGACGACGTGCTCGGTGTGGATGACACCCTTCTCGTCGCCCGTGGCGGGGTCGTAGGTGTACACGTTCCACGTGCCGTCCTGGCGCTGCTCGAGCTTGTTCACCCACGTCTGCTGGTACGTCTCGGCGCCGCGGTTGCGAGCGCAGATGAGGTACGCGTTGGTGACGCCGGTGGGGTCGACGCTGCCCTCGTCTTCGTCGAACAGAGCGCCGACGAAGAACTTCTCCTCGAGCAGCGGGTTGATCTCCTTGGCTTCCTTCATGGAGACGATCTCCATGTGCATGCCGAGGTAGCGGCCGCGGGCCTGCGCCATGCGCAGCCAGTCGAGGCGCTCGGGGGTGTCGGCCAACTGCAGGCCGCCGGGCAGGTGGATACCGCAGTTCTGGCCGCTCTCGGCCTCGATCTGCTTGTACAGGTTCACCGTGTACTGCTGCAGGCGAGCCACGTTGGGGTCGCCGTTCAGCGTGTGCATGCCACCTGCGGCGTGCCAGGTGCTGCCCGAGGTGTACGTGGCCTTCTCGACCAGGACCACGTCGGTCCAGCCTGCCACCGTCAGGTGGTAGAGCACGCTGGCTCCGACGACGCCGCCGCCGATGACGACAACCTGTGCCGTTGACTTCATTGCTGTCCCCTTGCTCTTTCTAGAAATCGGTGGGCACTCCGCCCTCGGCGACACGACGATCGACGAACGCGCGGAGTTCGGCCTTCACGGCAGGATCCATGACGGGCTCCTGGTAGGCATCCAGATATTGGTCGACGAGGCGATGCGCCTTCTGGTCGGCCGTCGGGCGCCCGGCTTCTTCCCAGCTCTCGTAGTTGCGCCAGTCGCTGAGAATCGGACGGTAGAACGCATCGCGGAAGCGCGACTGAGTGTGCGCCGTGCCGAAGAAGTGACCGCCGGGGCCGACCTCTTCGATGGTGTCGACGGCGAGCGTGTCCTTGTCGACGACGACGGGCTCGAGCATCTTGGCCACCATCTGCAGCAGGTCGGCGTCGAGCAGCATCTTCTCGAGGCTGGCGTGCAGGCCACCCTCCATCCAGCCGGCGCCGTGCATCAGGAAGTTGACGCCGCCCATGATGGCGCCCCACAGCGAGAACACGCTCTCATATGCGGCCTGGGCGTCGAGCGCGTTGGCTGCGCACACATTCGAGCTGCGGAACGGAATGCCGTAGTGGCGGGCGAGTTGGCCGCCCACCATGGCGGTGCGCACGTACTCGGGGGTGCCGAAGGCGGGGGAGCCGGACTGCATGTCGACGTTGGAGGTGAAGCCGCCGTACATCGCCGGGGCGCCGGGGTTCACGCACTGGATGAACGTGATGCCGGCCAACGCTTCGGCGTTCTGTTGGGCAAGCGCCCCAGCCAGGGTGATCGGCGCCATTGCTCCGGCCAGCGTGAAGGGGGTGATCACGACCGGCTGATTGTGCTGGGCGAACTCGATGACACCCTGCGCCATCGGAATGTCGAGCTTCAGTGGCGAGTTCGTGTTGATGACCGTGATGACGGAGGGCTCCCGATCCAGGGTGGCCTGGTCGATGCCGCGAGCGATTCGCACCATCTCCATCACGTCGCGGTTGCGCTGACGGCCGAGGCTGTAGCAGTGGATGCCCTTGTCGGTCATCGTGAGCATGTCGTACGACGCCTCGAGGTGGCGCACGGATGCGTGCAGATCCACGGGCTCCACCGGATAGCCGCCGATGTAGTGGATGATGTCGAGCATCTGCGCAAGCTTCAGCAGGTCGCGGAAGCCCTCGCGGTCGCCGGCCTTGCGCACACCATTGCGATCCACGTAGTGCGGGGTGCTGGCCACAGTGCTGAATGCCATCCAGCGACCACCGATGCGAACGTTCTTGGCAGGGTTCCAGCTGTGGAGCGTGTACTCGCTGGGGGCCTTTGCGATGGAGCTCTCGACCAGTTCGCGAGGGAAGCGGACGCGCATGTTCGATTCGTTCACATCGGCGCCGGCCTCGCGCATGATGCTGCGTGACTCGGGGCAGTTGAACTCCATGCCGATGCGCTCGAGAATCTCGATCGACGCTTCGTGAATGCTTTCGATCTCGTCGGCCGACACCACTTCGGTGTGGTTCAGGCGCATGTAGGGCTGGCGGTACGGAATCTGCTCCGGGAGGCGCGGCCCGCGGCTCTCGGCGCTGCGTTCACGGCCACCGCGTCGACGCCCGGTGCTCTGGTCCCCTGCGATGTCACTCACGTGGTGTGACACTACACCGTCGGGCGGATTCCTTGTACGGTTGTATCAAGAATTGGGGGGCAACTTGAGCGAGATCGTCGCCATCGACATCACCCATCACCAACTGCCGCTGGACCCGCCGTTTCCCGCGTCCTGGGACCCTCGTCCGCGCACTCGATTCCCCGCCACGATCGTTCGCGTCACCGACGCCGACGGGCGAGTCGGGGTCGGTTCGGGCGACGTGATGTACGGCTTCGACGACTATGCCTCGCACTTCATCGGCCAGGAGGCAAGCGACCTCGCTCAGCATGCGGCGCGTCTGGCCAATGTGGAGTTCCACGCTGGTCGACCGTGGCCGCTCGACATCGCCCTGTGGGACCTCGCCGGTCAGGTGGAGCAGCAGCCGGTCTGGAGGATGTTGGGCGGGTCCTCGCCCACGCTGCGTCTCTACGCCTCCACGGCGGTGCACCGCGCTGCGAGCGAGACGGCCGAAGTGGCGCGACGGTTGATCGACGATGGATTCGAAGCCATGAAGGTGCGATTCGGTCGCCCGTCCGTGGACGACGATCTGGCCGTGCTGGCCGCGGTTCGATCGGCGGTCGGCGATCGAATGACGCTGATGGTGGATTGCAACCAGGGCTGGCGAATGCCGTGGGACACCGCACGTCCGTGGGACGTGGAGCGTGCCTGGTCGGTTGCCCGCGAACTGAGCTCGTTGGGCGTGTACTGGATGGAGGAGCCACTGCACCGTGGCGACTACGAGGGCATGGCCGAACTGCGTTCCCGCGTTCGAGATCTGGGCAGCATGCGGATCGCCGGCGCGGAGATGACCCGCGAACCGTACGAGCTGCGCATGCTGCTCCAGCGCGGCTGCCTCGATGTGTTCCAGCCCGATGCAGTGTGCACGCAGGGCATCAGCGGCTTGGCCGAGTTCGGCCGAGAGGTGGTAGCTGCAGGCCACCTGTTCACGCCGCACACGTGGGGCAACGGCATCGGCGTGCTGGCCAACCTGCACCTCACCGCTGGTGTCGCGGGTGAAGTCGGCTCGCAGTGGGTGGAGTGGCCGTTCGACCCGCCTGAATGGAGCCTGGACCGCCGCGACTACCCGCTGTCCTCCCCGTTGCGGGCCGTTGGTGGCCGTGTCACGCTGTCCGACGAACCGGGTGTGGGCATTCATCTCGACGAAGCAATGCTCGCCCGCACCCTCAGCATGAAGGCGACCTTCCAATGAGTTCGATTGCATCCGTTCGGGCCACGGCCATCAACGTGCCGATGGTGGCGCCGTATCGGTTCTCGTTCGGGCGTCTCGGGAGCTTCACCACCACCATCGTGGAGGTCACCGATGCCGACGGGGTGACGGGCCTCGGGGAGTCGCCGCACGGCGACCAGGTGGTGCTGGTGGAGGCGCTCGGGGCGCGCCTGTTGGGGCTCGAGCCCGACCAACTCAATGAAGCCGAATCGCGATGCGTGGCCAGCACCGGATTCAGCCTGTGGGACGACGCTGCCAGCGAGCGGCGCGCCTTCGGTGCCATCGAGATGGCCATGTGGGACCTGCGAGCCCGTAGGGCAGGGGTGCCGCTGGTGGAGTTGCTCGGCGGGCAGGTGCGCGACGAAGTGCCGTTCACTGAGTACTTCGCCCTGCGCGACGGCATGGAGGCAACTGCCGATGATGTGGTGCGCTACTGCGTGAAGATGGCGGAGCAGTTCGACTCACCGGTGTTCGAGGGCAAGCTCGGCGTGCTGCCGGTCGATGACGAAATGGCGATGGTCGCAGCGCTGGTGCGCGAGTTGGGGCCGGGAAAGGTGCAGCGGCTCGACGCCAATGGTGCCTACACCGTGGCCACGGCGCGGCAGGTCTGCCATCGCCTGGCCGACCTGGGTGTTGGCTGGCTGGAAGACCCGTGCCGCACGCTCGACGAGGCAGAGCGTCTGCGCGCCGACGGCGTGCCGATCAGCTTCTCCACCCACGAGGCGGCGCTGGTGCGTGCGGGCCGTCGAGGTGTTCCGGACGGCATCTGCGTCGACATCGCCGAACTCGGTGGGTTCCGTCGGGCGCAGGACTTCCTTCGTGCGTGTGACGCGTTCGGTATCGATTTCTGGTGCTACAGCGGCGACGCCGGGGTGATGACGGCTGCGTACCTGCACCTCACGGCGGCCGAGTCGTCGATCATTCGGCCGCACCAGTCGCTGTTTCGTTTCACGGGCGACGTTGCCGTCGAGCAAGGCCACTGGAGCCCGCGCGGAGGGGTGCTGCCCGTGCCGACTGGCCCTGGTCTGGGCGTCACGCTGGATCGAGCGGCCGTGGCGCGGATGGCCGGCCACTATGCGGCGGTCGGGGCGATGGGCGGCGCCGGAAGCGGCTATCGCCACGAGTATCAACGACGCTGAACGCTGCCACGTGATCCCGATGACCGTTCCGTTATGGTTCGGAGCCGAAGCATTCGAAGCATTCGAAGAAAGCGAAGGAGGAGCGGTGTCCGGAGCGCGGACCAGAACGACGATCGAATGGACCACGGTGTTGGTGCTGATCGGCTTTGGTCTTGCGTATCTTGCCGTCATCCTGTTTCACGACTCCATCGCGTGGCCGCTGCAGTTGATTGCGCTGGTGCCGCTGGGCGGGCTCTGGATGTCGCTCGGCCACGAAATGCTCCACGGGCACCCCACGCGCTGGAACTGGGTGAACACCGCAATCGGCAGCGTTCCTCTGTCATTGTGGATTCCGTTCCCTCGGTACAAGACACTCCACAAAAAACACCACTCCTGCGACCTCACCGACCCCGACGACGACCCTGAGTCGTTCTACCTCCGGCCGGCCGTGTGGCAGTCGGCCGGACCACTTCGGCGTATCTGGATTCTCGCTCTGCGCACGCTGTTGGGTCGGCTCACTCTCGGTGTGCTGCGCGACATGGTCGGCTTCTGGCGACGCGAGTTGCGCGCCTGCCGGAATCCCAAGATCGCTGTCGAGTGGCTGGTGCACATCGGACTCGCAGTGGTGTTCGGCATCTGGCTGTTCGGCGTGATCGGTATGAGTCCGTGGGTGTATGTGGCTGGATTCGTGCTCGGCGGGTCCGCGTGCACGCATCTGCGTTCCTTTGTCGAGCACTGTGCGGTCGCATCGGGCACGCGATCGGCGGTGGTGAAGGCGGGGCCGCTGATGTCGTTCCTGTTTCTCAACAACAACCTGCACCACACGCACCACGCATTGCCCGACCTGGCGTGGTACGACATCCCGACGAAGCATGCGGAAATGGGTTCCGATCGTGAGGCTGAGGCCGGAGCAGGCCTCTACGAACACGGCTATCTCCAGGTCGCTCGGCTCTACCTGATCACGCCCTTCAGTCAGCCCGACCACCCGCTGTCGTCGGGAGTTCGCCCGTGATCGCACATCTGGGGATGTACCCCTTCGCGCATCTGAACGACGCGTACGACGAACTCTGGAAAGCAGTGGCGGCTCGCATCGATGGGGCCCCGGACTTCCTCGACCGATCACTCGACCTGCACAGTGCCTGGCATTCACCGGAGTTGCTAGTGGGTCAGACCTGCGGTTGGCCGTTGGTCACGCAGCTGGAACACGTAGTGGAGGTGATCGGCGCGTTCGACGTGAATGTGCCGTTTGCGTCGAACGGCCGCTACCGATCGGTACTGGTGGCGTCGAAGCCGATCGGCATCGAGGAACTCCGCCGCAACCCCACCACGGTGGTCGCGGTGAACGACTACGAAAGTCTGTCGGGCTGGGTGAGTCTGCAATGGGCATGGGGCGGCCGGCCGGCCACGTTGCTCGAAACCGGTGGGCACGTACTCAGCATGCGCGCCGTTGCGTCCGGGGAGGCGCATGTTGCGTCGATCGATGCAATGAGTTTCGAGTTCCTCGCCCAGGTCGAACCCACCACGGTGGGTCGCCTGCACATCATCGGCCACGGGCCTTCGGTGGGCACGCTGCCCTTGGTGATGGCGAAGAAGTTGGCGTCGCGTCGTGCCGAAGTGCGCGCGGCGTTCGCCGCAGCGATGCTCGACCCAGCGCTGTCGGCAACGCTGGCTCGGCTGCGAATCAACGGGTTTGTGCAGTGCGAACTGAGCGACTACGAGTCGTTGCGCTCGCTGGTGCCCCCGCCAACGAACTGAGCGTGCGGGCCTGCTTGGCCACTGCCGAGCGTGAGGTCTGGAGCTTGCGGCCGTGCAGCCTGAAGCTGGGCCCGACCACGCTGAGGGCGCCGATGATGGCGCCGCCCACGCCGTAGACCGAGGCCGATACGGCGGTGACGCCTTCCTCCACCGCATCGGTGCGCACGGCCGTGCCATCGGGATCGAGTGTGCCGCTGAGCGCGGCACCGACCGCGGTGTCGTGTAAGGCAATTCGCTGCCCTAGCCAACTCACGTGCCGCACCGCATGCTTGCCGGGTTCCATGGCGGCATACACGGCGTGGGTCTGGTCGGCGGCCTCGGCGAGGTACGCCGATTCGCCCGTGGATTGCGCCAGTGCCACGAGGATCGGTTCGGCCAGCCGGGGGAGTGCGGCAGCACCGGCGAGCGAGCGGGCGATGCGCAGCAATTCGCTGCCTGGAGCGAACCGACCTTCGCTGTCGCGCGCTGCGAAACCGGCAGATTCGAGCGAGCGCAGTTGCCGCAATGCCGTGCTGGGCGTGAGATCGACTGCTCTGGCTGCATCGGCCAACGCAATGCCGCCAGGATGGTCTGCCACCACGCGCAACAGCGCCAGGCCACGGTCGGTGGCTCTCGGTCTACCGTTCGTGGGGGCATCGGACATGTTGCGCAGTATGGCAGGCTGTTGCATACGATGAAACACATGCAGTCTGCCGCCAACCCTGGGACCGTGCTCGTGAATGGCCGCGGCCTCACCATCGCCGATGTGGTGGCGGTGGCTCGCCACGGTGCTGACGCTGCGCTCGGCGAGCAAGCGCGCTCGGCCATGGAACGCAGCGCGGCGCTCGTGGATGGTTTCGTCGAGAGCGACCAATCCGTCTACGGCGTCACCACCGGGTTCGGCTCCCTGGCGAACACGGTCATTCCCGCCGATCGAACCGCCGAGCTGCAGGTGGCACTGGTGCGTTCGCACGCCACTGGCATGGGCGACGTCGTGGAACC
>CANHST010000146.1 GCA_947463235.1 Acidimicrobiaceae bacterium
ACATCTCCAGCGATGCATTGGCACTGGCCAGCAAGGTGGGTGCCGATGTGCTGCTCGATGCCAGCGCTCACACCGACGTGGCCGCCGCCGTGCACGAGCTCACCGGAGGGGCCCACGTGTCGGTGGATTGCCTCGGCCATGCGGTGACGGCGGCGAGCTCGGTGTTCAGCCTGCGGCCGCTGGGCCGCCATGTGCAGATCGGTCTGTTCCCCGCTCCGACTGCCGACTTCCCGATCTCGCGAGTCATCCGTGACGAACTCGAAGTGCTCGGCGTACACGGTCTGTCGTCATCTCGGTTCCACGAAGTCTTCGCATTGATGCTGGACGGCCGGCTGGATCCGACGGCCATGGTCACGCAGCGACTGGCGCTCGGCGACATTCCCGATGCGCTGCCGGCGATGGGCCAATTCGCTCAACCGGGCGTCAGCGTGGTGACCCGACTGCGCTGATCGGGTACAGTGGGCTCCACGGGGGCGGCGCCCCGCGGGTACGAGCTTCTCGTACCGCCCGTGCGGGAGACCACGGTCGAACGCAACCGATGCCCTTCGGTACCCACTTCGTGCGGCACGCGCCTGCCGCACCCCTCCACCCGCGTCGACGTGTCGCCCCGTGCGTCACAGGACGGATGTGCATGGTTCCCACCCGAGAACTCGAAGCTGCGATCTGGTCGATCACCGACGGCAGCGCGTCCGACGAGCACCTTGCACTGCTGCGCGCCGACGAACGCGCCTCGCTGACGCTGCTCGAGCGCCTCATCGTGGAGACCGAGGATGATGTGGCATCGGTGCGGCGCTTGGGTGGCGGCGAACGCGACCAGGTGCTCAACGACTTCCTCGACACGCTGCAGCGCCTGCTCGACACGGCCGCCTTGTTGCTGCCGGATGCGCCGACCTCGGTGTTCCTGACGCCTGAACCCGAACCCGCCAAGAGCGACGACTTCGACGACCTGCAGTTCGAGGTGATGGAACCCGGCGAGGTGGAACTGCAGGCCACCTGGCATGCCGGGCAGGTGGTGGTGTGGGCCGGTGGCCGCGGTTGCGTTCCCGAAGACCACGACGCGCTGGCGAATCGCATCGAGAAGGTGGGCGGGCCGCCGCACGGCTGGCAGGTTCACAAGGGTGTGCACCTTCCCGATGGCGTGCACGCCGATGCGCTGAGCATCAGCATGAAGGACGCGCTCGGCTGGCTGGTGGCCGTTGGCGGCGGCCAGGTGGGCGAGGGTGTGGGCCCGAGCGTGGCCTGGATGGGGCACGCAGCGCTCGAAGGGGTCCGACTGGTCGTGCGCGGCTCGGTGGTGCCCAGCCTGAAGATCGTGAAGCGACCCGACGGCAACGGCCCGGTGGAGGCCGCAGTTCGATGGCTGCCGGCGCTGACCGACGGCCCCGAGGTCGACGCACTCGCCGGGGCCATGCCGGCGCCGGTGACGGCGTTGGGCGGCGGCGATGGACGCTCGGTCACCACCGCTGTGGTGGCATCGGTGGTGGAGGCCATCGTTGGCGAGAGTGTGGAACGAATGGAGTTGCCGGCATCACCGCCGCATGCCAACACGCCCACCGATCTGAACGACACCATCATCGCCCGCATGGACGGCTCGGGGTTCATGGCGAACGCCAACCTTGCCAGCGATACCTCCCGCAAACTCGAGCAGTGGACGCGCGGTGTCATCGCAACGAATCGCAAGAAGCTCGTCGTGGAACTCGACCCTCCGGAGACCGGTGGTGTCTGGGTGGTGTCGGTGAAGGCGCCAGCCGGCAAGGGACGATTGATTCCGATCGATGTGGCATTGCGCACCGAAGGTGGCGGCTCCACGCTGAATGCCGAATGGTTGCGGCTCGGCCGTTTGTTCCCGGCGCTCGACCGCGCCGGCATTCGACGCCGCGGTCAGGTGGCGCTCAGCCAGGACGAAGCGTGGGACTTCATGACCACCCTCGGGCCCACCCTTTCGGCCGCCGGTTTCGACGTACGCGTGCCTGCGATGTCGCGGAAGAAGGCGAAGCCCTCGCTGCGGCTCTTCGCGGATACGCCAGCAGGTTCGGTGGTAGGCGCTCACCAATTGGCCAACGTGGCCTGGACCGTGTTGTTCGACGATCTCGAGCTGAGCATGGCAGAGGTGAAGCACCTTGCCCGGCAGGCGCGGCCGTTGGTGCAGAGCAACGGTAAGTGGGTGGAGGTCGACCGCGTCGACCTGGAGAAGGCTGCGGCGGCATTGGAGGAACGCGCTGGCGTGACCACGATGACCGGCGCCGAGATTCTGCGCGCCAGCATCGGCCTCGATGGTTCCGGGCTCGCCGGTGGCACCGTCGTGCACGGCAACAGCTGGGCTGCCGACATCATTCGCAAGGCTGGCGCAGCGGGCACCTCGCCGGTCACGCGCCCCGATGGGTTCGATGGTGAACTGCGCACCTACCAGGCCGAGGCGCTCGGCTGGTTGGGTTTCCTCGATGCCGCCGAGCTCGGTGGGTGTCTTGCGCTCGACATGGGTCTCGGTAAGACCCCCACGATGCTGGCGCATCTGGCACAGTGCCGCGGCAACGGGCCAGCCCTCGTGGTGGCACCGGCAGCCGTGGTGGGCAACTGGGCCTCGGAGGCTCGCCGCTTTGCTCCAGGTCTGCGGGTAGTGGTACACCACGGCGCCGACCGCTCGAGCGATCAGGCGCTGCAGCGCGAGATCGAGCGGGCCGACGTGATGATCACCACGTACGCCACGGCCGTACGCGACGTCGACCAGCTCTCCGTCACCACGTGGGGCCGCATCGTGCTCGATGAAGCGCAGGCCATCAAGAACCCCACCAGCGACACCTCGCAGCAACTGCGACGCCTGTCGGCGCGCAGCCGCATCGCGCTCACGGGCACGCCCATCGAGAACGGCCTCGGCGACCTGTGGGCCATCCTCGATTTCACCAACCCCGGTCTCGTGGGGTCGCGACCGTCGTTCATCTCGCAGATGTCGGGTGATGGCGAGGCTGCATTGCGTGCCCTGAACGGCATTCTGTTGTTCCGCCGCACGAAGGCCGAACCAGAAGTGGCCGCCGAGCTGCCCGACAAGATCGACGAGCTCGACCACTGCACGATGACCCCCGAGCAGATCGGCTTGTACCAAGCGGTGCTCGACACGCTGCTGGCCGATGTGCAGGATCCCGATGGCCCCGAAGCCAAGCAGGGTGCGGTGTTGGCCGCCATCACGGCGCTGAAGCAGATCTGCAACCACCCGGCGGCATACCGCGACGACGGTCTGCCGCTTGCCGGCCGCTCCGGCAAGTTGGCCCGGTTGGAGGAGATCTGCGAGAGCGTGTTCGCTGCGGGTGAACGCATCCTCATCTTCACCCACTTCGCCACGTGGGGCCGCCGCCTGGCCGAGCATCTCAGTCAGGTCTTCCCGATGCAGGTGCAGTGCTACGACGGCAGCCTGGCGCGCAACGTTCGCGACACCATGGTGGCCGATTTCCAGCGGCTCGAAGGCCCGGGAGCGATGGTGCTGTCGCTGAAGGCCGGCGGCACCGGTTTGAACCTCACCAACGCCAACCACGTGGTGCTCTACGACCGCTGGTGGAACCCGGCAGTGGAAGACCAGGCACGCGACCGAGCATGGCGCATCGGGCAGAGCAAGACCGTCATTTCGCACCGTCTGGTGTGCCCCGGCACCGTGGACGAGCGGGTGGAGGAAGTGGTGGAGGGCAAGCGCCACATCGCCAACCTCGTGCTGCCCAAGAGCAGTTCGCTCAGCGATCTCAGCACCGATCAACTGCGCATCGCCCTCGGCCTGCGCCCCGACGAATTGCTCGCCGGAGAGGATGAGGCATGAGCCAGGTACCGAACCGCACCAAGACCAACCAGCGGCGCAAGAGCAAGCGTGGCGGGCAGGCGCAGCGGCAACCCGACCTGTGGCGCACGGCGCCGGAACTGCCGGAGGTGGAACCGATCGCCCTGCCGCACGAAGTGGGTGCGCTGTTGCGCTCGTTGGGCGACCCGCCGATGAATAACGGTGCGGCCGCGGGTCGCTACTTCAGCGTGGTGGTCGAGCGCGCTGCGGCGGTTGCCGTTGCGTTGGCCGTCAGCGCCGATGTGTTGGCCGAACAGGACTGATGACTTTCGCCCATGGGGCTGGCGTCGATCGTGGCGCACACTGATCTCAGAGACTCCATCCCCAGAGGTCTCGGAATGAGGAGGTCCTCATGAACGAGCAACTCACTCGCAGGATCGTGGTTGGCGTCGACGGATCGCCGGACGCGGCACGCGCACTCGCGTGGGCCATCGACGAAGCGAAGCGCCGCGACATGACGGTGGTGCTGGTGCACGGCGTGGAGGTGGGTGCCATCGCCGCCAGCCCGTACGGCGGGGGTGCTGTCCTCGAACAACTGGAAACTTCCGGCAAGGTGTTGTTGGAGGAAGCGGTTGTTGCCGTGAGGGCGGAAGGATTGCCCGTCGACTGTGTGCTGGAGATCGGCTCCGGTGCACATGCGTTGATCGAAGCCTCTCGCAACGCCGACCTCGTGGTGGTCGGCAGCCGCGGTCACGGCGGTTTCGTGGGGATGCTGTTGGGCTCGGTGTCCAACGCCTGCACTCATCACGCCCACTGCCCGGTGGTGGTCATCCGCCCTGAGCGGGCCAACGGTATGTGATGCCAACTCGGCCTCGGTGACAAGATGAACGGGTGACGAAACGAGCTGCATCGGTCCGGCCCACCCCCAGCGACATCCGTCGCGACATCATGGATCACATGCCCACGCCAGTTGCGGTGTGGTCGCTGAACGGGCGCGACATTGGCTTCCAATCTGGCTTCGACTCCGGTTTGGAAGTCGGTGGTTTCACCGGCGTGCGCTCGCCAGCGGGCGAGTTGTTGCTGGCTCAGGTGCTGGAACTGCGCGTCAGCGAACGCGAAGCGATGCGTCTCGAGGTGGAGGGCGACATGCTCGGTGCAGCCGCCGCCACCGCCGTGCAGAGCGCCAACGTGGGGTTGACGATGCGGTTCGTGGAAGGCGAGGCCCGCGTACTTGCCGCGGTGGAGGCAGGCGAACTGGTGACGCCGTCCGGCGATGGCTTTCGCGATGGTCGCCTGGAGCCGATCGATTCCCGGGTGGTGGCGTCGCTGTTCGCCAGTGGCATGGGTAAGAGCGTGTCGTTGCCCCTCGGCACGGTGAGCGCGGTGGCGACGGAGGGCATGCTGAAGGCATCGGGCTTCTCGCGCCACACGTTCATGGTGGGTCAGTCGGGTTCGGGCAAGACCTACAGCCTCGGTGCGGTGCTCGAGCGTCTGCTGGTGCACACGACGCTGCCGATGATCATCATCGACCCGAACTCGGACTATGTGCATCTGGGCACGCTTCGTTCTCGTGAGGAGATTCGTCGGCGCGGTGAGCCGCCCATGAGCCAACGCGCCTACCGAGACCTCAAGGCCGGGATGAAGGCTGCGGGTGAGGTGGTGGTGGCTCGCGCCGATGCCGCGGAGTATCCGCTCACGATTCACCTGTCGGAACTCGCGCTGCACGAACAGGCGCTCACCGTGGACCTCGACCCCTTGCTCGACGGCGCCGAGTACAGCGCGTTCATGGAGGCGGTCGAGGCGCTGTCGGATCGGCCGTCGTACGGGTTCGACGACGTGGTGGCACAACTCCAGCAGCACGATGATGCCGCCGCCGAGCGGTTGCTGCAGCGACTCGGCAACCTCCGCGTTGCCGAGTGGGAGGTGTGGGCGAAACCCGGTACGGCCTCGCTCGTGGAGCGCCTCGTCGATACGCGCGCCGCGGTGCTCGACACCGGTTCGCTGGCGGATCAGCGGGCTCGATCGGTGGTCTCGTTGGCGGTGATGGGCTTTCTTCGTCGTCGCGCTCACCGTCAGCCGATCCTGCTGGTGATCGATGAAGCGCACAACGTGCTGGCTCCCAATGCGCCGAGTGCATTGGAACGAGCCATCACCGACTACGGAGTGTGGGTAGCCGGCGAGGGCCGCAAGTACGGCGTGCATCTGGTGGTCAGCACCCAGCGTCCGCAGAAGATCCATCGCAACGTGGTGTCGCAGTGCGACAACCTGATCCTCATGCGAATGAACTCCGTGGTGGACATCGAAGAACTCGCCTCGGTGTTCTCGCATGTGCCGAAGTCGATGATCGCCGAAGCGCGTTCGTTCGCCCAGGGCGAGATGCTGGTGGCCGGGCCCATTGCCACGCCGGCGATGCGTCTGCACGTGGGCGAGCGTTGGTGCCCCGAGGGTGGTGCCGACCTTCCCACCACGTGGGCGTTCGGCTCCGATGCGGACTGATCCGTCGTTAGGGCAACTTCGGTAGGCGCCCGTCGGCGAGCGCCTGCACCAATCGGGCGTGATCGCGTTCGGTCTGGTCGGCGTAGCCCTCGGCGAAGGCGGCGATCGACTCGCCGAACGTGTCGGAGGTGCCGAGATAGCCGCTGATGGTCGGGGCATCACCGGTGTTCGCATGGGCCCGAGACAATGCCCAGGCGCAGGCACGGACGTACTCGCTGAAGCCGGAGTTCCGCATCACCGAGATGTCGAGGCTGCCTTTGGCGTCCCAGAGTTGTCGCACGAAGTAGTTGACGCCCGACGCCTCGTCGGTGCCCCAGCCCAGCAACACATCGCTGACCGCTTGCAACGCACGCTGACCTTCCACCACGCGTCGTCCTTCATGGGTGGCGGGCTTGCGGCCGAGTGCCACGTGGGGACTGGCCTGGCGCGCCTCTTTGAACTGCAGGAACAGGGGGCCGCCGTTCGGACCCTGCAACAGCACCATCCAACAACGGGTGCCCACGCTGCCGACGCCCACCACCTTTCGAGCGAAGTCGACGAATCGGTACTGGTCGAACAGAGCCTGGCGATCGCTGGCCAACGTGGCGTGGTACTGCTCCAGAATGGCAGCCAGGCGTCGACGGATCTCGGGGCTGTCGCTGCGCACCACCAGTGGCGGGTCGTCGACGATCTGCCAACGTCCGTCGACCTCCGTGGTGAGCTTGCTGAGTGCCTTGAGATGGTTTTTCCCGGTGGCTTTGTCGGCCATTGCCTGCGCCCGTCGTCGCAGATCCTCGCCGAGGTAACCCATCAGCACATCGACATCGATCCGTGCGTAGTAGAGATCCAGCCGCGACATCGAGGCGTAGCGCTCCATCCAGTCGCGGTAGTCGCGCATCGCGCCGATGACGAGTGCGGTGGTCTGGGCGGGGCCGAGACCGCGCTCCCTGCCTGCCACGGTGATGCTGGCTGCAAAGCGCTTCACATCCCACTCGAACGAGCCGCGGCAGGCTTCGTCGAAGTCGTTGAGGTCGAACACCAAGCGCCGCTCGGGGCTGGCGAACAGTCCGAAGTTGGCGATGTGTGCGTCGCCGCAGAGCATCACTTCCAGTCCGGTGGTGGGCGTCGTGGCCAGGTCGTGCGCCATCACGAGCGCCGAGCCACGCAGGAAGGCGAACGGCGACGCCGCCATTCGGCTGTACCGAAGCGGTACCAGTTCTTGGATGCGGGTGCGGTTGGATTCCACCAGCAGCTCCACCGGGTCGGAGCGCGATGTGCTGGGTTCCCAACC
>CANHST010000147.1 GCA_947463235.1 Acidimicrobiaceae bacterium
GAACCGACGGTGTGCGCGGTGTGGCGCTCAGCGAACTCACTACCGAGTACGCCACTGCGCTCGGCCGTGCCGCCGCAGAGGTACTCGGTGGTGGGCAGTGGCTCATCGGGCGCGACACCCGCGAGTCGGGACCGGAACTCGAAGCTGCGATGGTTGCCGGCCTTGCCGCGGGTGGAGCCGCGCCGGTGTCGGTCGGGATGGTGCCCACGCCCGCATTGGCATGGTTGGCTTCGCAGCACGGCTGCCCGGCAGCGATGATCACGGCCTCACACAACCCCTGGCAGGACAACGGGGTGAAGATCTTCGGCGTCGGTGGGTTGAAGCTGATCGACGAGACCGAGCGAGCCATCGAGGCCGCGCTTCGGTTCGACGCGACCGCCGATGCCCATACGCCTGCGACGATCGACGAACGCGATCGCTACGTGCTGCACCTGGTGGACGGCCACGGTTCGCTGCGTGGCCTGCGCGTGGTGCTCGACTGCGCGAACGGCGCGATGAGCCATGTAGCGCCCGCGGTGTTCACGGCACTCGGCGCCGAGGTGACGGTGTTGCATGCCTCGCCCGACGGTCGCAACATCAACGACCATTGCGGTGCCACCCACACGGCCTCATTGGCTGCAGCAGTGGTGGCCGAGGGTGCCACGCTAGGTCTGGCATTCGACGGCGACGGCGATCGGGTGATCGCAGTGGATCATCTTGGCCGAGCCGTGGATGGCGACCGGCTGATCGCGTTGGCAGCGTTGCAACTGCGCGAACTCGGCGAACTGCACGGCAACACGGTGGTGGTCACCGTGATGAGCAACATCGGCTTTCATCGGGCGATGGCGCAGGCCGGTATCGAGGTGGTCACCACAGGAGTGGGCGACCGCTATGTACTTGAAGCGCTCGACCAGGGTGGCTTCAGTGTGGGTGGCGAGCAGAGCGGGCACATCATCTATCGCGATTTGGCCACCACCGGCGACGGTCTGCTGGCAGGTTTGCGGTTGGCCGAGTACGTACACGGTCATCACCGCTCGCTCGCCGATCTCGCCGCCGAAGTGATGGTGGGGTACCCGCAGGTGCTGGTGAACGTGAAGGTGGCCGAGCGCCACCCGCACGCCGCAGAGGAACTCGCGGTGGAGATCGCCGATGCTGAACAGTCGCTGCACGGTGATGGTCGAATCCTGGTGCGCGCCAGTGGCACGGAACCACTGATTCGGGTGATGGTGGAGGCCGCCAGCGACGATGTGGCCAAGGACGTAGCTGATCGTTTGGCTGCGGTGGTGCACGCTCGCTTCGGCTGACGAGACCTACGCTGACGGTGTTCCACCTCCGCTGTCGGAGGTACCGAGCCGTTCGATGAGGGAGGTGTACATGTCGGCCACCAAGGACGCCCGGAACCGGGCGGTCATCGAGCAGGCACGTTCCCTGTCGGAGTACCTGAACACGCTCCAGCGCGAGCGGAGCAGTTTCGAACAGGCCATGTCGGTGGCGCGCAATGCGCTCAGCGAGGCTGTGGAGCACCGCGACTTCATCGTCGGGGTCCAAGACCGCACTGCCCACCCGGTGTCGGATGCCCAGCAGCGCATTCTCGCGGCGCGCGTGGATACGTGCGCCGCGATGGTGCGTCTCCTCACCGACACCGAGGAGCACGCTGCCACGGTCACCGCGTCGGCGATCGCTCGCCACTCCACCGCGACCGGTTCCGTCGATGCCCGTCTGCTCGAAGGCTTCCGTGGCGATGCCGACGTGCTCGAGCATGGGATCGCCGCGGTACTCGAGGAGCACCTTCGAGTCGCTGCCGACTACGAAGCCCGACTTCTCGCCGTAGTGGAGGAGTGGGTGGCATTCGAGGAAGGCAGTAGGGACCCACTTCTGGAGCGCGCCAAGTCGCTTGCTGCGCAACGGCTGCACCGAGCGCACATCGGTTCCGTGGAACTGCTCCGATCAGTTGGAGCGACGACGGCGTCGGCAGCTCCCACCGACGAGATGCGACCGCCGGTCGCTCCGCCTTCCACGCCGATGTTGGCCACGCCGATGTTGGCCACGCCGATGTTGGCCACGCCGATGTTGGCCACGCCTGAAGCTCCGCCCGCCGCTCCCGCGACGCCGGTCGACAGCACCGCGACCGATGTCGCAGCGGCGGCACCCTCGGCGTCGTTGAACCTTCTGTCGCACGCGGTGCTACCCATCGTGGGCATCACTGTCGTGCTGGCGTTCGTCTTGTTGCTGCTCGGCTGACCGGCCCCGTTCACATCACGCCGAGTGGGTTGACACCACGACACGTGTTCGGGCGTCGTCGGGTGATCACATCCGACGCCGCGACCCGGAGATATCACACGAGGTAGTGGCTTGCGCGCGCTCTGACGAGCTGGTGCTCTGTCTTTCATCTGGGAGACACCCCGAACACATACGTCATTCATATGGTCGTCATCGGGCACTTCTACTGTCGGACAGGCATGGAGACCGCCCTCACGCCCAGCGAGACACGGCCGACCGACCTCGCGGTCGAGGTCGTTGCCTTCTTCGAATCGTTGCGCACCGAGCAACTGCGTTTCCTCGAGTCGATGGCCCGTGCGCGTGCCTCGCTGCCGCAGGACGATGGCCAGTTGGCTCAGATCAGCGCCACTCATGCTCGTCTCACCCGGCAGTTCTTCGATGCGCAGCGATCGATCATGCAGCGCCGCGCGGAGGCCGACGCAGAGGTGGCCGCGATCTCCGCCGAGACCGACGAACATTCCCACACGGTGCTGGCATCGGCGCTCGCACATTCTGCTGCTGCATCGCTGCCCGTTTCGTCCGCCGACGCTCTCGTGCTACCCCCCGGCACGACGACCGACCGCGACATGCTCGAGCGCACCACCCGCCAGGCGGCGACTGCGCTGAGCGTGCTCGCGGCTCGGAGCCAGCAGACCTCGACGTCGATCGAGCAGGTGGTGAACGAGGCCTTCGAGGTGCGCGAGTCCGAGGATGCACGCTTCGAGCGCCAATTGCAGTCGGTGCTCGACGAGTGGTGGGCGTTCGAGAAGCAGGAGAGCAAGGCGCTCATCGACGATGCCCGAGCTCGTGCAGCGATGCGCCTGCACATCGCGCATCTCGAGGCATGCGAGATCATGGGAGCCGCTGCACCGCTGTTGGCTGAGTCGCCCGCCGGTGAGTCGTTGGCGGTTGCATCGCTGGAAGTGGAGCCACTGACCGATGCACCGGTGCTTGATGCCCCTGCGGCGTCGCTGCCGGCCCCGGGCCTGGCCGCGACGCCGGTGAACCTGCCGGCTCCGGGGGCGTCGAGGGATGCGGTTCGCTCATTGCTCGCCCAGGTGAAGTCGACCGATCTCGAATCGATGCTCGTCGAACTCGAGTCGTTGCTCAGCCCGTCGGCTCCGGTGATCGCTGGCGCAAGCCAGTCGGATGTGCTTGCCCGATTCGATGCGCCTGCGGCCGATACCCAGGTCGATACCTTCGACAACTTCTGGTCGCCGATTCCGGCACCAGTGGCCGACGAGCCGTCGGTTGAGACGCGAGGTGCGTTCTCTTCGGTCATGGTGCGGGTCGTGGTGCCGATCACAGCGGTCACCGCGCTCCTGGCAGCGCTGATGGCGTGGATCGGATGATGGGCATGACTGAGTTGAACGGCTCTGCGATGAACGGCGCTGCGGCGAACGGCTCTGCGATGACCGGCTCTGCGATGAATGGCATCTCGCTCGACGAAGAGGCGCGGCTGCGCTCGGAGTATCAGCGCCTGCAGGCGGAGTTGAGCGCGGCGAAGGATCGTGTGGCGGCATCGCAGCAACGCATTGCGGCTCGTGACGCCGAGATCCAGAACGCTCTGCGCGATGAACTCCATCTGGCGCAAGACGAATTGGCGAATCTGGCAGCCCGCCACGAATCCGATCTTGAGCAAATCCGTCGCGACACCGCGTCCGAAGTGGCACGTCTCCTCGCGTCCGGTCCCGATCTTCCGCAGGTGCAACATGGCGAATGAACCTCAGACCACCGAACTCTCGCCGCGCGCCGGCATCGCGATGCTCACATTGCAGCTTCGCTCGACGCTGCAGGAAGCCGATCGACTGGATCGCACCGATCACACGATCGACGAGGTCGCAGCTCGTCGCCAGTTGCGTGAGCGTCTGGACCCGCTGATCGAAGAGCGTCAACGCTCGTACGAGGAAGCCCTCGCCGTTGCCCGCGCCGAGTCGCAGCAGCAGATCGCAGCTGCCCACGCGGAAGCACAGCGTCGTGTTGCGGCGGCCGCCGAGGCGGCTGCCTGGCGCCCCGAGCCGGTCGTTGAGGCCCCTGTTGTCGAGGCCCCGGTTGTTGAGGCCCCGGTTGTTGAGGCCCCTGTTGAAGAAGAGCCGATCGTCATCGCTCCTGCGCCGTTGCCGGTGGTCACCCAGCAGTTGGCACCCGCCCGCCCTGCACCGCAGGAGATCACGGTGTCCATCGATGCCGATGCATTCGCCCGGGTGTTCGCCACGGTGTTCGCCAGCCTGGTAGATCAGCGCGGTCACGTCGGGCCGCCGATGGGTCAGGCGTACGCACCCGGTTCCTACGTGCAGAACCCGGCGATGAACTACGCGCCGATCCCGCAGCCGACGGCCCCGCGTCAGTCGTTCTGGAGCCATGCGCGGCATCCCGATGTGTTGCTGATGAGCCTCGCCACCGCCATCGTGATGGTCGTGGTCGTCGCCTGGCTGGTGTGACCCATGGACACGCTCACGACGCGGCCAGCGGTCGCTGAAGGCGAACCGGCAGCGCCGCAGTCGCTCACGTCGCGGCGAATCCGCAGCGACCGCGCCTTCTTCGGCATCGTGTCGTCGAGCGGCGTGCTCGTGCTGGCCCTCATGGTGGCGGTCGGAGTGTTCCTGTCGTACCAGGCCTTCGACGCGTTGCAGGCTCGAGGTGTCGCGTTCTTCACCACCTCCGAGTGGCAGCCCGACCGCAATGTCTTCGGTGTGGCCGCGGTGCTGGTCGGCACGTTGCTCATCGCGTTGGTCGCAGTGGCCATCGCATTGCCGCTCTCCATTCTCACGGCGCTCTTCATCGTGGAGGTCGCGCCGACGTGGCTGCGGTCCACATTGGTGGCGCTGGTCGACCTGATGGCTGCTGTGCCCAGCGTGGTGTACGGGCTGTGGGGCCTGTTCCTGTTGCAGGGTCAGGTAGTGGGTGTGTCCCGCTGGATCAACTCCTGGTTCGGATGGCTGCCCTTCTTCAAGGTGAATGGAGCCGACCCCACCAGTCCGCTCTCGAGCGCTTCGGTCTATTCGGCCTCCGCATTCATCGCCGGTGTCGTCGTCGCGATGATGGTGATGCCCATTCAGTGCGTGGTGATGCGCGAGGTCTTCTCGCAGGTGCCACCCGGCGAACGTGAAGGTGCCTTCGCACTCGGTTCCACCCGCTGGGGAATGATTCGAGTTGTCACACTGCCGTTCGGCCGTGGCGGCATGATCGGCGGCACCATGCTGGGTCTGGGCCGAGCACTCGGCGAGACCATCGCCGTGCTCCTCATCATCTCGCCGGAGTTCGTCATCAAGTTCCGCGTCCTCGAGGTGGGTGCCAACTCGGTGTCGAGCCTCATTGCGTTGCGGTACTCGGAGGCATCGGGCTTCGAGTTGTCGGGGCTGATGGCCGCTGGCCTCACCCTGTTTGCGGTGACCCTCGTAGTGAACTTCACCGCCTCGTGGTTCATCGCCCGGTCGCGTTCGGGAGCGAGCAGCGAAGCATGACCTCCACCATCGATTCCATGGGGCAACGGGAAGGACACGCGGCGCAGGAGGCCACGGTGCCTGCCGCTGGCCCGCGCACGGTGCTGCCGGCGCGGCCGACAGCGACGACCGCTGCTCCGCAACGCCGGGCGATCGGCAAGATCTCACGTCGCGATGTGCTCGACCTCGCCGGGGCCTTGCTCAGCGCGGTGTGCACCACGGCCCTGCTGTTCGGCCGTCTCACTCCGCTGCACGGCAAGTTCGGTTTCGTTGTGGTCGGCCTGGCGGTGTTCCTCCTCACCTACACCGCATTGGTGGCGCTGCACGACGAGAAGCCGGCGGTGATCGACCGGTCCATGACGGTGGCGATGGCCATGAGTGGGCTCGTGGCGTTGGTGGCGTTGGCGTCGGTGATCTTCTTCGTGCTGTACCGGGGCTGGGATGCCCTCACCAAGGCCAACTTCTACGTCAACGACCTCAGCGCCACGGGGCCTTCGGAACCCTTGACCTCGGGTGGTATCGGCCACGCAATTGTCGGCACGCTGATCATGACGGCCATCGCATTGGTGATCACCGTGCCCTTGGGCTTGGCGTGCGCCGTCTTCCTGAACGAATCCAGTGGTCGCGTCTCAAAGTTGGTGCGCACCGTGGTCACGGCCATGACAGCACTTCCGTCCATCTTGGCCGGTTTGTTCATTTTCGCGACCTGGATTCTGGTGCTGGGGTTCGAACGCTCGGGTCTGGCGGCATCGATCGCGATGAGCATCATGATGCTGCCGATCATCATCCGTTCGGCGGACGTGGTGCTGCGTCTCGTGCCCGGCAACCTTCGTGAGGCATCCGCGGCCCTCGGTGCGCCGCAGTGGCGCACGGTGTGGCACGTGGTGCTGCCGACTGCTCGCTCGGGTCTCACCACGTCGGTCATCCTGGGCGTTGCTCGAGGTATCGGCGAGACCGCTCCGGTGTTGCTCACGGCCGGTTACACCGCGTCGCTGAACGTGAACCCCACTGCCAACCCGATGGTGTCGCTGCCGCTGGCTGCGTACGTGTTGGTGAAGTCGGGCAACGACAACCTCATTGCCCGTGGTTTCGGCGCCGCAGCGGTGCTGATGATCCTGGTGCTCATTCTCTTCTCGCTCGCCCGCATCCTGGGCGGCCGACCCGCAGGACGACTTTCCAAGCGCCAGACCAAACGGGCTGCAGCGCGTTCCAAGGGCGACATTGCACGTATCGATGCAAGCCGCTCCTCTCTCCCCGAGGTGACCTCATGATCCCCCGATTCGTTGCTCGACGCCGAGTGGCGGCGCTGTCGGTTGCCGTCGCGGTGAGCGCCGTGCTGGCCGGCGTGGTGACGCCGACGTCGGCACCCGCGTCGGCGGCGGAGAACTATCAGCGCATCTCGGGCGAGGGCTCGTCGTGGGCCGCGAATGCCATCGACGCGATGCGCGTGAACGTGAAGCAGTTCGGCATCACGGTGGACTACAACCCCAGCGGCTCCACCGCTGGCCGTAAGAACTTCCTCAACGGCACGGTCGACTTCGCTGCCTCCGACATCCCGTTCCAGTTCAAGCCGGAGGACGGCTCGGCACCCGAAAGCCCGGCTGCCGGAAGCTATGCCTATATGCCGGTCGTCGCCGGTGGCACGGCGTTCATGTACAACCTGAAGATCAACGGCAAGCGGGTCACCAACCTGCGGCTGTCGGGTGAGAGTGTCGTCAAGCTGTTCACCGGTGCCATCACCATGTGGAACGACCCGGCGATCCAGAAGGACAACCCGGGTCTGGTGATGCCGGCCCGCAAGGTGGTGCCGGTGGTCCGCTCGGAC
>CANHST010000148.1 GCA_947463235.1 Acidimicrobiaceae bacterium
CGTGTGGTTGCGCTGTGCATCGCGCAGGTGCATCACGGTGTGCTCGGTGGAGAGATGCCACCACTCGGCCTCGAACCAGTGGAAGGTGCCATCGCCGTGACGGCCTCGAATCAGTGCCGGCCCGCTATGACCATTGGTGGCGGCCCTTGTGCGGTGTTCGATGGCCGACCCGACATCATCGGGGTGCACCCATTCGCCAGCGAACTTGCCGAGGAACTCGACGGGGTCGATGCCGATGACGTGTGCCATCGCCGGGCTGGCGTACACCACACCATCTCGGGGATGCAGCAGCATCGCAGCGTCGGCGCTGTGGCGAAGCACGACCTCTTCGAAGGCAGCAACGCTGCCGCTCTCGTAGCTTGACATGTCGCACCTCCTCGGGCCGGACGTGGCAAGGATAGTGAAGGTTCGTGGCCGACGCTCGGTCCTATGCCCCAATGGGCAATTGTGCAGTGTTCAGGGCGAGATTAGGTTGGGTCCCGTGGACTCGCTCGACGCGGAGACCTTCCAGGCGTTCCAGCGTGGCGACGAAGAGGCGGTACGGGCCGTGTATCGGCGCTACGCCTCCCTGGTGTCATCCGTGTGCATGCAGACGCTACGTCATCGCGAGCTGGCCGAGGAGGCGACGCAGCAGACGTTCGTGCAGGCCTGGAGGGCCTCGTCCGGGCTCGATATCGAGCGCGACATCGCTCCCTGGTTGGTCACCATCGCCCGTCGCGTGGCCATCGACGTGGCGCGCAGAGAAGGCAGGCGGCCGAGCACTCCGCTGGAATTCGTCGACCCTTCCGACGATGCCCTGGTGAGCCTGCCGCTCAATGAGACCGCAGCGTGGGAGATCGCTCAGGTTCGACTGGCCATCGACGCGCTGCCCAAGGAGGACCAGGAGGTGGTGCGACTGCAGCATCTCGAGGGTTACACGCAGCAGGAGATAGCCGAAACGCTGGGTTTACCGCTCGGCACGGTGAAGAGTCGGTCCTTTCGCGCCTACAAGGCATTGGCAGCACAGCTCGGCTTCTTGCGCTCGACGATGGAGTGAACCAAACCGGCCTTTGCGGCGTAGTACTGCTGAGCCCGATGGAGGAATGCCCATGTCGGCCCAAGAACTCACCCCGTCAGAGTTCGACATCATCTCCCACTACGAACAGTTCTTCGCCGACGCGTCGCTGTGGCTGGAGCCCGATCCCAGCCTCGAGGATGCCGTCGCCGTCGCCATCTCTGCGGAGCTTCGCAACACGCCACGCTGACTCGCCGATGGTGTCGAGGAGGCGCCATGGTTGACTGTGGGCCGTGCCCGTCCTGCTCGCCCTCGCATCCGCGCTGGTCTACGGCGTAGGCGACTGGTTCGGTGGCCGGGCGAGCCGCGTGCAGCCCAGCGTCGTGGTGGCGGCCACCGGTCAGGTGGTCAGTTTCGTGCTCGTTGGGGCCGTGACCATCGGCATGGGTACCTCGGCGCCGGGCGCCTCTACATGGTGGTGGATGTCGTTCGGCGGAGTGGTCGGCGCGATCGGGATCGCCAGCCTCTATCACGGCTTCGCTCACGGTGATGTTGCGGTGGTGGCACCCACCAGTGCCGTTGTTGGTGCCGGACTGCCAGTGGTTGCGGCGTTGATCTCCGGCGAGCGGCCATCGGTGTTGGCCCTTTGCGGGATCGCAGCAGCAATCTCCGCGGTTGCTCTGGTGAGCGGAGCCCTCGGAGGGCATCGGCATCACACGCCGCCGCGCATTGTCGCGCTCGCGGCCAGTGCGGGTGCCTGCTTCGGGCTGATGTTCGTTGCCTTCGACCACGCCGATCCGAACTCCGGACTCTGGCCGTTGGTGATCGCCCGCGTGGCGTCGGTTCCGTTGCTGTTGGGAGTTGCAGCGGTGGGGCGCATCCGACCGGTTCGGCATGTGTCGTCGATGCGGATTGCGCTGCTTGCCGGGGCCTTCGATATGGGCGCCAATTGGCTCTACATGGTGGCGGTGCGCGACGGCCTGCTCAGCGTGGTTGCCGTGGTGGCATCGCTCTATCCCGCGAGCACGGTGACGTTGGCGTTCGTCGTGGACAAAGAACGCATCACCAGGTGGCAGGCGTTCGGTCTCGTGCTCGCCGTCGTCGCGTTGGTGCTGGTGACGCTCAGTCGTTCGTGAGCGATTCGCGCTCCACGATCAGTTGGCTCTCCTTGGCAGCCGCAGCGAAGATGCCCTTTGCCATGAGGCTCGGCTCCGCTTTGCGGCGGGCGATGTAGATCGCCGAGCGTCCGGCGTGAATCGCGGGATCGTCGGGTGACGCCCAACCGGCGAGGTCGGCGAGGTGGCATGCGAGCCGAAGGTCGCCATCAGATGCCGCCTGCTCGGCTCGTCGAAGGACGGCATCCGCACCGCCTGCAAGATCGGCCAGTGTCGAGGCGAGGTGTGCGTCGGGGGAGGGCTTGAGGCGCGACGCTGCGCCGTCCCACCAGCCACCGAACTGCCGCCAGATACCCCGCACCACGAACTCGGGTTCGTCGTAGAGCGGGCGCAGGTACGGCTTGGCCAACGTTTCGGCGGGCACTTTCACGGTGTGGATGATGGTGTCGAGCGTCTCACCAGTGTTCATCATGGCCACGACATCGGCGACGAGGTTCTCCAGCGCTGTGGCGACATCGTCGAGCACTCGTGCAATGCGTGCCTTGCCTTCGATCGGAAGTCCATGCGCCGGGAGCAACAACTCCGGGCCCACGGCGATCATTGCTCGCAGCGCGGCAGCCCACTCGATGGGATAGCGCTGCACCTTCTGAGGGTTGCCTGCGTTGGGAAAGTTCCAGATCAGGAAGTCGCCAGTCATCAGGGCTTTGCGCTCCGGCAGCCAGGCCCACAGGTGATCGTCGGTCTCGCCTCGGGCGTGGTGCAACTCCATGGCTTCGCCTCCCACCTGCAACGTGTGCGAGGTGGCGAACGTGTCGCTGGGGCGCAGCGTGCTCGACGGCAGGAATTTGCGGGCATTCGGATTCACCTGCACACCCATGCCGCTCGCGCCGTCGCCAACCGACAGGTTCAGTTCGCCGGGGACGCCTCCGAACTGTCGGGCATTGATGATGAGATTCCAATTGTTCGTGAAGTCGTACCGATCCAGGCGGTGCGCCACATTTTCGTGCCCCACCACCACGGGCGAGTCGTCGGCGAAGAACATGCTGCCACCCACATGGTCGGCGTGGCCGTGGGTGTACACCAGGTGACTCACCCGTTGGTCGCTCCACCCGCGCAGCGACTGACGCACCGCCTGGCCGGTGCCCACGCCCGACGAGTCGAAGCACACGAGGCCATCGTCCGTGCGCACGGCGACGCAATGGCTGAAGCTCTCCACCATGGCGATGTCGCCGGCAACCTCGCTGAGTTCGTTCGTGACGCGGTTCACCGGTTGATCGGTGAGTCCGCTGTCGATGATCTGGGAGGACAGCGCAAGGAGGTCAGCCATGCGGCCGACGGTAGTCGCCCGACAGCGTCAGCGAGGCAGACCGAGCACGCGCTCGCCGAGGATGTTGCGCATCACGTTCGAGGTGCCGCCCATGATCGTGTAGCCCGGTGCGTAGGAGAGTCCCTTGGTGATGTCGTCCCAGAGCGTGGCTTCAGGGCCCAGCACCCGGCTCACGAAGTCGGCGACCCGCACCTCGTGCTCGGTGCAGAAACACTTCGTGGCGGCGCTGAACCCTGCCGGTGCCTGCCGCAGCACCTCGCGCACCACGAGAATGCGGCCGATGCGATAGGCGATCTCCAGCGCGGCGATCTCCTGGCGGACGATCGGGTCGGTGGTGTCGGCGCGCTCTGCGGCCATGCGGTACAGCGCATGGTTGCTCACCAGTCGATCGATGCCGCCGCGCTCGTGCTCGAGCTGGCGCATCGTCTGCTTGAACGCACCGCCCTCTTGGCCGACGAGGTTCTCCACCGGCACCCGCACATCCGTGAAGAAGACCTCGCAGAAGTGGCGGTTGGTGGTCATGTCCTTGATGGGTCGCACCTCGATGCCGGGCGTGTCCATCGGCACGATCACTTCGCTGATGCCTGCGTGCGGCGGACCTTCGCTACTGGTGCGGCAGATCAGGTAGCAGTAGTCGCTGACCGCGCCGAACGAGGTCCAGATCTTTTGACCATTGATGACGAAGTGGTCGCCGACGCGATCGGCGGTGGTCTTGAGGCTGGCGAGATCGCTGCCGGCGTTCGGCTCGCTCATGCCGATGCACCAGGTGGTCTCGCCCGCAACGATCCCAGGAAGGAATGCGGCTTGCTGGTCGGGGGTGCCGTAGGCCAGTAGCGCCGGGCCCATCTGCCGGTCGGCGAACCATGAGGCGGCGATGGGTGCACCTGCAGCGATCATCTCCTCGCCGACGATGAGTCGATCGATGGCCGGTCGAGCGACACCGCTGTACGGGTTGTCGGGCCAGGTCATGCCGATCCATCCATGAGCGGCTAGTTCCTTGGAGAACTCCTTGGAGTAGCCGTTGATCCACGAATCGTTGAAGCGACCGAAGCGGGCCACTGCGTCGTTGGCAACGCGAGCGGCTTCGGTGCGGAGTGCGATCTGCTCGCTCGTCCAGGAGAAGTCCATCGAGCCGAATGCTACGGCTGTCGCCGAGGGCGTGCTCAATCGATCTGCGTCAGTGTTCGATGGCGCTTCGAACCCGCCGGCACTCCTCATGGAAGTCGGGGTCGTCGAGCATGACGCTCAGTGGTCGGTCGCTGTTCGCGAACGGTGAGGGCTGGTCGAAGACGATGCGTCCGGGTCGGGGGCTCATCACCAGCACTCGACTCCCCAGCGCCACCGCCTCTTCGACGCTGTGGGTGATGAGCACCATCGTTCGGCCGGTAGTGCGCCACAGGTGGCGAAGCTCGCCCTGTAAGTGCTCTCGGGTCATTGCATCGAGCGCGCCGAACGGTTCGTCCATCAGGAGCAGTTCCGGATCGTTCGCCAGCACTCGGGCGATCTGCACCCGCTGCTGCATTCCGCCCGACAGTTCGTACACAGGGCGATCCGCGAAGTCGGTGAGGCCGACACGGGCGAGTTCAGCATCGGCGCGAGTGCGTCGAGCGGCCTTGTTGGCGCCAGCCAGTTGTAAGCCCAGTTCAACGTTCTGGCGCACGCTGCGCCACGGCAGCAACGCCGACGACTGCTGGAAGACCACGCCGCGGTCGGCCGCTGGCGCACTGACCGGCTGGTCGCCGAGCATGACGCTGCCGTCGCTCGGATGCACGAAGCCGGCGAGTATCTGCAGCAGTGTGGTCTTGCCGCATCCACTGGGCCCGAGCAGCGAGAGGAACTCGCCAGGAGCAACCTCGAGATCGATGGGCCCCACCGCGTGGGTAGCCCCGCGCTCGGTTCGGTAGGTATGGCTGAGCGCGCGAAGACGCAGCGGGTGGCCAGAGCCGGAAGCTCCGGCCACCTTCGCTGCGTCGTTCGCTTCGTTCATCAGTGCAACCGGGTCACTTCACCGCAGCGGCGAACGTGGCGTTCACAGCCTTGGTGTACTCGGCTTCGTCCTTGACGGCGTCGATCTTGCCCTGCTCCACGTTGAACTTGGCAGCAGCGAAGAGGTTCGCCGCCAGGCCGCCACCGAGGTAATCGGCGCCCGCCTGATCCTTTGCGCTGACGAACACGAGGTCGCCGAGCTGTGCCTTGGCCTCTTCGGCGGTGATGCTCATCTCCACTGCCAGCGATGCCGCGGCATCGTCGGGATTGTCGTTGATGAGCGCCACGGCGCGGTCCTGCTGGGCCACCCAGGTCTGCACGGCAGCCGGGTACTTGGATGCGAAGTCGTTGGTGACCACGGACAGGTCGTAGGTGGTCTTGCCCTTGGCGGCGAGGTCGGCGCTGGTGATCAGTACCGTGCCACCCTCGGCGATCATCTTGGCCAGGTTCGGGTTCCACACGTAGGCGGCATCGATGTCGCCGCGCTGCCAAGCCGCATAGATGTCGGCAGGCTCCGCGTCGATGACGTTCACGTCGGCTTCTGCCACGCCGGCGTCGGCCAGAGCAGCCAGCAGGCTGAAGTGAGCGGTCGAGGCGAACGGGGTCGCCACGGTCTTGCCCTTGAGGTCGGCGATCGTGGCGATGCCCTCCTTCGCCACCAACGACTCGGCCTTGCCGATCACGTCGTGGATCCACGGCACCTGGTAGGTGATGCCCTGCGAGATGCCGCGCGACACGGGGCTGCTGCCAGCCAGGCCGATGTCGAGGGCGCCGGCCACGATGGCCTCGTTCACCGAGCCGCCCGAATCGAACAGGCTCCACTCGATCTTCACGTCCTTACCGAACGCCTCCTCGAGCCAACCCTTGTTCTTCACGATCAGGTCGCCGTTCGGGATGATCTGGTAGCCGATGCGGATGGTGGTGGGGTTGGCGGCGCTGCCGCCACCATCGCTGTCGCTGCCACAGGCCGCGAGCGCGAGTGAGGCGACGATGCCGGCAGTGAGCAGCGTTCTGAACGAGTGCTTTCTGGTCATGGGTGTCGTGACTTTCTGATGGTGGGGGATCTGGACGTGGGGCATTCAGGCGTGGTGCTTCCAGGGCACGAGCCTGTGTTCGAGCCGCTGAAGGACGGCGTCGATGAGGACGGCAGTGATGCCGATGACGATGACACAGAGAATCGCCACATCGGTGCGATTCTCCTTCTTGGTGGCCCATGCAAGCCCGCCGATGCCCGGTATACCGTTGGCGGTCTCTGCTGCCACGATGGTGGTCCAGGCGAACCCGAAGGCAACGCGAATGCCGGTGAGCACGTCGGGAAGTGCCGATGGCAGGGTGATGTGGCGGATCACCTGCAATCGGCTGGCGCCGAGAGATCTCGCACCATTGAGGCGGTCGGTGCGCACCCGTTCCACGCCGACGATCGTGGCGATGGTGATGGGTGGGAAGGCTGCGAGGAAGAGGAGCCAGATCTTGGAGGTGTCGTCGATGCCGAACCAGATGATCAGCAGGCTGAAGTAGCCCAGGGGAGGGAGCGCCCTGAGGAAGCCCACCCATGGCTCCACCACGATGCGCACCCAGCGGAACGACGCCAATGCGAGCCCCAGCAGTGGACCCACGATGATGGCGTAGCCCACGCCCTTCAAGATCCGCTGAAGGCTGGCCCAGAGATGCTCCCACAGGTAGTACCCGGCGAGGCCTCGGCGAGGGCCGTCGGTGGTGACGCTCTGGACGAACGCCCGCCACACCGCCGAGGGTGCGGGCAGGATGAGCGGACTCCAGATCTTCAGCGCGGTGAGGAGCCACCACAACCCGAACACCACGCCGAGCGACAGCAGTCGGAGGGCGAACGTGCGACCGCGGTGCCGCGTCGGCATCGCGTTGGCCTGTTCGTCTTCCTCGATTGCGACTGCCACGGGAGTGGACATGCTCGAACCTCTGTCAGGCGGCGTAGCCGTAAATGCCGGTCGGCCGATCGCCGACCACTGTCACGCGGTGCATGACACGCCGTTCACTGTAATCGGCGGCCGCATAGTGCACCGTGGATCGGTTGTCCC
>CANHST010000149.1 GCA_947463235.1 Acidimicrobiaceae bacterium
CGGGCGGCAGCACTGCCGACACCACTCCGCCGACAGATCCGCCGGTACTCACGAATGCGCCCACCACCACCGACCCCACCAAGAACCCGGTCAGCGGAGGCAGCCTGACGGTCGGCCTCAACAGCGAGTCCACGGGCTATAACCCCACCGCAGACGCCTGGGCCGACAGCGGCCACAACGTGGCCCACGCCATCTTCGACCCGCTCGCCACATTCGATGCCGGCGGCAAGGTGGTGCCGTACCTCGCCGAGTCCATCACCCCCAACGCCGATGCCTCCGCCTGGACCATCAAGGTCCGTTCGGGCGTGACATTCCACGACGGCACACCGCTCGATGCTGCCGCCGTGAAGGCGAACTTCGATGCGAACAAGGCCAGCCCGCAGTTCGGCAGCCAGTTGGCACTGCTCGCCGACACCAAGGTCGTCGACGACCTCACGGTGGAACTCACCATGACCCAGCCGTGGGGCACGTTCCCCAATGTGCTCGTCGGCGACATCGGCGCACAGATCGGGTACATGGCAGCCCCATCGATGCTCGCCAAGGCCGACGGGGGCCGAACCCCGATCGGCACCGGCCCGTTCAAGTTCCAGGAATGGGTACCCGACGACCACCTCACCGTGGTGCGTAACGACGCCTACTGGCAGCGACCGGCCTACCTGGATCAGGTGATCTACAAGCCGATCCCCGACAGCACGGCGCGCAAGGCCGCCAAGGACGCCGGCGACATCGACCTCTATTACACCGGGTCCAGCAAGGACATCCAGGAATACCAGAAGCTCCAGGCCGATGGCACGGTGGGCGTCACCATCGGAGCCCCCGGAGAGGGCGACATGCTGATGTTCAATACCAAGAAGGCCCCCTTCGACGATGTCCGCGTGCGTCGCGCCATCGTGATGGCCACCGACATCGCCAGAGTCTTCGACTACCTCGACGCGACCGGCGTGAAGCAGCCCACCCACGGCCCGTACGCCGACAATTCGTTCTGGTTCGCGAAGTCCAACTATCCCGAGTACGACGTGGCCGGCGCCAAGGCGCTCATCGATGAGTACGTGGCCGAGAAGGGCCCCGTCACGTTCGACTTCGCCGGCGGTCAGGATCCGTTCATCGTCAGCCTGCAGGAGCTCTACCAGAGCATGTGGAGCGAGGCCGGCGCCACGGCGAACATCGTGTCGCGTGCGCAGAGCGAGAACATCAGCGCCGTCATCGCCAGCGATTTCCAGATCGTCCTCTGGGGCGGCATCGGTGGCGGCGACCCCGATAACGACTACGTCGACTTCCACTCCAACACCGGCCAGAACTTCTCCGGCTTCAACACGCCGGAGATGGACGCCGCTCTGGACAAGGGTCGCGAACTTGCCGACGCAGATCAGCGCAAGGCGCAGTACGACATCGTGCAGCAGATCCTGGGTGACAACGTGCCCTACATCTGGGCGGGTACGAACCAGTACGCGCTCGTCACCGCACCCGACGTGCTCGGCGTGTCCGATTTCGCACTACCCGACGGCACCCCCGGCCAGGCCATCAGCGGCCAGATCTTCTTCCTCAAGGATGTCTGGCGCCTGAAGTGACCCTGGTTGCTACACGATTCGCCCGTCTCGTCGCGGTACTCGTGGCGGTGACGTTCGCGTCGTTCTGCATGGTCAGCCTCCTTCCTGGCGACATCGTCACGTCCGTCCTCGGCGCCGATGCCACCGAGGAGGCCCGTGCGGCCGCCAGGGAGGATCTGCATCTCGACGACCCACTGCCGGTGCGCTACGTGCGGTGGGCCGGCAACGCCCTACAAGGCGATCTGGGGATCTCGTACCGCACCCAGCAGCCCGTGTCCGAGGCGATCGGTGAACGCATCTGGGTGACCCTGGAACTGGTGCTGTTGTCACAGATCATCGCACTCTCGCTCGCCATTCCGATGGCCATCTTCGGGGCATTGCGCCCCGGCAGTTGGCTGGACCGGATGTTGAGCGGCGTGCAACTGGCGATGCTCGCCACGCCCGGCTATCTGGTGGCGATCGGCCTGATGGCCATCTTCGCCGTGAAGCTCGGATGGTTCGACACCACCGGGTACGTGCACTTCACCGACGACCCACTCGGCAACCTGAAGTCGCTCCTCCTGCCCTCCGTCGCGCTCGCCCTCGAGCAGGTGGCGATCTACGCCCGCGTGTTGCGCACCGACCTGGTGAACACCTTCGACCAAGACTTCATTTGGTACGCCCGCGCCAAGGGCAACTCGACGAAGCGCATCGTGTTGCGACACGCGCTCCGACCGTCGTCCATCGGCATCGTCACGCTGTCGGGCGTGTCCATCGGCCGTCTCATCGGCGGCACCGTACTGGTGGAGTTCATCTTCGCTCTCCCCGGTCTCGGCAGGTTCACCATCGACGCCATCAACAACCGCGACTTCATGGCCTTACAGGGGGCCGTGGTGGTGCTCACCGTCGGGTTCGTGCTGGTGAACTTCGCCGTCGACATCCTGCACGGCATCATCGACCCTCGCACCCGGGCGGAGGCCGCACGATGACCACCGCCATGTCCGCCGCCGCGCACAACTCGGCCGTTACCGCTACCGACGATGGTGTGCTGCGAAAGGATCGCCTCGGCATCTCGGTGTGGCTCTCGATGGCATGGCTCGCCGGTCTCACGCTGGCCGCCATCTTCGCCGACCTGTTGCCGCTGTACGACCCGGCCGACACGCGTGCGGGCATACCCCTCTCGGTGCCCACCTCGCAGAACTGGCTGGGCACCGATTCGCTGGGCCGCGACCTGTTGTCGCGCACCATCTATGGCGCACGAGTGTCGATCGTCGTCGGCCTGACCGCCGTGTTGTTGTCGTCGGTGGTGGGTGGGCTCATCGGCATGCTGGCCGGTTACTTCAAACGACGCGTCGAGACCACCACGCTGTTCGCCGCCGACGTGCTGATGGCATTCCCCACCATGCTGCTGGCCGCCAGCATCGTGGCATTCACCGATTCGCGCGGCTTGGTCACCGTGGTGCTGGCCATCGCCCTCATCTACCTCGGTCCCACCATTCGCATCGTGCGCGCCCTCACCCTCACCACATCGAATCGAGAGTTCGTGCTCGCCGCCCGTTCGCTGGGTTCCGGCAACGCCCGGATCATTCGACGTGAGATCCTGCCGAACGTGTTGCCCACATTGATGTCGATGATGGTGGTTGCGGTGGCCGGGGCCATCGTGGCCGAGGGCGGGCTCGCCTATTTGAACCTGTCGGTGGCTCCGCCCACTGCGACGTGGGGTTCGATGATTGCCGCCGGCAAGGCGAAGCTCGACGTGAGCCTGTATCCGGTGTTGGTGCCCGGAGGCGCGCTGTTCCTCACCGTGCTGTCACTCACCCTCATCGGCGACACCATCCAGAAGCGCCAGGCAAGGAACCTCGGCGCGATCTGACGGGCGCTACTTCCGTTTCCTCGGAACCTGGGCAGCAATGCCATCGATGAGCAGGCGGAGCAGATACTCGAACGAGTCGTCGAGCGGGCGATCGGCGCTGTCGTTCCAGCGGACGGAGAGCGCTCGATCGGCAAGCTGGTCGAAGTTCGCGGTGAGGTTCGGGAACTCGTCAGGGTCGAGCGACCGAAGCTCGGCCTCCATCGCCGCCTTCTCCTGCGGGCTGGAATCCGCACGTGGCGCCAGTTCCAGGAACACGAAGCCGCGAACCGAGCCCATCAGGGCATTGAACGCGTGCACCAGGTCGTCGTTCAGGCCAAGCGGCGCCAACTTCCCGAGCAGCGCATCAGGAATGCGGAGCGACTCGCTGTTGCGGGCACGTTCCATCGTGGCCAACCGAGCAACTTCGGGGTGGGCGAACGCGTTGCTCCGATAGCGACGGCCAACCTCCATCATCCATTCACGCCAGTCGCTGATCTCGTCGGGGAGTTCCACCCTGCGAATCCACTCGTACTCCACCAGGCCGAGCAACTGCGAGCGGTCGCCAACGTGCCAATAGAGCGTTGCTGGGAACACGCCAAGTTCGGTGGCGAGAGAACGCATGCTGAACGACGTGAGTCCGCGATCTTCGATGAGCCGGAACGCCATGGCCACGATGGCCTCGCGGGTGATGGGCACCTCGGCCTTCACACCGCGTTTTCTCGAAGGTGACGCAGCGCTCATCGCAACAAATCTACCTGCGTCTCGAAGGTGGCCCCGAGGTCGTTCAACGTCGACAGATCGACCGTCACGCCAAGACCAGGACCACCCGGCACCGCGATGGTGGAACCGACCAACTGGAACGGCTCGGTGATGTCGCGACGCCAATAGCGATCGCTGGCCGAGATGTCGGCCGCGAACGTGAAGCCGGGAAGCGAGGCGAGCGCCACGTTGGCGGCACGCCCCACACCGGTCTCGAGCATGCCGCCGCACCACACCGGGACGCCGCGCTCCCGACACGCATCGTGGATGCGCACCGACTCGAGCACGCCACCAACCCGACCGACCTTGATGTTCACGATGCTGCACGCGCCTGCGTCGAGCGCCGTCATCGCATGGCCCACCGACAGGATCGACTCGTCGAGGCAGATGGGTGTGTGCATCCGTGCCGCCAGCGCTGCGTGGGCCTGCAGTTCGTCGGGCGGGTACGGCTGCTCGATCATCAGCAGGTCGAACTCATCGAGCGCCGCAACGGTGCCCACATCCGCTGGCTCGTACCCGGCGTTGGCATCCACCTGCAAGGGCAGGTCGGGGAATGCGCTGCGCACGGCACGAAGCGGCTCCGCATCCCAGCCCGGCATCACCTTCAGCTTCACTCGCCGATAGCCATCGGACACATAGCCACGGACCTGTTCCACCAGTTCGTCGATGGTGGGCGTGATCCCCACCGACACGCCCACATCGATGGCCGTTCGGGTACCCCCGAGGTGCTCGGCGAACGAGCGGCCGATCGCCCGCAACTCTGCATCGAGCACGGCCATCTCCAGGCCGGCCTTTGCGGCGCGGTATCCCTTCACCTGCTTGCACGCCCCAGCCACGGCATCGCCGGTCGGGTCGGACAACGCCATCACCGCGGGCACCAACCATCGGCGCAGCACCATCACGGCCGACTCGGTGAACTCCTCGTTGTAGAACGGTTCGGCGTGGGAAGCGCACTCCCCCCAGCCGTCACCCATGTCGGTGACCACGTGCACGAGCAGCACGTCGCGCGTTTCCTGCACGCCGAACGACGTGCGGAACGGGCGCACCAATGGCATCGCCACACGGACGAGTTCCACCTGCTCGATCCTCACGAGGTCGCCTCCCTCAGCGAAGGGGAAACCACGTACCCATCGACGCTCCAGCCGAGCACACTGCCGCCCGCTGCAAACAGCGCGCTGAACGCGTCGCCGGTACGCGACCGCGCGGCCGCGCCGTCAGCCGGCTCGGCGACCCTCAACGCCGGGTAGTCGCGCGGCACGCCGATCAGATCGCCATCGCTGGCCAGCACCTCGGCACCCCCCACCGGCACATCCAGCTGCCAACTCACCTCAAGCCGATCGGTGGTGTCGCCCGTGTTGAACGCATCGCGGCGCTCGCCGTAGCAGTGCGGGAAGAACCCCACCGCGCGGGCGCCGAGGCGCACGAGGTTGAAACGGGCGTTGGAGTACAGCAGGGGGTCGAACGTCCAGCGCATCTCGGTGACGCCGTGTTGAAGGCACAACGCACGCTGAGCCAACTTCAGGGCGAAGCCCACTCCGCGGCCGCGCAGGCCCGACTGCACACCCACCTGGTGAGAGTGGAAGTGCACGCCACCCTCCCACCCCAGCCAACCGAGCGCGAAGCCCACGGGCGTGTCGTCGCGATGCGCCACCAAGAGGCAGGCCCCGCCGAGCGCCAGGCCACGCAGCAGGTTGCGCGGCGGCACGATCTCGGGCCCCCACACGTTCTCCATGGTGGCGCGCAGCACGTCGAGTTCGTTGGGGGTGGACACCGCCGCGACCACCACGCCGGCTGCCAACGCGGCAGCGTCCGCTGCAGCCTGCGCTTCCACGGCGGAACTCATGAGCACTGCTCGGCGTGGGCCTGCAACACATCGGCCACCGTGGCGGTGACCCGACGAACCGTGGGCAGGTGGAGGAATTCGTCGGGCCCATGGGCGTTCGATTCCGGGCCCAGCACCCCCATCAGCAGATACTGCGCGTCGGGCATGGACTCGCCGAGCATCCCCATGAACGGGATGGTGCCACCCACGCCGCACGACGCCGAGGGTCGGCCCCAATGACGCTCGCTGGCTGCATCGGCAACGGAGGCCAACCACGGCCTGAACGCCGGCGATTCCCAACCGGGGCCGCGGGCGCCATCGTTCAGACGTACCTTGGCGCCGTAGGGCGGAGCAGCCTCGAGGGCGCTGCGCATCTCCTCCCCCACGGCCCATGTGTCGGCCGTGGGGGGAAGGCGCAGCGACAGCTTCACCGACAGGCGCGAGCGGAACACGTTGCCGGCATCGGCCACCGGAGGCAGACCATCGACACCGATCACCTCCAACGCCGGACGCCACGTCTCGTTCAACAGTTCCTCGTGTGCGTCGGCCCCCATCGGCTGCACCCCAGGCAGCGGACGGAACGACGACGACAAGCGCGGGAACGCTTCGGCAGCAATGGCCGCCTCGCGAACACGGTGCTCGGGAATGTGCACGTTCGCCGAACGCAGGAGCACCTGCCCGGTGGCGGAGTCTTCGATGCGGTCGAGCAACTGGCGAAGGATGCGGAAACTGGAGGGCAGCACGCCACTGGCGCGTCCGCTGTGCGGGTCGTCGGCACACACCTCAATGTCGAGCACGCCACCGGCCACCCCGCGAGTGGAGGTGGTGGTCCAGAGTCGGTCGTAGCTCTCGCAGAACGAGTCGAGCGTGATCACGAGATCGGCGGTGCCGATACGCGGCAGCAAACGCTCGAGATGCGCAGCGAGATGCACCGACGAACTCTCCTCGCTGGCCTCGATGAGCACCACGATGCGCGCGTGCCGACCGCCCACCTCATGCACGGCCGCAATCGCGATGAGCGCGGCGAAGATCGAGTAACCGTCGTCGGCACCACCACGCCCGTACAGTCGGTCGCCCCGCAGCACCGGCAGCCACGGCCCGAGCCCCGACGACCAGGGCTCCATCTCAGGCTGTTTGTCAAGGTGCCCGTACATCAGCACCGTGTGGTCGGCGAGATCGGCATGGGTGGCGGGAATCTCCACCAGTAGCACCGGCGTGAGACCTGTCACCTCGACCTGTTCCACGGTCATGCCGGGGATCTGCTGCGCAGACGCCCAGTCGTGCAGCAACGCCGCAGCGCGAGCGATGTGGCCGGTGGTGGCCCACTCGGGATCGAACATCGGCGAGCGCGCCGGCACTGCGATGTAGTCCATCAGCGTGGGCAGCGCACCGTCCCACGCGTGGTCGACGAACGTGGTCATGCCTGGTCTCCGTCCGGGTCGAAGCTCATCAGTTCATTGCCATCTACGAGCACTGCAATACGCGCCACCCCTGTGTCGCCGAGCACG
>CANHST010000150.1 GCA_947463235.1 Acidimicrobiaceae bacterium
CGCGGTGGCGCTGAGCATCGCCATGACGCCCGCACGCAACACCGAGGGCTCGAATCGGGTGATGGCCATGAACCACAGGATCACTGCAATGGTGGCGGCCCAACGCCCCAGGGGTCGCAAGCGCCGCAGCAGGGGCAGAACGGCGGCGATCACGAAGCCGACGTTTTGCCCGGACACAGCGGTGAGGTGGGACAATCCCGAACTTCGGAACTGGGCCACCATCCACTGAGGCTGCAACGCATCGTCACCGATCACCAACCCGGTGAAGAGGGCCGCTTCCGCCGGCCGCATCGTCTGTGACGCGCTCCGCCGCAACGCTGATCGCACCCGATTACCCGCCCGCGCCAGGCCGTCGCCCGCCAGGACGTCGCCGAGCGCCTCCACCCGGAAGACTCCTACGACATGCCGTGTCCGGGCACGTCGCACATCGCCCGACGAAGCCACCCGAGTGCCGCTCAGCCACACCACCTCCCCCACCTGCCGGGACTGCGTGGACGCCCGGGCGCGGCCATAGACCCAGCTGTCGAAGCGCTCGCCCTCGATCTCCCACGTGATCCGTAGGCCTCGGCCCACTTGCGCCGGATCAGCGGCGACCTCCGCCCATCCGACGAAAGGCCCGAGCTGCCGCGGAGATGCCTCAGCCCACGCCCGATCGGCCGACACCGAACCGGCAAACGCCATGAGCACGCATACCGCACCTGGGAACCAACCACCCCGGGCGACGAGCACCACGAACGCAACCAACAGACCAGCCCTCGCTCCGAACGCAGCGCCCAGCACGGTGGCCGCCGCAACGGCCAGGATGTCGATGTCGCCGAGGTGGTGCCATGGGCGCAGCACTCGTACGCCGTACGCTCGGCTCATGGAGCAGTTCCCCACCGCTGGCATCCCGGTGCCGCAGGGGCCTCGCGCCTACCGCACCCGACTTCGGCGCCTGGGCCCATTGGTCGGGCTGCTCCCCCCTGCCGTGCTCGCCGGCGGGTCGTGGCTAATGCTGCGTCAGAACGACAGCACACTGCGGGGCGTGCTCGCGTTTCTTCTCGCCGTGCTCGCTGCACCGGTGCTGCTGGTGGCTGGAGTGCCGCTGAGCGGCGGGCCAGGTGATCACGCCTGGGCGGTGTTGGCCAGCGTGGCGATGTGGCTACTGCTCGGCGTACTTGCGGCTCGCAGAGCAACCCGCATCCCTGCAGCGAGTTGGCGCGACTTCTGGCGCGACTACATCTGGCTGGCGAGCGGAGTGTGGCTCGGAGTTGTTGGTGCGCTGGTGGCAGCGAATCTGCTGCTGGGCCGCACGCTCGTCTAGCACTCATACGATCACCAGGCCGCGGAGAGCCTCCATCTTCGATGGGCCGATACCGCGCACGTTGGCCAGATCGTCGATGTGGCCGAACGGGCCGTGCTCGTCGCGGTACCGGACAATGGCGGCGGCCGTTGCCGGGCCCACACCGGGAAGCGAATCCAGCTCGTCGGCAGTTGCCCTGTTCAGATCCAGCGGACCGGGCAGCGTGGTGTCCACTCCCCCAGTCGACATGGGCGGACTTGGTTCTCCCACTCGCGGCACGTACACCCGCTGACCGTCGGCCATCACTGCGGCCAGGTTCACCGCATCGGCGTCGGCATTGGCCGCCAAGCCGCCGGCGAGTCGCACCGCATCGATCAGTCGACTTCCCGATGGCAGCGAATACACACCGGGCGCTACGACTGCTCCGGCGATGTGCACCACCACCTCGGCCGGCTCTGTGCCCGCCTCGATGCCCCGGTCGCCATTCGTGGCGGCATCCGCCATCGAACTGCTGGTCGGTGAGGCGAATGGCAACGCTGACTCCGCCGGCATGGCGGGCGGTTTCACCAACCAGTAGGCGGCAGCCAGCACAGCGAGCACCACGACTGCGGTACCAAGTACTCGTCCGACACCGACCCACTCCAGCCATGAGCGAACGCGAAGCAGCATCGATTGCGGTGGCGCCGGCCGATCGGGAAGATCGGGTAGATCGGACACACGACCTCCCAGGGGTACGCCGCGCTCTGGCACGACGACGAGCAACTGGGGGAAGCTGTGACCGAACCTATCGGCTCAGGAAGCGATGCGGTGCTCGACCACCGGTTCACGCACTGCCGTGCCGAGGGAGCGCCGGGCCACCCAATCGGCCTCGATCTCCATCGGAATGCGGAGGTACGCACCACGGTGACCCTTACGCCGCATCCTCCAACCGAGGTAACTCCAGAGGTACCGCGCCGAGAAGCCAACGACGCCGAAGCGGCGCCACTGGCGGACATGCACCATCTCGTGGCGAAGCAGCGAGGTGCTGGCCTTGCCACGGCGCACCACGACCAACGACCCCAGTGTGATGGCGTCGAAACCCTTCGGCACCGGGCCGCCTTCCCAGAGGCGATATCCGTCGCGGAGCTCAATCGACATCGCTACTGACCGTACTACATCAGTACCCGGGGTCACTGGGCCAGTTCGGTTGGAACAGATGCCACTGTTCAGGTGCCCGACGAATGAGGAACTCGAGTTCCCGAGCCAGGGTCTGCGTGATCCGTGCCACGTCGTCGCGGAGACCCCCCTGTCGCACCATCGGAATGGCCGGTCGCACAAGGGCGTGGTGCCCGTTGTACGCAGGCGTGAAGTAGCAACCCACCGGCAGTACGGGCGCTCCCATCCGCAGACCGAGCATGGCCGGCCCGGCCGGCAGCGTGGTTCGTTCGCCGAAGAACTCCACGTCGACCCCGTTGCGTTCGATGTCGCGGTCGCAGAGCAGGCAGACGATCTGGTTCTCCTTCAGCGCCTTCGACACCGCCGCAGCGGCACCGGGACCAGTCGGAACGACGGTCATGCCGAGGTTCTTGCGCAGGTCGGCGAACCACTCGAACAACTCGGGCGGCTCGAGCGCCTCGACGACCACCGTCAGCCGGTAGCCCTGATCGGTCATCCACCGACCAGCCCACTCCCACCCACCCAGGTGTGGAAGGGCGAAGATGCAGCCGTTACCGAGGGCGAGCGCATCGGTGATGTGCTCGAACCCATCCACGCTGAACGCTCGATCCACCGTCTTCTTGCTCAGGCTCGGCAACCGAAAGCTCTCCACGTAGTAGTGGGCGTAGCTGTCGAAGGCCTGCTGCACTGCGACGCGCAGGCTTGCGCCCCGTAATCCGGGGTTCACGCGCTGAATGTGGCGCTGGATCATGGCTCGGCGCTCGGCACTGGCGAAGCTGGCACCGAAACCCAACGACGCAGCGGCAGCCGTGGCGAACGGCCCGGGCATCAGCCGGGCAGCAAGCGAGCCCATCTTGTACGCGTTCACGGTGGCGGCATCGGTGAGGCGCTGCCGCGGCGTGGCGTCAGTCATTGCGGGTGGGTCGACCTGGGCGGGCGATACGCGTGTGCCGACGCTCGGTGCGAACGACGCGACGGGTCTGCCGACGACTGCGCCGCATCTCGATCTTCGCAGCCGTCACCGGGGCCACGGCCGCCTGCTTCCAGACCTTCATGAAACGCTGCACCGCGGTGACTGCCGTGAGCGCCAATGTGATCCAGAGGATCGGAATGAGCAACACGGGGAACAGCAGGCCGAGGCACAACGCGATGATCCGCTCGGCGCGCTCCATCAGCCCACCCTTGGCGTCGAGACCCAGCGACTCGGCCTTGGCTCGCATGTAACTGATCACCGAACTGAGCGCCATCACCGCGAACGGCAACATCGCCATATGGGGCGACTTGGCTGAGGCGAAGTACCACGCCACACCGCCGAACAGCAGTGCATCGGCGAAACGATCAATGGTGGAGTCGAAGAATGCACCGCGCTGGCTCGAGGTGTTCGAGGCCTTCGCCAACGCACCATCGAGGAGGTCCGGTAGCGCAGCGAGAATCACCAGCAGCAGACCCAGCCGAAGTTGGCCGGCGCCGATGGCGACCGCAGCGCCGACTGCCACCAGCAGCCCGAGCACGGTGAGGTGGTCGGGGGTGAGTCCGGTCTTGCGCAACCCATTGCCGAGCGGCTTGACGGCCTTGTCGACCGGGGCGCGGAACTTGCCGTCAAACATCGATGATCACGTTACTTCGCAGGCGGTCAGTCAACGTCCCACTCCTCGACTGGGTTGTCCTGCACCATGTGTTCCTTCACGGAACCGTCGACCGCATCCACCAGCACGAGGCCGCGGCGGCGAGGCGGGTCTTCGGAGGAATAGACCAACACGCGCCACGTGGGGCGACTGCGCAGACCACGCCACACCTGCTGCGCCGAGGCATGGCCAACTGGAAAGCCAACGGCACCCTGGGCGGCGACCAGCGCTTCCTTCTCGTCGATGTGCATGCGCCAGCCCGAGGTGAACGAGAACACGGCGACGGCGCCGAGCAAGATGGCCGCCCAGAGGAAGCCGTCGTTCACCAGCGCGCTGTCGCGCTGGGTGAGCCAGAGCAGCAAACACACCACGGCCACCACCGTGTACAAAATGGCGGGCTTGCGACGGCGGGAGTTGTCGGGAAACTCGTACGGCCCGATGTGCTCGACAGCGTTGAGGTCGTCGGGCAGTTGGTCGCGGAGGTCGTCGGGGCGGGGCGCGTCACTCATGTCGGGCACAAGGCTACGGCGGCGGGGGTGGCTGTGTCACGATGAGGTGATGACGACCATGCGAACCGATCGTGTGGCCTGCGGCGACGCGGGCGAGATGAACCTGTTCACCTGGGTGCCCGACACCCCTGCACGCGCTGCGGTGTTGCTGGTGCAGGAGATCTTTGGGGTCGGTCCGTACATCCGAGCGGTGGCCGAACGGCTCGCCGAGGCGGGTTATCTGGTGGGTGCTCCCGACGTGTTCTGGCGGTTTGCTCCGAACTGGGAGGCCGGCCACGACCAGTCGGGCCTCACCGAGAGCATGGCCAAGGTGCAACAGCTCGACTTCCCTCTCGCCGTCGGCGACTGCGTCGCTGCGCTTGGGCACCTCGCCGCACAGCCCGGCATCGATGCGGCTCCTGCCGTGATGGGCTTCTGTCTCGGCGGAACGCTGGCCTGGGCCGTGGCGGCGAACGCCGAGCCTTCGGTGTGTGTGAGCTACTACGGCTCTGGCGTTCCCTCCATGCTGGGAATGATCGACCAGGTGAAGTGCCCCACGCTGTTCCACTTCGGCAACGCCGATGCCTACATCCCGAATGAGGGCGTCGACGCAGTCGGAGCCGCCATCGCCGGTCGAGAAGGGTTCGTCCTCAACGTGGAGACCGCAGGGCATGCGTTCGACAACCACGAGAGCGAGATGTTCTGGAACGAGAACGCGTCGAAGGCCGCATGGGCCAAGACGATGTCGTTCCTGCAGTTGTATCTGCCGTCCTGAACGACGCTCAGTCGAACAGGCCGGGGTGCTGGCCGCCGGCGGGAGGCGCGAGCCCCAGATGCTCGTAGGCCGCGGCCATGGCAATACGACCACGAGGCGTGCGGGCGATCATGCCCTGCTGGATGAGAAACGGCTCGTACATGTCTTCCACGGTCTCGGGTTGCTCACCCACGCTGATGGCGAGCGTGCTCAGGCCCACAGGACCGCCGTGGAACTGTTTGCAAATGGCGCCCAGAATGGCGCGGTCGACCTTGTCGAGGCCACGTTCATCGACGCCGAACACTCGAAGGCCCTCATGTGCCGTGGCCTCGGTAACGGTGCCGTCGCCACGCACTTCGGCAAAGTCGCGCACACGACGCAGCAGCCGGTTGGCGATTCGGGGAGTACCCCGTGAACGCTTGGCGATCTCCCATGCCGCTTCGGTGGCGATGGTGACCTTCAAGATGCCTGCGGCACGACGGACGATGGATTCGAGTTCGTCGTCGGCGTAGTAATCGAGGCGGGCGACCAGGCCGAATCGGTCGCGCAGTGGACCGGTGATCATGCCGGTGCGGGTGGTGGCCCCAACCAGCGTGAAGCGTGGCAGCGAGAGCCGAATGCTGGATGCTGCAGGGCCTTTGCCCACCACAATGTCGAGCTGGAAGTCTTCCATTGCCGGATACAGGATCTCTTCCACCGATCGCGACAGACGGTGGATCTCGTCGATGAACAACACATCGCCGTCTTCGAGCTTGGTGAGGATGGCAGCGAGGTCTCCGGCACGCTCGAGCGCAGGGCCGGAGGTGATGTGCAGGTGCACGCCCATCTCGGCGGCAACGATGCCAGCCATGCTGGTCTTGCCCAGACCGGGAGGGCCGGCAAGCAGGAGATGGTCGGCTGCTTGGCCGCGCATCTTGGCGGCCTCGAGCACGATGCTGAGGTGCTCTTTCAGCTCACGCTGACCAACGAACTCGGCCAGACGCTTCGGGCGCAGGCCAACCTCGTCGGCCTCCTCATGCTCGGTAACCGGTGCCGGATCGAGGAATTCGTCACGCACGACGGGCCCCCAGCAGTTTCAAGGCATCGCGCAACAGCGTGGATGCATCGGCGGTGGAGGGCAGCTCACGCAGCGCATCGCGAATTTCTTCTTGGCCGTAGCCCAAGCCGGCCAGCGCCTCGCGCACATCGCCGATGGCCGTACTGCCCCCACCGCCGCCTGCTGGAAGCGGGTCGAGCATGGGCAGGTTGAGCCGGTTCCGCAGCTCCACCAGCAATCGTTCGGCGGTCTTCTTGCCGACACCAGGCACCAGGGTGAGCGCATTCAGATCCGAGGTGGCGACAATGTCGACCAGCGACGACGGCGAATGCGTGCCGAGGATCGCCAACGCCAGCGCCGGGCCGATGCCATGCGTGTTGATGAGCACTTGGAAGGTGGTGCGCTCGTCGCGCGACAGGAAGCCGAACAGCGTCTGAGCGTCTTCACGGATGTGGTGGTGCACGTACAGGAACGCCGACGAACCTGGCTCGAGCTCGGCCAAGGTACGCGGCGTGACCGACACCAGGTAGCCGACACCGCCGACCTCGACGAGCGCAGTTCCCTCATCGGTGCGCTCGAGCACCAAGCCGCGCAACGAACCGATCATCGAGCCACCGCCGCCTGCACACGGCGACGCATCGAGGCGCCAGCGAGATAGCAGAGTGCCAGCGCAGCAGCATCGGCTGCGTCGGCGGGCTTCGGCGGTGCCGACAGTCCGAGACGCGCCTGCACCATTCGCTGCACCTGCTCCTTCTCGGCTCCGCCCCACCCAGCGACGGAGTCCTTCACCTGACTGGGAGTGAACTGCACCACGTCGCAACCGGCGGCTGCGGCCTCCGCCAACGCGAGGCCACTGGCCTGCCCGACGCTCATTGCGGTGCGAACGTTGTTCTGGAAGAACACTTGCTCGACAGCGACCGCGTCGGGCCGGAACTCGGTGATCAGCGACTTCAGTTCCACCTGCAGTTCGGCCAAACGAAACGGCAACGGCGTGGACGGAGACGTGCGGATGACACCAAGGGCAAGCGGTTTCGTGGTGGCACCGATGGCGTGCAGTACGGCGTACCCACAACGCGTGAGACCGGGGTCGATACCCA
>CANHST010000151.1 GCA_947463235.1 Acidimicrobiaceae bacterium
ACCTGATCTACGACAGAATCACCTGACATGGACACGGTGATCCCGCATCTCGTCTCTGCCCGCCGTCGATTGTGGTGGTGCGCCGGGTTCGGGGTCGCTGGGGCGCTGCTGACATTGCTGGTCGCCCCGTGGCAGATGGCCGTCCTGGTGGGGTGGAATCTCGCTGCGGTCGTGCTGCTGTGGTGGGTGCTGCGCGTGATCCTGCCCGCCGATGCGCAACGTACGCGTCTGCTCGCTGAGCCGGAAGACAACAGCCATCGTGGCACCGGTCTGTTGGTCATCGTGTCGGCTGTGGTGAGCCTTGCGGGTATGGCCTTCGGCTTGGTGAAGGCGCGCTCGGTTGACCAGCCACTCGATGCGCTTCTCACGGTCGCTGCAGTCGTGGCGGTGGTGCTGAGTTGGACGGTGGTGCACACGATGTACGCGTTGCGATACGCGCACCTCTACTACCGCAACCCGAGTGGCGGTATCGACTTCCACTCCGATGCGCCGCCCGACTACCGCGACTTTGGGTATCTCGCCTTCACCATCGGTATGTCGTTCGCCGTGAGCGACCCCGACATCAACGACCGCGCGATCCGTCGAGCGGTCACCGAGCACGCATTGGTGAGCTACCTGTTCGGCGCCGTGATCGTGGGTCTCACGATCAACGTGATGGCCGGTTTCGTTCGCTGATCGGTCAGCCGTGCACGGGGTCGGGTGTACGGCCCGTCACACCGGTACGGCGCAACAGCGTGCCGGTGAGCTGTCGATCCAGGTGCGTCTGACGCCAGGTGAGCATCCGTTGTGCCAACGGCAAGATCACGTTGGCGTCGGTGACCTGTGTGTTCCACGTGGGGTCGACGGCGAGGTCGAAGCACAGCCAGTCGCCGTTACCGAACTGCACATAGGCATGTGAGTCGTTGCGCACTACGGCGAGGTTCGACCGTTCGAGCTGACGATTCCAGGGCCACGGGTGGTCGCCCATCTGGATGAGGATGTCGCGCCAGTCCCACTCGTAGTGCGCCTCGGTGCGCCAGCGTGCGGGAGTCTCACCCTGGAGAAACGGAGTGAGCGGCATACCGTCGCACTGCAGCGGCACGGGCTCGCCGAGGGCCTCGCAGAGGGTGGGCATGATGTCGACGTTCTCGGTGAAGTGATCCACCACCGTGCCGAAGCCGTCGGGGTGGCGAGGGTCGCGGATGATGCCGAGGATGTGATAGCTGCTCTCGAAAAAGCCGGCCTTCTGCACCAGGCCCTGATCGCACAGTTGCTCGCCATGATCGGCGGTGACGATGACCACGGTGTTGTCCCACTCGCCGCGATCCTTCAACGCCTGCCAGATGCGACCCATGTGATGGTCCACCTCGGTGATCATCCCGAAGTACTGCGCGCGCAACTGCGCCGCGGCATCGGCCTCGGCAGGTGCTGCGGTCCAGTGCACCTCCAGCAGCGTGTCGTGCACCGGGTGCCGGTCCTCTGGAATGGGGAGCGGGGCCGGGCAGTCGGCGGGGTCGTACATGGTGGCGTAGTGGCCGGCAGCGTCGTATGGCGGATGCGGGCGGATGTACGAGGTGTGGGCGAACCACGGGCCGTCCTGCTCGTCGAGCCACGCAAGGAAATGGTCCGTGAGGAACTGCGTCACCGAGTGTTCGGCGGGGCGCTCGTGCTCCGTGGCCAGTGCGACGTCGGGGTCGGTGGCGTCGTAACCCAGTGATCGCAACCACTCCAACCACGGGGCGTGTCGTTCGTCGAGGCACAGCATCTCTTCGAAGCCGGGCAGCACGCCTTCCCAGTTCGTGAGCCGAGGGTCGTCGAGGTCGGTGATGCGGCGCAGGTCGGCACCCTGATCGGTATAGCCCCACATGGCAGGCCGGTACCCGGCGCGCAGCCCGACGCGTGCCACGTTGTCGAACCGGAAGTCGAGCGGTGTTCCGTTGGCGACGACCCGATTGTTCATCTGGTACGTGCCGGTGTAGAGCGCGGCGCGACCCGGTGCGCACGGCGCCGCCTGGGCGTAATGGCGGGCCAATCGCACCCCCTCGCTGGCCAACGCATCGAGATGCGGGGTCTGCACCAACGGATGCCCGGCACAGCCCAGCGAGTCTCCCCTGAATTGATCGAGCGTGATGAGGAGTACGTTCGGGCGCATGCTGCTCCGTGATGTCGCGATCGACGGTGGTGCCGTCGAGGTCCGTGGTGCCTTCGAACTGGATCGTACGCCCGATGGCGTGTTGCCCCGCCGTCTGCCGGCCTGGACACGTCCGCAATTGCCCGACGTGTTCATGAACACGATGGTCACCATGACCGCAGGGGTGCGCCTGGTGTTCGCCACCGATTCGCCGGTGGTGGAACTGGTCGCTCACCCGCGCACCATTCACACAGTGGGCGCCGCAGTGCGGTTGCCGGTGTTGCAGATGGCAGTCGACGGAATGCTGCAGCCCGAAGTGGTGGCTGCGGGCGGCACCATCGTGCACGTGGACCGCACCAAGGGCGACGACGGCATCTCGTTCGACGTTGGGGGCGCGGTCACCGTGCGGTGGGAAGGCCTTGGCACGCATCGCAAGGTGGTGGAGATCTGGCTACCCACGAATGCCTCGGTGGAGTTGCACACGCTGCGCGTGGGCCACGACTCGATGGTGGAATCGGTGGAGGTGCGTCGCAAGCGCTGGACCCACTACGGCTCGTCGATCAGCCACTGCATGGACGTGGACCGGCCCTTCGATGCCTGGCCGGTGATGGTGGCCAACGAGGTCGGCGTGGAGCTCACCGACTTCGGACTGGCCGGCCAGTGCCAACTCGACCCGTTCATGGGCCGCGTCATCCGCGACACGCCGGCCGACGTGATCAGCGTGAAGGTCGGCATCAACCTGGTGAACGCCGCATCGATGAGCGAGCGCACCTTCGGCCCTGCGGTGCACGGCCTGCTGGACTCCATCCGCGACGGGCACCCCACCGCGCCATTGCTGGTGGTGTCGCCCATCTTCTGCCCGTCGGTTGAGCGGCATCCCGGGCCCACCATTCCCAACGGCTCAGGCAGCTTCGACATCGTTGCAGCACCCGCCGAGGCGCGGCCGTTCGGCCTCACCCTCACGCGTATCCGGCGCATCATCGCCAGCATCGTCGATCAGCGTCAGGCCGCCGGAGATGCCGCCCTGCATTACCTCGACGGCCTCTCCCTGTTCGGTGAAGACGACCAGCATCTGCTGTACGACGCATTGCACCCGTCGCCCGAGGGCTACGCGTTGCTGGGCCGCCGCTTCGCTGCCGCAGCCTTCGGTGACGGTGGTCCGCTGGCCTGAGTCAGCGGGCGAGTTCGGTGCGCAACTGGGCCAGGCCCACCGCGCCGAGGCGTAGGGCACGGGTGTGCCAGGCGCGGAGATCGAAGTCGGCGCCTTCGCGGGCCTTGGCTTCATCGCGGGCCGCCACCCATTCGCGCTGGCCGATCTTGTAGCTGATGGCCTGCGCCGGCCAGCCCAGGTAGCGGTCGATCTCGCTGCGCATGAACGCCTCGGTGTTGCCGGTCTCGGACAGCGAGAATTCGTACCCCATCTCGGGGGTCCACACCTCGCCACCGTGGAACGGTGTGCCGTCGATGAGCGTGGTGCCCTGCGGAATGCGCATGCCGAGGTGCATACCGATGTCGATGATGACGCGCACGGTGCGCAGCATCTGCCCAGCGAGGAAGCCGAGTCGGTGGTCGGGGTTCTCGAACCAGCCGAACTCGTCGGCGAGTTGCTCGGCGTAGAGCGCCCAGCCTTCGCCGTGGCCACTGATGAACGAGTTGCGCTGGATGCGGCTGAGCGAGTTCGCCTGCACCATGGCGTACGCCAACTGCAGGTGATGCCCCGGCACGCTCTCGTGGTAACAGGTGGTGACGTCGCCCCACATCGGGAACGCCTCGCGGCCCAGGGTGGGGTACCAGGTGCTGCCGGGACGGCTGAAGTCTTCCGACGGGCTGGAGTAGTACGCAGCGGCGGCAGAACCGGCGGGTGGGATGAGCACGTCGCAGCGGTTCATCACCTCGGGAATCTCGAAGTGCGCATGGCTGCGCTCCAGTGCTTCGTTCGTGAGTTCCTGCAGCCACAGCTGGTACGCATCGACACCGTGCGCGGCTCGTGCGGGGTCGTGGTCGAGCAGGTGGATCACCTCGGCGAAACTGCCTCCGGGGAGGATGCGTTCGCAGGTGGCACGAATCTCGGCGCGCAACTGGTGGAAGTCGTCCCAGGCCCAGGCGTACATTTCGGCGGGGTCGAAGTCGGCGCCCAGCATCTGGCGCACACCGACTCGGTAGCGCTCCGGGCCGCACGCGTCGACCGCCGGTGCGCTCGGGGCGTAGGTGGTGCGCAGGTAGTCGGCGAACTCGCCGTAGGCGGCGTTGGCAGCATCGGCACCCGTCTGCAGTTCCGCCAGCAGCGTTGAGGGAAGACCACCGATGCCAGCCGCTTCGGCGGTGAGTGAATCGAACCAGCGGCCTTCAGCCCAGGTGCTGGCTTGGTCTGCGGCGGCGAGTGCCTGCCGGCGGGCCGACATGCGGCCGTCGCTACGCCCTGATTCGTAGGTGGCGCGCAACCCGGTGAGCGCCGCCGGTACCGCAGCCATACGAGCGGCGATGTTCGCCCACGCGGTCTCGTCGGCCCGCGGCATGATGTCGAAGGTGCCGCGCAGGCCACTCGCTGGCGCCGCAAGGGCGCGCACGCTGCGCTGCCATTCGCCGCTGTCGTGTGCCATCAGTTCGGCGTCGAAGCGCTCGGAGATGAAGTCGCGAGCCAGGCGGTCGTGTTCGTTGGTGACCGGCAGCTCGTTGACGCGAGCCAGTGCTTGGCGAGTGAGCGCTGCCCGGGCGGCGTATCCGTCGGGTGACCAGTCGGTGAGCAGGTGGTCGTAGCCAGCAATGCCGAGTGACGTGGCACCACACGGATCCAGCGCCGCCTCCTCGTCGATGTGCCGGTCGGCGAGAGCGAAGATGGGCGACAGCTCGGTCATGGAGCAGATCGTAGACGGCGAGCGATCTGGTTCAGACGGGTGCCGGCACCGCGGGCGCGTTCGATTGACGCATCGCGAACCTGCCCCAGGCTGCGGCTACCAGCCCTGCCATACCCCCCACCACGAACCCGGAGCGGGCGCCGAAGTGCTCGCACACCCAACCGAGAATCGGCCCGCCGATGGGTGTGGTGCCGAGGAACACAATGGCTTGCAGCGCGAGCACCCGGCCGCGCATGGCGGGGTCGGCGCGCAGTTGCACGATGGCCGTGGACGCCGTCATGAACAGGATGCTCGAGAACCCCACACCGAGGCCCAGGGGGAAGGCGAAGGCGATGTTCGGGGCGGCAGCGAACGCGAGCAATGCCACTCCAAAGCCCAGTGCACCGTTCGTGACATGGCGAACCGTGGCTCGAGTACGACGGGCGGTGTACAGCGCCGCGGCCAGCGACCCGATGCTCACCACCGAGTACACGAGCGTGAAGGTGGTGTCGCTGCCGTGGAGGCTTCGCTTCACGAACAGCGGCATCACCACCGTGAAGTTGAACGCCAACGTGCCGATGATGGTCATCATCACTAATGGCACCCACAACTCCTGCACGGAGTGGGCGTACCGCAGACCTTCGCGAATCTGTCCTTTGGAACGCGGGGTGGGGGTGGAAGGATGCAGCTCGGCGGGGCGCATCAGCCACAATCCGCCGAGCACGGCGAGATAGCTGATGCCATCCACAAGGAAGCACCAGCCGTAGCCAACGGTGGTGATGAGCAGTCCGGCCAGTGCGGGGCCGACGATGCGCGAGGCGGTCATCAGTGCGCTGTTCAGGCTGACAGCGTTCTGCACGCTGGTGCGCGGCACCATCTCCACCACGAACGCTCGCCGGGTTGGGTTGTCGAACGCGGTGGCGAACCCGCCGGCAAGTGCCACGGCGTAGAACGCGCCGATCGGAGCATGGTCCATGAACGCGAGTGCCGAGAGGGCGAACGACTGCAGCATGGCGAACGTCTGCACCACCAGCAGCAGTTTCCGTTTGTCGCTGCGATCGGCGACCAGCCCGGTCCACACACCGAACAGCAGCACGGGCAGGAACTGGCAGGCGGCGAGGACGCCCACGGCAACGCCGCTGTCGGTGAGCTTCAGCACCAGCAGGCTCGAGGCCACCAGCGTGATCCAGTTGCCCACCTGCGAGATCATCTGACCGAAGAAGAACAACCGGAAGTTGCGGTACTGCATCGACTGGAACGTGGTGGTCCGTTCGGTCGTGTCAGTCACATGGTGAGTCTGTCATCGATGCTGTCGGATCGTCGCGTTGGCGCGGGTGGGCAGTCGCGTGGCGGTCGATATGGTGCGCGCATCGGCCTCCGGCCCGTATCGGAACCGCGGTTCCCGCCCGGCATCTCACTCCGGAGGTCATTCATGCGCTGGTTCGTTCGCGCTCTCATTGCTCTCGCCCTGCCCCTTTCGCTGCTGTGGCTGAGCCCTTCTCGGCCCGCACAGGCGGTGTTTCGTGTCCCGGTGCACACCATGCCCACGGCCGGACGCGCCCGGCTGCCGCATGCGACCTCCGGCGACCCGATCACGTTTCACGGCGGGGCGGTGATGGCGGGCAAGGTGAACGTGTACGTGGTTTGGTACGGCGATTGGTCGAGGGGTCAGAAGCGTCGACGCATCGTCACCGACTTCCTCGGAGCTCTCGCCTCGCCGTACTGGAACATCAACCGTGGCTACCCGAATGCTGCCGGGCGGCTGGTCACGGCATCACCCTTGCTGGCCGGTCAGATCGACGACGTCGGTTCGGTGGGCACCACCATGCTCACCGACGAGCAGATCCAAACGGTGATCGTTCGTGCGGTCACCACGAAGGCACTGCCTCGCGACTCGCACGGCATCTACCTGGTGCTCACCAGCACGAAGGTCACCAAGCGGGGCTTTCTCACGGAGTATTGCGGCTGGCATAGCTACGCCCACATCGGTGGGTCCATCGTGAAGTTCGCCTTCATCGGCGACCCCACCGGCCCGAAGATCGATGGCTGTTCGCCGCACGGCGCAGGGCCGAACCGCGATGCCGGCGCCGACTCGATGGTCAGCACCATCGCCCACGAGTTGGCCGAGACCGTCACCGACCCCACGTTCAACGGGTGGCGCAGCGACCGCGGAGAGGAGAACGCCGATCGCTGCGCCTGGCAGTTCGGTACGGTCTATGGCACGACGAACGGCAGGGCCAACGTGCGCCTCGGTGGGCGCGACTACCTGCTGCAGACGAACTGGGTGAACAGCGCCTCGCCGCACTGCGGGCTGACGCCGTGACGTGAGGGCGGCGCCTCAGCCCGTGGGGGTGAGGTCGTCGACGCTCTTGAACAGCTTCTTGCGGTGCACGATCATCGAAATGGGTACCAGCAGTAGGGCGAACAGGGCGCCGAGCGGCTTGGGCCCGGTGGGGTCGAGTTGGTTCAATGCGGTCGTGGTGCCGCCGAATA
>CANHST010000152.1 GCA_947463235.1 Acidimicrobiaceae bacterium
CGCTCGGGAGCGAGCCGTTGATACCCCCGAGTGGGCCGTAGAGGTCGGGGTGGTACTCCACCCCGAGCGCGCTCAACTTGTTGAGGTTGAGGTGCGCGTTGGTGAGTTGCATCGGATCGTATGTCCAGCGCATCGCGTGATAGCCGTGGTCTCGGCACCACACGGCTTGTGCGCGCTTCATCTGCTCGCCGACGCCGCGACTGCGATACTCGGGATGTACCGCCATGTAATGCGAGTGCAGCACGCCTTGCTCGTGTGTGGGAAACGCGAATGCGGTGGCCACGACGAGATCGCCGTCGAAGGCGGCCAGCGCAAGACCCCCCTCATGCACGACCGCAACGAGCACGTTCACCGACACCCGCTCGTCGTCGCCACCCCAGATGAGCCCCTCGAACTCCGGCATGACCGCCAGTTCGGCCGCCGACGTGAGCACGCGAAACTCCAGCGTCACCGCACCACTTCCACCGCTTCGGTGACGGTGTCGAGGTACTTCCGGTCGAGCGTGACACCGATTCCGGGACCCTCCGGCACGGGCATGATGCCCCCGGTTGCCTCGAGCTGTTGCTCGGTGATATCGCGAGCGTAGGTGCGGCTCGCCGAAGCGGTATCGCCGGGGAACACGAAGCCGGGCATGGTGGCGAGGTGGATGTTGTGTGCCCGACCGATACCGGATTCCAGCATGCCGCCACACCACATGGGCACATTGCGGGCCACGCACAGATCGTGAATTTCGCGCACGGCCTGCAGGCCACCGACGCGCCCGACCTTGATGTTCACCACCGTGCACGCGCCCATGTCGAGCGCTGCCTTCACACGCGCCGGCGACGTGAGCGTCTCGTCGAGGCACAGTTCGGTGCGCAGCTGCTTCGCCAATGCAGCGTGGTCGACCATGTCGTCCCAGTGCAGGGGTTGCTCGATGTAGTGCAGCCCGAACTCGTCGATCTGGTGCAGCAGATCCATGTCGTTCAGCGTGTAGGCCGAGTTGGCGTCGACGGTGAGTTCGATGTCGGGGTGTACGGCGCGCACGGCGGCCAGGATCTCCACGTCCCAGCCCGGCTCGATCTTCAGCTTCACCCTCTTGTACCCCTGCTCCACGTGTTGGGTGACGCTGGCGACCGTGACCTCCACCGGGTTCATCCCCAGCGACGCACCCACCGGGATCTCGGTGCGATCGCCACCGAGCAGGGTGCGCAGCGGCACGCCCTGCTGGCGGGCATAGCAGTCCCACACGGCCAACTCAAGCGCCGTCTTGGCCATCGGGTTGCCACGCCAATGCGCCCAGCGAGCGGCCACCTCTGAAGGGTGGTCGCAGCCGTTCGCCAACAACTCCGGGCCGAATGCGTTGCGCAGCAAATGCAGCGCCCCGGGGATGGTTTCCTCCCGATACATCGGGAACGGGTCGAAGACGCCTTCGCCGTAGCCCTCCACGCCCTCGGAGCGCACGGTGACGATGGTGGCGTGCTTCTGCGACTCACTACCGAACGACGTGCGGAAAGGAGAGCGGTACGGGAGGAGAACGCTGCGGAGTTCAATCTCATCGATCTTCACGGCCTGTTTCTTACCATGTGTCGATGTTCGGCCGCTTCTTTCCCTCGCGTCGCGGAGGCGCCGGTGAGGCCTCCAGAATGGCGGAGATCCAGCGCCGACTGTCGGCCGGATCGATGACGTCGTCGATCTCGAAATGCGACGCCACGTTGGAGGCCTTGCCGATCTCGTACATCCGGTCGACCATCGTCTGGAAGGTGCGCTCGCGCTCGTCCGGGTCGGCAATGGCTGCGAGTTCATTTCGATAACCCAACCGAACGGCACCCTCCAGGCCCATGCCCCCGAACTCGCCCGTCGGCCACGCCACGCAGGCCTGAGCGGCCTTGGTGCTACCACCCATCATCGCCTGCGCACCCAGGCCATAGCTCTTGCGCAGCACGATGGAGACGAGCGGCACGGTGATGTTCGCTCCCGTCACGAACAAGCGGCTGCAGTGGCGCACCAGGGCCGTCTTCTCCACTTCCGGGCCCACCATCATCCCGGGAGTGTCGATGAGCGTCACCACCGGGATGTCGAATGCATCACACAACTGCAAGAAGCGAGCCGCCTTGTCGGCGCCGTCGCTGTCGATGGCACCGGCGAGATGGCCGGGGTTGTTGGCCACCACACCCACCGGCCTGCCCTCCACCCGGGCAAAGGCGGTGACCATTCCCAGACCGAAGTCGCGGCGGAGTTCCAGCACGCTGCCGGTGTCGAACAATCGTTGGATCACATCGTGCATGTCGTAGCTGCGCTTGCGGTCCTCGGGAATCACGTGGCGCAGTTCGCGTTGGTCCACGCAGTCCCAACTCGCTGACGGTTCTCTGGTGAAGTAGCCGAGGTACTGCTTCGCCGTGGCGACGGCGGTGGCCTCGTCGGGCACCACGATGTCGACCACTCCGTTCGCTCGCTGCACCCCGATCGGACCGATGTCGTGCGGGTCGAACACACCGAGACCGCCGCCTTCGATCATCGCCGGACCGCCCATGCCAATGTTGCTGTCGTCGGTGGCGATCACCACGTCGCAGCATCCGAGGATGGCGGCATTCCCGGCAAAGCAATAGCCAGCGTTCACGCCCACGATGGGCACCAGGCCCGAGAGTTCGGCGAAGTACATGAAGGCCAGGCAGTCGAGCCCGCTCACGCCGCTCTGATCGGTGTCGCCGGGACGACCACCGCCGCCCTCGGTGAAGAACACCACCGGCAGGCGCATCTGCTCGGCCAACTCGAACAGGCGATCCTTCTTGTAGTGGTTCTGGGTGCCCTGGGTGCCGGCCAGCACCGTGTAGTCGTAGCTCATCGCCACCACGGACTGACCATTCACCTTGCCCAGACCACCGATCATGCCGTCGGCAGGCGTACGGGCAATGAGGTCGGCCAAGTCGCGACGGCGACGTTGCGCAGCGATGACCACCGGGCCGTATTCCACGAACGAACCTTCATCAACGAGGTCGCCCACGTTCTCGCGTGCCGTGCGGCGACCGACCTTTCGCCTGCGCTCGACGGCATCCGGTCTCGCTGCATCGAGACCCACCTCGTGACGGGCGATCACTTCGGCCAGGTCGGGTCGAACATGCGCCGGATCTTCCGCCACCGCGACCTCGAGCGCGGCCACCTGCACCACACCGGGCTCCACGTGGGCGACCACCGCACCATCCATCACCGTGGCGCCGGGGGCAACCAGCAGGCCCTTCACCACACCGTCGGCGCTGGACTCGATGGCGTGATGCATCTTCATCGATTCGATGAGCATCAGCTGCTGACCCTTGCGCACCTGCTGGCCCTCGGTCACGTCGAGCGTGACGATGGTGCCCTGCATGGGTGCGGTGATGTTGATGATGTCGCCCACAGGTGTCGACGGTAGTCGGGTAGGGTCGCCTCGTTATGAGCGAGCCGGTGGAGCTACGCGTCGCCGGTCGCACGGTGACCATCACCAATCCGGAGAAGGTGTATTTCACGGCGCGCAACGACACCAAGCTCGACCTGGTCGAGTACTACCTGTCGGTGGGCGATGCGGTGATGCGCCAGATGTACGACCGGCCGGTGATGCTGCAGCGCTTTCCCAACGGGGCACACGGCTCGAGCTTCTTCCAGAAACGCATCCCCGATGGCGCACCCGACTGGCTGCACACCACCACGGTGCTCACACCCAACGGCACGCCCTCACGCGCGCTGGTGATCGCCGACCTCGCCCACCTCGTGTGGGCGGTGAACCTTGGCTGCATGGGCTTTCACTCGTGGCCCGTGCGGGTGGCGCATCAGGACATCTGCGACGAACTGCGCATCGACCTCGACCCTGGCCCCGGCACCACCTACGCGATGGCACAGGAGACCGCCGCCGAGACGAAGCGCCTGCTCGATGAACTGGGGGTGCTGTCGTTCATCAAGACGTCGGGCAACCGCGGTCTCCACGTGTACGTGCGGCTGGAACCGCTGCACGACAGCTACACCGTGCGCACCGCCGCCGTGGCGTTGGCACGCGAACTCGAGCGCCGCCGGCCCGACCTCATCACCGCCCAGTGGTGGAAGGAACAGCGTGGCGAGCGCATCTTCATCGACTACAACCAGAACGCACCACACAAGACCATGTTCGCCCCGTGGAGTGTGCGGGCCCTCGACCATGCGCCGGTGAGTTTCCCGTTCCCATGGGAGTTGCTGCCCACCTTGCGGCCGCACGACATGACCATTGCCACCGTGCCCGCCTGGATCGATGCGCATGGCGACGCCTGGGCCACCATCGACGAGCATCCGCAGTCATTGGATGCGCTCCTGGCGATGGCGGTCGGCATGGAGGACGCTCCGTGGCCCCCGCAATACCCGAAGATGCCGGGCGAGCCCACCCGAGTGCAACCGAGCAGAGCGAAGCAGCAGACCTGACAGCGCTCAGCCGTCGATTCGGCGCAGCAGCGTGATTCCCTCCACGGTGGCCGCCTCGCGGTAGCGCGTGTCGAGCGACTCGGCCACCAACTTCGATGAGGTGCACGACGCAACCGTGTCCACCTTCGCCACCCACGTCGGTAGTGCGTCGCCAGCGAGTAACGCTTCCAGATCTGCTCGGGCGTTGCGGCCCTGATGCACGCCGTCAAACCACAGGTAACGGTAGGTGGGGTCCATCTCCGCGTACGCGTAGAGGTTCGCCGCAGCGCACAGCACATAGAGCGAGTCACCCGACGAGCGGTGCTCCACCAACCACTGCGCCGCAGCGTTCGCGCGGTACGACCGCCGTTCGCCTGAGACACCCTCGTTCACCGTGCTGTTCGGCAATCGGACCAGCAACACGAACGACACGAGCATCGGCACGAGTACCACGGTCAACGCAGCCGACCGCGCCGCACGCTGCGACAAACGCCCCACCAGCAACCCGCAGAGGGCGCCCACCGGGAAGGTCAGGATGACCCAATAGTGCTGAAAGAACTGCCCGCCGAGTACGAATGCCATCAGCGCCGTGAACGGCCAGACGACGAACAAGGCACCAGCGCGATGACCCAACAGCCCCGCTCCTGAGCGCCACAGCCAGAGTGCGCTCGCCACCAGCACCACGACGACGAGCGCGAAGACCGGCCATGCGTCGCCTGCAGTCCTCCAGAGGCGATGCCAGTTGGAGCCCTGCAGAGCGCTGCGCTTCTCCAGCCGGTATCCCCACGCGGCATACGTCCAGTCGTTCCACCCGGTGAGCGCTCCGTGCAGGGCGGCAAGCCCCACCACGCCGAAGGCGCCAATCAGCAGCGAGCCGAGCCGCCGCCATGTGACGAGCCATCCGTCCCAACCGACCAGCGCGGAGAGGACGAGAAAGGCCGCGACGGCAGCCAATCCGTCGACACCCGACTGCTTCATGCTCCAACCGAGTCCACCGGCGACTCCCGCAATCAAAATCCATCGCTCGCTGATCCGCTCTGTGAGTACACCGCAAGCGACCGCAACCGCTACCGCGCTCATCGCGCCGCTCAGCAGTTCACCGTTCGCCTGGAAGCCCTCGATGGCAGGCGACGCCGACATCGCCGCCACCAGCAGCGCAGCCACTGCCCCCGAGGTTGGCCCGGCCACCGCACGAACACCCCACGCAACGGCCACGACCGCGACGGCGCCGAAGAGCACCGCGAGCAGCCGAACCAGACCCGCCGCGCCCACCGTCATGTCGTAGGCCCGAAACAGCAACAGGAGTCCCTGCGGACGATCCACCCACACGTTGCGGTAGAGGTGGGCCCCGTTTCCCCAGGCGCGAGCAACCGCAAGGTATCCGCCTTCGTCCGTTCCAATCGGGGCGAACACGAACCGGGCGCGCATCGCCACGGACACCGTTACTGCGGCCGCCACCATCACGTGGTGGCGGCGGGTGGTCATCGTGGGCCTAGATCTTCAGTTCGGCGGCACGCGCCAAGACGCCAGGACGTTCGGCCCCGATGGTGGTGGTATCGCCATGCCCGGTGTGCACCACCGTGTGGTCGGGCAGCGTGAGCAGACGATCGCGAATGGAACGCACGATGGTGGGTTCGTCGCTGTAACTGCGACCCGTGGCGCCCGGGCCGCCGCAGAACAACGTGTCGCCGCTGACCAGCAGGCCGCTCGCTGCGTCGTAGAAGCAACAGCATCCCGGCGAATGGCCCGGCGTGTGCAGGATGCCCAGCTCGTGACCTGCCACCTTCAGCACCTCGCCGGGGGTGACCGCACCATCGGGCTGCTCCCCCGGCCACACGACGTCCCACAGCATGTGATCCGAGTCGTGCAGCAGGATCGGCGCATCCAGCAGTTCTCGCAGCGGCACCGCGGCGTTGATGTGATCGTTGTGGCCGTGCGTCAGCACGATGGCCTTCACGCGCCGACCGTTCACCGCTGCGGCGATCGGTGCCGCATCATGAGCGGCGTCGAAGATCACCACCTCGCGGTCGTCGCCGACGATCCAAATGTTGTTGGTGACCTGCCACTCACCACCATCGAGAGCGAAGATGCCCTCGGTGGTGACCAGTTCGATCACAGCACCACGACCGAGCGCAGCACCTCGCCACGCTCCATCTTGTGGAACGCCTCCTCGACGGCGTCGAGGGAGATGGTCTCGGTGACGAACTTGTCGAGCGGCAGACGGCCCTGCTGGTGCAAGGTGACCAGCATCGGGAAGTCGCGAGAGGGCAAGCAGTCGCCGTACCAGCTGCTCTTCAGCTGACCACCACGACCAAACACCTCGATGAACGGCAACTCGATGGTCATGTCGGGGCGGGGCACGCCCACCAGCACCACGGTGCCGGCGAGGTCGCGGGCATCGAAGGCCTGGCGATACACCGCCGGGTGGCCCACGGCCTCGATGCACACGTCGGCACCATTGCCATCGGTGACCGACTTGATGTACTCGACGGGATCCTGCTGCGAGGAATTGCAGGTGTGGGTGGCACCGAACTGCTTGGCGATCTCGAGCTTGCGGTCGTCGATGTCGACGGCGATGATCGTGTGTGCGCCAGCCAGCAGCGCACCTGCGATGGCAGCGTCACCCACGCCACCGCAACCGAACACGGCCACCGAATCGCCGCGGCCCACGTTGCCGGTGTTGATGGCGGCACCGATGCCGGCCATCACGCCACAGCCCAGCAGACCGGCGGTAGCGGCGGGCACCTCAGGGTCCACCTTGGTGCACTGACCTGCAGCCACGAGGGTCTTCTCCACGAACGCCCCGATGCCGAGCGCCGGCGACAGCTCGGTGCCGTCTTCCAGCGTCATCTTCTGGGTGGCGTTGAAGGTACTGAAGCAGTACCACGGGCGGCCGCGCAGGCAGCTGCGGCAGGTACCGCACACGGCACGCCAGTTCAGGATGACG
>CANHST010000153.1 GCA_947463235.1 Acidimicrobiaceae bacterium
GGCGGCGGCAGCACGACTGCCCTCACGGTGGGTCTGGTCCTCGCCCTGGTGATGGTGGGTGGCTCGTACTGGTTCAGCGACAAACTGGCCCTCGCCTCGGCTGGGGCCAAGGTGGTCGAACGTCATGAAGCCCCGGAGTTCTACGGCATTGTGGAATCGCTCGCACAGCGGGCGGGACTGCCGATGCCGCGGGTCGCCATTTCGCCCAGCGACCAGCCCAACGCCTTCGCCACCGGCCGCGGCCCGAACCACGCCGTCGTGTGCGCCACGAGCGGCCTATTGGCCAGCATGCCCCGCGACGAGATCGAGGGCGTCATGGCACATGAACTGATGCACGTGAAGCACCGCGACATCCTCATCGGCTCCGTCGCAGCTGCAGTGGCCACCGCCATCTCGTACATCGCCCAGATCGCCATGTTCGCCTCCATGTTCGGTGGCGGCCGCAGCGATGAGGATCGCCCGAACCCGTTCGTGCTGCTGCTCACCTCGATGCTCGCACCCATCGCGGCCTCGCTCATTCAGATGGCCGTCAGCCGCTCTCGGGAGTTCGAGGCCGACCGCGGTGCGGCGGAACTGTTGGGTTCGGGCCACAGCCTGGCCAACGCTCTGGAACGCATCGAGCAGTTGGCGGTTCGACGCCCGATGGCGGTGGCGCCGGCACAGGCGCAGGCCTACATCCACAATCCGCTGAACGAGCTGCGCGGTGGCCGCAACGCCAGCATGGCGCGCCTGTTCAGCACCCACCCGGCTACCGAGGAACGCATCGCTCGCCTTCGGGCCATGAGCCCGCAGCGAGTGTGACTACAGCGCGAACAGGTCGTCGTACGAGCCCGATGATGTGGGCTCGTCGGCGACCTCGTCGCCGGTGAATGCCTCGTAACCATCGCGCTCGAGCTGGTCGGCGAGATCGGGCCCACCGGATGCCACGATGCGGCCCTTCACCAAGATGTGCACGTGGTCGGGGTGCAGTTCCTCGAGCAGTCGGTTGTAGTGCGTGATGGCCAACACGCCGAGCTGCGAATCGTGGGTGGCAGCTTCAACACGGCGGGAGCAGTCGCGCAACGCATCGATGTCGAGGCCCGAGTCGAGTTCGTCGAGGATGGCGAACTTGGGCTGGAGGAGTGCCAGTTGCAGCGTCTCGTTGCGCTTCTTCTCGCCACCCGACAGGTCGACGTTCAGCGAGCGGTCGAGGAGCGCCGACGGGAAATGAATGCGCTCGGCCTCGGCAGCCACGGAGGCGGCCAGGCCATCGGTGCTGCGGCCCCGTGCCGAGTAGGCCTCGGCGAGCATCTCGGTGAGGTCGACGCCCGGCACTTCGCTGGGGTACTGCATCACCAGGTGCATACCGGCCTGGGCGCGCTGCCACGTGGGCATGCCCAACAGGTCGACACCATCGAGCAGCACCTGCCCTGCATGCACCTCGTAGCCCGGCTTGCCCATCACCACGGCCGACAGCGTGCTCTTGCCGGCACCGTTCGGGCCCATCACTGCGTGCACCTCACCGGATCGAACCGTGAGGTCGATGCCATTGAGGATCTGCTTGCCCGCCACCGATGCGACGAGGCCCTTGATCTCGAGCGTGCTCACTGTGCGACCTCGCGTTCGTTGGTCTGGCTGGTCTCGATCTCGATGTGCACCCGGCCGTCGACTACTGCAGCGACGAACACCGGAACGGCCTGCGTGGCAGGCAGGGTGGAGGGCTGACCCGTGATAAGGCTGAAGGCGCTGCCGTGCTTCCAGCACTCCAGTTCCTTCTCGTCGCACCACACTTCGCCCTCGCTGAGCGATACATCGGCGTGGCTGCAGGTGTCGCCGATGGCGTACACGTCGTCGCCGATGCGCACCACTGCCACCGACCTACCCGCAACGGCGAACTTGGTGGCGCTGTTCGGGGCCAGGTCGGCCAGGGCGCACACATCCACGGCGCTCATGCCACACGCCCCAGCAGCTTCTCGGTGACGCGGTCGCGCAGCTCAGGCCGCAGCGAGCCCACCGGCAACGCAGCGAGCACGTCGTCGAAGAAACCGAGGATCACCAGACGCTCGGCCACCTCGGGCGGGATGCCGCGGCTCTCGAGGTAGAAGCGCTGCTCGTCGTCGATGGGGCCCACCGTGCTGGCGTGGCTGCACTTCACATCGTTGGTGCGGATGTCGAGGTTCGGCACACTCTCGGCCCACGCACCTTCGCTGAGCGTGAGGTTGCGGTTCGTCTGGTACGCAGCCGAACCCTTGGCATCCTCACCGATGCGAATCAGACCCGTATAGACGCTCTTCGCGGTGTCTTGCACGGCCCCCTTGAACAACAGGTCGCTGTTGGTCTTCGGAGCGATGTGGTCCTGCAGCGTGCGGAAGTCGTGCATCTGATGGCCGTCGGCGTAGTACAACGCCACCTGCTTGGTGGTGGCGCCCTGCCCCACCGCACGGACATCGGTGCGGACGCGGGCGTAATCGCCGCCGAGCGCCACCGTGGCCAGCAGCGTGGTGGAGTCGCGCTCGCCGGTGGCCTGCTGATGACCCAACTGCCAGACGGTGTTCGCCAACAGGTTCACGCCGAGGTAGCTCACTCGCGCCGCCTGCGACGCATGCAGCACCAGCCGCGGCACGATGAGCGCCACCACGCCAGGATCGCTCTCGAAGCGTTCCACCACGGTGAATTCGCTGTCGGCGCCGGCATGGATGAGCAAACGCGGGAACACTGCGGCGCCAACACCCGACACGTGGTGCGTCACCACGATGGGCTCAGCGAGCACCTTGCCCGCCGGCACATGGATCTCCACCGTGTGGGCGTACTGGGCGTGCAACTCGTCGAATACGTCGTGCACCGGCATGCTGGCCACCAATTCGGCGCTCAACTCCGGCCGAGGCACCAGACCTTCGGCACCCACCACCGTGGTGTGCGGCACGGTTGGCGTGAATGCAGCAAGATCGAGTTCGGCGATGCGGCTGTACCGCCACACCTCGGACTCGGTGGACGGAAGTTGCGCAGATCCCAGATGGCCGGCGGCGTCGAGCAGCGTGGTTGACACGGCAGAAATTCTACTACGCAGATAGTGCTAATCCCCAGGCCCGTCGACCAAGGATTTGCGGGTCAGCGCGGCTTTCGCCGGAAGATCCGCTTCCAGCCCGGCTGGGTCTGCATCACCCGTTCTGCCTCGACCTCGGCCATCACCTGCGCTCCCACGGAGTTCAGGAAGTCTTCGGCTTCGTCGAGCAGCGCGGCGGCCGTACCGTCGTCGAGACCCGGCGGTTCTTCGGGAGTCTTTGGGCTCACCATGGTGCCGTAGGTCCAGCCGGCATCGAAGCGCGGCTCGAACTTCGAGCAGTTCGCCGGGCAACGCCACGGGGCCTCCGGCGCTAGGTCGAGATTGCACTTCCGCACGGTTTCCCCATTGGGGTACGTGCGGCTCTCGAACTGTCGGCACTCCATCCGCATCGGCATGCGCATATTCTGCCGCGCGACGAGTCGATCAGGGCTTCACCGCGCGGAAGTGTCCGGCGCCCAGTTCGCGGCCTGCGGTGACCACGCACAGGGCGCGCCACACCTCGATCTCGTGGTCGAGGAACTCCGACCCCAACTCCGCTTCCAAGCGTGGTCGCAACGGACCATCGAGTTCGGCGAGTTCGGCACGCGTTTTGTCGGCAAGCCAACGGAATCGGTCGACGAACGTGATCTGCTCGAAGCCCGCAGCGCGCAACGCGGCGAAGTACCGGTCGGGCGACGCCAACCCGAAGCCCAGCCCTTCGAGCGCCTCGTACGCCAGCAGCGCTGCCGACTTCGGCTCATCATCGCCCTTCATCCAGTCGCTACATGCGAACACACCACCCGGTGAGAGCACCCTGAAGATCTCGGCGGCCAGCGAATGCTTGTCGTCGATGTGCACGATGGAGTCCTTGCTGAACACCAGATCGAAGCTGCCATCGTCGAACGGCAGTGGGCCGGGCTGTACGGCCACGAACTGCACGGCGTCCGCGAGGCCACGCGATGCCGCATCGGCATTCGCCTTGTGCACCACACCTGCTTCCACATCCACGCCGACGATGCTGGCCGGGCGGTATCGGTCGGCGATGAAGAACGCACAACCACCCGTACCGCTGCCGATGTCGAGCACTCGCGCGCCCGACAGGTCGAGGCCCTGCAACACCATCGCTGTCTCGGCATCACCGCCCGGCGACAGGTAGCCGTCGCCCCACAGCGCCTCCAGCAGCGTGACCAACTTGGCGTCGTACTCCTGCGTCTGCTCCATGGCTGCAAAGTTTGCCATGCACCGCAAAACGAGTTGACCCCGGCGTAGTGACAGCTACCCGGGGTCTGACCGCAACTCTTGTGGAGAGCCTTGGTGCCCTCCAACCTACCGTCGGGGTCGCGTCAGCCGACGCTGCCTTCCATCTGCAGTTCGATGAGGCGACTCCACTCGACGGCGTACTCCATGGGCAACGTGCGGGTGATGGGCTCGATGAAGCCGTTCACCACCATGCCCATGGCCTGCTCCTGCGACAGTCCACGGCTCATGAGATAGAAGAGCTGCTCATCGGCGATCTTCGACACGGTGGCTTCGTGGCCGATCTGCGCGTCGCGCTCGCCCACCTCCATGTACGGGAACGTCTTGCTGGTGCTCTCCTCGTCGAGGATGAGCGCATCGCACTGCACATGGCTCTTGCAGCCGTAGGCGCCTTCCTCCACGCGCACGAGGCCGCGGTACGTGGTGATACCGCCGTCCTTGCTGATGCTCTTCGAGACGATCTTGGAGGTGGTCTCCGGTGCGGCGTGCACCATCTTGGCGCCAGCGTCCTGGTGCTGGCCGGGGCCGGCATACGCCACCGACAGCACCTCGCCGGTGGCCTTCGGGCCCACGAGGTACACGCTGGGGTACTTCATGGTGAGCTTCGAGCCGATGTTGCCGTCGATCCATTCCATGTGGCCCTCGGCCTCCACGCGCGCACGCTTGGTGACGAGGTTGTAGACGTTGGGCGACCAGTTCTGGATGGTGGTGTACGTCACACGAGCCGAGGGCTTGACGACGATTTCCACCACTGCCGAGTGCAGCGAGTCGTTGGTGTACACCGGGGCCGAGCAGCCCTCGATGTAGTGCACCTGGCTGCCTTCGTCGGCGATGATGAGCGTGCGCTCGAACTGGCCGGCGTTCTCGGAGTTGATGCGGAAGTAGGCCTGCAGCGGCATCTCGCACGTAACACCCGGCGGCACGTAGATGAACGAGCCACCCGACCACACCGCAGTGTTGAGCGCCGAGAACTTGTTGTCGCCGGGCGGGATGACCGAGCCGAAGTATTGCTTCACCAGGTCGGGGTACTCGCGCAGCGCAGTGTCCATGTCGCAGAACAAGATGCCCTGCTGCTCCAGGTCTTCACGGTTGCGGTGGAAGACCACTTCGCTCTCGTACTGCGCCGTGACACCGGCCAGGTACTTGCGCTCGGCCTCGGGGATGCCGAGCTTCTCGTAGGTCTTCTTCATCTGCTCGGGGAGGTCGTCCCACTCGCTCACCTGATCGGTGGCGGGCTTGAGGTAGTAGTAGATGTCCTGGAAGTCGATATCGGGCATGTTGACGGCGAACCACTCGGCCATCGGCTTGCGATCGAAGATGTTCAGGCTGCGGCGGCGCAGCTTGGTCATCCAGTCGGGCTCGCCCTTCCACCAACTGATCTGGTCGACCGTCTCGTCGTTGAGGCCCTTGTGCGGCTTGAACGCGTACTCGACGTCGCTGTCGCTCCAGCCGAGGTCGTACTTGCTGAGATCGAGGTCGAAGGTTGCCATCAGGAACGTCCGTTCACATGGAGATCAGGCGCAGGGGGAATTTGCACTACGCACATAGTAACAATTGCCAGCCGGAGTGCCTACCCGAGCCGGTGGCTCACACCCCGATGCGGCCAACCTCGATGAAGATGCACTCCCCCGGGCAGGCCAGGGCTGCGTCGATGACCGACTGCTGGTGGCGCGGCTCCACGGTGGCAAGGCTGCCCGAGCCGCCCGGATCGTTCAGCGACCGTCCGTCCTCGGCCACATAGGCAATGCCATCTTCCAGTTGCACGAACACGTCGTGACAGTGGTCGATGCACAGCCCGTCACCGGTGCACAGATCCTGGTCGATCCATACCCGCATGGACCCGACGCTACCCGTGCGTCACGCGACGTGCGCGGTCGTGCCAGCGTTCCATCACGGTTACCCTGCTGCCCGTGCACGCACCCATTGCCAAGCAGGTTCCTCACACCTGGCAGCGGCCCACCGGGCCCGCCAACGATCCCTGGGCCTGGTTACGCGACCGCAACGATCCCGACACCGTCGCGTACCTCGAGGCCGAGAACCGGTACAGCGACAGCTTCTTCGCCGACCACAGCGGCCTGGTGGAGCAGATCTTCGGCGAGATCAAGTCGCGAGTGCAGGAGACCGACCTGTGGGCACCGGTGCGCCACGGCGACTGGTGGTACGTGAGCCGCACCGAAGAAGGCTCGAGCTACCCGATTCATTGCCGCGGGCGCAGTGCTGCCACTGCCACCGACCACGTCGTCCTCGACGAGAACGTCGAAGCAGGCGATCACGAGTACTTCGCCGTGAACACGTTCGACCTCGATCCGCAGCAACAACTGCTGGCGTGGAGCAGCGACACCGACGGCAGCGAGCAGTACACGATGCGGTTCCGCGATCTGGCAACCGGCGAGGACCTGCCCGACGAACTGGAAGGCACCACGTGGGGCGGCACCGCATGGTCCGCCGATGGCCGCACGCTGTTCTACGTGACGCCCGACGAGCAGATGCGCCCGTCGTGCGTGTGGCGCCACCGCCTGGGCACCCCGCAGTCCGACGACGTGAAGGTGTACGAGGAACTCGACGAACGCTTCTACGTGTACATCGACCTCAGCCGCAGCCAGCAGTGGATCATCATCGACACCGCCAGCAAGATCAGCAGCGAGGTGCGGCTCATCCCTGCCGACCAGCCCGACAACGAGCCCCTGATCGTGCGCGAGCGCACCCCCGACCTGGAGTACGGACTCGAGCACTGGGGCGACTGCTGGGTGGTACTCACCAACCTCGACGCCACCGATTTCCGCCTGATGACCGCGCCGCTCGACGCACCCGCCGACTGGACCGAACTGGTACCCCATCAACGTGGCCGCCGCATCATGGCGGCCGAGGCATTCGCCGAACACCTCGTACTCCACGAGTGGCTCGACGCGCAGCCGCAACTCCGTGTGTTGTTCCGCGATGGCACCGAGCACGTGTTGCACGTGGCCGACGAGCCCCACGACGTGGAACTCGACAACAACCCCGA
>CANHST010000154.1 GCA_947463235.1 Acidimicrobiaceae bacterium
ACTGCTCCGTTTCGGCCCAGCACCGGTGCCGCGACGGCGACCACATCGAGATCGAGTTCACGGTCGGCCACGGCCCAGCCATCGCGCCGCGTGTCGGCCAAGCGGGCGTGGAACTCCGCACGATTGGTCGGGCCGTTGGGGCCGGCAACCGGCAGCGGGTCCGGTCCGAGTAGGTCGTCGATCTCGGCTTCGGGCATACCGCACACCAACACTCGCCCGGCGGCGGTGCAGTGCAGCGGGGTGCGCCGGCCGGTCCAACCAACCGACTGCACCGAACTCGATGCAGCAACACTGTCGATGGTGAGCACCTGGGCGCCATCCAGCACGGCCAGATCGGAACGCTCGCCGAGTTCCGCGGCGAGTCGTTCCAGCACCGGCTGCGCCAGCACGAGCAGATCCGGCGAACCGGCACGCGCCGCCAGCGCCAACAGCACCGGCCCTACGGCGAACTCCAGGTTCTCCGGGTCGCGTTCCACCAGGCCCTCGCGTGCCAGGGCGGCTAGTCCGCGCGAGATCTGCGACTTCTCGCGGTCCACCCGAGAACCCACCGACACCACACCCATTCCTCGGCCCACGCTGGCTTCGTGCTCCAGCAGGCACGCCAGCAGTTCGAGTCGCCGCCCGATGTTGGTGTGCACGGTCATGCCTCACCACCTGCAAGTTGAAGGTCGGAACCCAGTGAGCGGCTGAGCTCGTCGGCGCCTTCCCGCACCGCATCGACCAGCGTGGCCAGGCTCGACGACACGCGAGTGGATGGCCCCACCACGACCACGGCGCCCACGACACGCTGACGAAAGTCCATTACCGGGGCACCCACCGACGCCACGCCGGCCTCCACGTGCTCCATGAGCACGCAGACGCCCGTGGCGCGCGCCTTGGCGATCTCGCGCTCCAGCTCCTCGATGGAGCGAGGCGCGTTGATGCCGGTGGAAGGGGGAAGTTTCCCGCCGCCCAGCAACGCCCTCAGCTCAGCCCGCGAAAGGTCCATGAGCAGCACCGGGCCAGCGTCGCCGCGTGCCACCGGTTGGCTTCGGCCCAGCCACGACACACCACGAACCGAAGCCCGCGGCATCGCTTCTGCCACCGTCAACGACTGGGTGCCACGGCGGCGCACCAGGTACGTGCTCTCGCCGCACTGCGCAGCGAGTCGTTCGACCAACTGCTGGCCGCGACTGACCACGCGCAACTCCACCACCTGCACCGCCGCCGCGTACAGACCCCACCCGAGACGCAGGGCGCGCTCGTCGGGATCGCGCTCGACGAAACCCAACTCGAGCAAGTCGTCGATGACGCGAGACACCACGCCACGGTCGCGACCCGTCAGCGCCGCCAGGCGCGACGCCGTGATCGGCGGATCACTCGGCGAATAGTTCGCCAATGCCGCCAAAAGATCCAGACCGCTTGCGGAAACGCCGCCGGTCGAGTCCTCCAGATCGATGGTCACGCCACCACCGTAGTTGTCCTGCACACCGCTCCTGGCACCACGAGCCGTCGCTCTCCAGCAACACTGGTTGCTGCGCGATCAGCTGACCGAGGCCCGTTTCACATCAACTGGCGCGAACAGTCCCGGGGACCTCTCGCGCCCGACCCCGCGCCCGACTCCGCGCCCGACCCGGCGCCCGACCCGGCGGCGGGGTCGGCCATCAGATCTCGACGTGGGATCCGATCTCGAAGACACGATCGGGCGGCAGGTTGAAGAAGCGGCTGGCACTTTCTGCGCCACGGTTCAACACGACGAAGAGTCGCTCACGTGCCGGGTGCATGCCGGGCACCTTGCCGGCGATCACGGACTCATTCCCGATGAAGTAGGTCACCTCATCTAGGTCGATACGACGCCCTTCCAGCTCGACCTCGGCGAGCGCTGCGGGGACGTCGACTTCGTCCATGAACCCGAAGCGCAAGCGCACCTGATACACGCCCGACTGCACTCGGATCACCTCGACGCTCTCCTCGACGGGAATCCGTGGGAGCACGTCGGTCACGATCGACACGATCAGCGTCGTGGTGTGCAGCACCTTGTTGTGCAGCAGGTTGTTGATCAGCGCCGGTGGCGCTGCGCCGGGGTCCTTGAACAGGAACACCGCGGTGCCGTCCACGCGGGTGGCTTCGCTGAACTCGTCGAGCACCTCGCTGATCGAACGCTCACCTCGGCGGATGCGTGCGGCTACGAGCTGTCGACCGGTGCGCCACGTGGCCATCTGCACGAGCAGCACGGCTGCGATGGCCAGCGGGAACCAGCCGCCGTGCGGGATCTTCGGGACGTTCGCTGCCAGGAATCCGGCGTCGACGGCGATCAGCGGCACCATCACGATCGCCGTCTTCGCCCGCGACCAATTCCAGTTCCGGCGCGCGATCACCGAGATCAGGATCGTCGTGATCAGCATGACGCTCGTGACGGCGATGCCATACGCACCGGCAAGGTCGCTGGACGTGCGGAAGGCGAGGACCAGGCCGACGCTGCCCACCATCAACGCCCAGTTGACCAGCGGCACGTAGACCTGACCGTGGTGGTCGCTCGACGTGTGCCGGATCGCCAACCGCGGGAGATAGTCGAGTTGCACCGCTTGGACCGTCAATGAAAACGCTCCGGAGATGAGCGCCTGCGATGCGATCACCGACGCCAACATCGCGAGGACCGCCAATGGAGTGACAGCCCATTCCGGTGCCATTCGGTAGAAGGGGTTCTCGATCGCGTCGGCATTACGCGTCAGCAGCGCTGCTTGCCCGAAGTAGTTCAGCAGCAGTCCGGGCAACACGATCGCGAACCAGCCGATCGCGATCGGGCGCCGCCCGAAGTGCCCCATGTCGGCATACAGCGCTTCGCCACCGGTGACGACGAGGAAAATGCTGCCGAGGGCGAGGAACGCCTTGAGTGGCTCGGCGGCGAAGAAGTCGACGATGTGCACGGGGTTCACCGCACCGAGGACGCCCGGCTCCTGCACGATCTGCGACAGGCCGAGCACGCCGAGCACGCCGAACCAGACGACCATGACCGGTCCGAACACCTTGCCGATCGCTCCCGTGCCGCGACGCTGTAGGGCGAACAACGCCACCAGGATCACACACGTGATCGGGATCACGTACGGCTCGAACGCGCTCGAGGAGATCTTCAAACCCTCGACGGCGCTGAGCACGGAGATGGCCGGGGTGATCAGCCCGTCGCCGTAGAGCAGTGCCGTGCCGAACACCCCGAGCATGATCAACACCTCGGTCGCCCGGCCAGCCTTCGACTTCGGCATGATCAATGCCGTCAATGCGAGGATGCCGCCTTCGCCGTGGTTGTCGGCCTTCATCACCAGCGCGATGTACTTGACCGAGATGATCACCACCAGCGCCCAGAACGCCAACGATGCCACGCCCATTGCGTTGGTCCGCGACACGTCGAGGTGCTGGTGCTCGAGCGCCTCCCGGAATGCGTAGAGCGGGCTGGTGCCGATGTCGCCGAAGACGACGCCGAGTGCACCGATGGCCAGCGCTCCAGCGCCGAACGCCGACGAGCGGCCCGGACGGGCGTGTCCGTTCTCCGGGGCCGGCGGCGAGTCGGCCGAAACCACGGCAATGTCACCCTGTTCGGACGTCGCCAGTTCGTCGCTCATCGCACACCTCTCTCGGCGCGCTGACCGAAGCAATCCGTTCGGTGAAGGTGAGCGAAATCGAGCATGGGTGCCTCTCGAGGGACTGGTGTCCGTTCGGAAGGTCTCTCCACTCGAATCGAGCCGGGCTGCCGGGACCGATAGTGGCCCGTGATGACGACAGTTCCGTGGTTGGGATACTCCCCTTCGGCGGCGACGCTACCAATGCTGTCCGAGACGCGCAATGCAGAGCCGCAGTTGTGCAGACCCACCTCGCAGGCCTACGAACTCCCGGCGGCTCAGCCGCCGAGACCCATCGTTGGGGGATTCTCCGCCGCGATGACCGCGTCGAATCGGGGCTGCAGACCCTGCACCATCTGCATGTCGGTGAACACCCAGAAGCGGTTGGTGAGAATCGCGTCGTGCACCAGATCGGCAACTGCGTCGGGCTCCATGCCCGAGCGCAACTGATCGCGCACGTACGCCTCCATCATCTCCTCCAACGGTGAGCGCTCGACGCCGAGCGCCGGGGCCGCCCACTCGGGCCGGTTGCGGGCCGAGTCGGCGATCGCAGTGTTCACCCAGCCGGGGCACAGGCACGACACACCGACACCGGCGGCACGCAACTGTTGGTCGTGGAACAGGCCTTCGGTGATGCCCACCACGGCCCACTTGCTGGCCGTGTAGGCGGAGTGGCCGGGGAAATGACCCGCCATCGACGCGGTGTTCACGATGTGCCCGTCGCCGTGCTCCACGAGGTGCGGCAGGAAGGCACGGTGACCGTGGATGACACCCCACAGGTTCACGTCGAGCACCCACCGCCACTCGGCCTCGCTGACGAACTGCCCACCCAGCGGCCCGGTACCGGCGACGCCAGCGTTGTTGCACAGCACGTGCACCCGGCCGAACCGTTCGATGGCCGCATCGCGAAGCCGATCGACTGCCGCTCCATCGGTGACGTCGGTGATGACGCCGATGGCCTCGGCCCCGGTCGCGTTGATGGCTGCCACCGCCTCGTCGAGCTTGGGTGCCTCCACGTCGGCCAGCACCACCTTCATGCCAGCCCGGGCGAACCGTTCCGCGAACGCGCGGCCCATTCCTGATCCGGCTCCTGTGACGACTGCGGTTTTCCCCTGCAACGATTCCATCGGCCGAGCGTAGGCGCGTCGCATTCCGGACCCACGGGTCCGTTTCGCGCCATCCCTGGCGCAACTCCCACCCGTGGGTCCGATGTGAGTCATTTCACGGCACGGTTCGCGCCCGACCGGCAGCCGCGGCAGGACACCGAGCACGTGCCTGCGTTCAGGCGAAGCGGTACCGAAGTTGTTCGCCGCTTTCGTCGACCTCCGCCTCGCCGGTGAGGCGTAAGTGTTCGAGGTGGGCGTACGTCTCGCTCTCGGCCATGGAACCCCACGACCGCTCCTGAAACAGCACCTGCATGTACTCGTGGACGGTGCCGCTGCCGAGCTCGCCGCTGGCATTGCGCAGCGTGTCGAGGCGCTCGAGGTGGTGACGTTCGATGGCCGTGGCCCGACCGGACAGGTCGGTGAACTCGAGGCCGTGCGCGGGCAGCACCGTGCGCACGCTGTCGAAGGTCTTCATCAGTTCGAGACTGTCGAAGAAGTCCTTCAGCGGGTCGACCGTCGTTCCCAACCCTGAGATGTGCGGGGTGATGGTGGGTAGCACGTGGTCGCCGCTGATCATCACGCCGCCCGCGGGGTCGTAGAGGCAGAGGTGATCGATCGTGTGACCGGGGGTATGGACGGCCACCCACTCGCGACCACCGAGTTCCATCACCTGCGCGTCCTCCACTCGCCGGGTGGGGGTGGGCGTGGTGACGAAGCGACCCGCGGCCTTGCGCATCGCCCAGTAGCGCAGCCGACGAGAGCGAGGCATCGAGTAGGGATCGCCACCCCACGGTGTGTGCTTGGCGAAGGGTCCACGCCGCAGGTCCTCGCCCTGTAGCGACTCGATCTGAGCCTTCACCGGCCGGTCGATCACTTCCAGTTCGTCGGCGCTCTCCTGATCCTCTGCCTCCGGGTCGAGGAAGGTGCGGAACGCCTTGTGGGTGATCACCTCGGCACCAAAGCGCTTGCGGAACTGGCCGGCCTGCCCGAAGTGATCGGGGTGGGAGTGGGTGACCACCACCGAGTGGACACGTTCGATGGCGAGACCACCGGTCTTCATGATCCGCTGCAGTTCCCGCCATGTCTTCGGGCCAGGCAGTCCCGGATCGACGAGCGTGATCCCGCGGCTGTCCTCCATCGCGTAGCAGTTCACATGGCCGAGACCCGGCAGCGCGATGGGCAACTGCAAGCGAAGGATTCCCGGCGCGACCTCCTCTACGCCCTCACGCGGAGGCTGCCGCTCTTCGCGGACAGGCTTCGGTGCGGCATGGTCGTGGTCGGTCACCCCTTCGTCCTAGCGGAGGTGACCGCCGCAGCCGAAGTCGCACGGGCTGGAGTCGCGGTCAACCGGCACGTTTCGGACCCACGGGTCCGTTTCGTGCCATCCATGGCGCACTTCACACCCGTGGGTCCGGGATGCGCCACTTGCGGGTGCACGGCGGGTTCGTCGATCTCGACCCACAGCACCAAGACGTGTTCGCATTCACCCACACCCTGGACGACGACCGCTTGCTGGTGGCCATCAACTTCGGTTCAGCGCCGCAGCAGTTCGATCTGCCGGCCGACACCTCGGCGGCCCAGCCCCTGCTGGGCAACGGCGTCGGCACGGACCCTTCGCCGGGATCGACCACTCTGCAACTCGACGGCTGGTAGGCCGTGGTCACCCGTCTCGCGCGCATCGACGCCGCGAGTAGATTCGACACGCATGATTCGGCGCGTCGGTAAGAACCTGACCGTATTGGAACCCGACAGCCGTCAGGTGCCCGAGGCATCGGTGCAGCTCGAACGCGACGGCTATGCCGTGTTGCGCAACGTGTTGTCAGCCGAAGAGGTCACAGCGCTCGTTGCAGACGCCGACCACGCGTTCATCAGCCGCGGTCCCGACCCCGGGCGGCGAGGCGACGACGAGTACCGCTACGAGATGCTCAACCACAGCCAGCTCGCGCACCGCACTGTTGGCCATCCCCGGATCCTCGAGGTGATCGAGCCGCTGCTCGGAAACGACTGCCACGTCATTGCCAACACGTTGTGGCGCAACGGACCCGACTTCGAGGGTGGCCCATGGCACTGTGATGCAGGTCCACACGTGCCGCGCCCAGCCGACGTGCCGTGGGATGACCGCATCCCGTACCCCGTCTTCGCCATCGGAGCACACATCATGCTCCGCGACTGCGCCATCGCAGATGGCCCCACCGCCGCACTCTCGGGCAGCCATCGTTCGGGGAGGCCCGTACCGGTCTCGCAACGATTCGATCCCGACCTCGCCTACGACGGACGAACCGCAGTGATGCTCGAGGCGTCAGCCGGCGATGTCGTCATGTTCGTGAGCGACGTGTGGCACCGCGGGACCCCAGCGAAGGGCGGCAGCGGTCGCCTGTTTCTGCAGGTCCACTACGGCCGGCGCGACATCGCCCAACGAATCCGACTGACCGCCGACGTGAACCACCTGTCACCTGAGGCAATCGAGTGGGCAGACACGCCACGCCGACGCGAGTTGGTGGGACTCCACAGCCCGTTCTTCTACGACGCCTGAGGACAGCGTCGGGAGTGGAGGTTCGCTCGG
>CANHST010000155.1 GCA_947463235.1 Acidimicrobiaceae bacterium
ATGGGCGATGCAGCGCTCGAGCGTCGCACCCCCAGTCTGCGCACCGCAGTCGCCGGACTCGGCGGCGTCGCCCTCGGGATTGGCGCGCTCGCTGCAGTAGCCGGCAACGACCCCAGTCGAGGGCGACTGATCATCGCCACCATCGCGCTGCTTGTAGCAGCCGTGGCACTTCGTCTGTTGGTGAAGTTCATGGAGGTCCAGGCCGCTGCAGTGGGCATGGCCATCGTGGCCATTCCCGGGCTGGCACTGTCGGCCACGGTGTCCGACAACCGCGGTGGGTTCGTCACCGGGCTGCTGCTGTCGCTGCTGTTTCTGGCCGCATGGATGGCGCCAGGCTTCCGCGGCACCAACATGCTGCTGGCCGCAGGACTGCTGGCCCTGCTGGGCGCGTTCGGCTCGCTCTCCAGCACAGCAGACAGTCAGATCGAAAAGTGCAATCAGTACCTCACCGACGGCAACTTCGAAGCGTTCGACCAGGAATGCCAGAACCTGTCCGTCGACTCGACTTCGAACCTGCTGCCGACAGAGATCACCGACTCGCTGGGCGATCAGGGTGTCATCTATCTCGTGGGCGCCGCGCTCTTCCTCGGCGCCACCTGGGTGCTCGACCGTCGGGGCTATCGCGGCACGGGCACGGCATTCGCCGCGGCCGGACTCATCGCCTCACTCGCCGGCGCCGCGCTGCTGGCGAACAAGTTCAACTCCACACTTGGGCCGTTGTTCGTGACGGTGGTGGGCGTATTGGTGTGCATCGTGGGTTCCCATGGCGCACGCCGCTCCACCACATGGTGGGGCGCAGCCCTCGTGGCTGGCGGTGTGGTGTCGTTCGTCGGCGTACAGATGAAACCCGACTCGCTCGGCGCTACCGGTGCCGTCGGCATCATCGCCGGCGCGGTGCTGATCCTCGTGCCCGCAGTGATCAGCGCCGTGCGCCGGTCTAATGGCGGAAGTGACGCTCTCCCGTGAACACCATGGTGATGCCGTGCTCGTTCGCCGCGGCGATCACCTCGTCGTCGCGCACGCTGCCACCCGGCTGAACCACCGCCGTCACGCCAGCAGCGGCTGCCGCATCGAGGCCATCGCGGAATGGGAAGAACGCATCGCTCGCGCATGCCCCACCCACCGCTCGACCATCGGCCCGCCGCGCTGCGATGCCGGCCGAATCCACCCGGTTCTGCTGGCCGGCGCCGATGCCGAACGCCTGGCCATCCTTCACGTACACGATGGCGTTGCTGCTGACCGCGGCGCACACCTGCCATGCGAACACCAGGTCGGCCCATTGCTGCGCCGTGGGCTGCGCATCGGTGACCACTCGCCAGGTGCTGGTGTCGGTGTTCACCACGTCGGCGTGTTGCACCAGCAAGCCTCCGTCGATGCTGCGCATGTCGAGTGGCCCGCCCGCTGGGGCTGACGCCGACAGCACCCGAAGGTTCGGCTTCTTCGCGAACACCTCCAGGGCGTCAGGTTCGAACGACGGCGCCACCACCACTTCCGTGAATACCGGAGCCAGTGCCTCGGCGAGCGCTGCGGTGACCGGACGGTTCAGCGCCACGATGCCACCGAAGGCGCTCACCGGGTCGCACGCATTGGCCCGCACGTAGGCCTCCACGGCGTCGGCAGCCACCGCCACGCCGCACGGGTTGGCGTGCTTCACGATGACGCATGCCGGTACATCGAAGCGGTTCACCAACTTCCACGCAGCCTCGGTGTCGTAGAGGTTCAGGAAGCTCAGTTCCTTGCCGTTGTGCTGCACCGCTGTGTCCCACCAACTGGTGGCTCCGGCGATGCGATAGCGGGCACCCTGCTGGTGCGGGTTCTCGCCGTAACGCAACGACTGCGCTAGTTCCATCGAGAGGTGCAACCCGGCAGGAAGGGCCTCGGGTTCGTCGGGTTGCTCGTCGAACCAATTCGCGACGGCGGCGTCGTAGGCGGCAATGGTGGCGAACGCATCGCGAGCCAATCGACGGCGGGTGGCTGCCGACAGGACGCCCGTTGCCGCCACCTCTTCCTTCACGAGTGCGTAGTCGGCGGGGTTCACCACCACGCCCACGTGGGCATGGTTCTTTGCTGCGGCGCGCACCATCGCCGGGCCGCCGATGTCGATGAGTTCGATGCTCGGGTTGGTGGTGAAGGGGTACAGGTTCACCACCACCAGGTCGATGGCCTCGATGTCGTGCTCGGCCATGTCGGCCTGGTGCCCCAGGTTGGTGGGGTCGGCCAGCAGCCCACCGTGCACCTTCGGGTGGAGGGTGACCACGCGGTGATCGAGGATGGCCGGCAGTCCGGTGAGTTCCACCAGGTCGGTGACGGGCACCCCAGCCTCGGCGACCGCCTTGGCGGTGCCACCGCTGCTGACGATGCGCCAACCTGCGGTGTGCAACGCAGTGGCGAGGTCGACGATGCCGGTCTTGTCGAACACGGAAAGCAGGGCGGTGGGCATGCCCAGAATGTAGGTGAGGACTTTGGCCCCTCAGCACCCGTCTTTACAAGGTGTACGGTGCGCGCGTGGCCAGGCGATGGCCATGAACGTCGCAGCCCATAAGGGAGGGGTTCCATGGACCTCAGCAAGTTCAAAACGTCCGACTGGTTGAAGGTGGGCGGCGCGATCGCCTTCTTCATCTTCGGCTTCTTCAGTTGGCTCACCATCGACGGCCTCGGCGCCTTCGGCGGGACCGACAGCTTCAACGTGTTCCACTTCTTCTGGACCGGCACCCTGCCCTGGATCTTGATCATGCTCACCGGCGTGGTCACGGTGCTGCTGGTGCTCGACATCCTGAAGCCGGGCAACCTTCCACTACCACTGATCATGCTGGCCGCCAGCGCATTGGCTGCCTTCCTGCTGTTGATGCGTTTCATCTTCAATCCGTTCGACGGCAAGGACCTGATCGAGGCCGCAGGCTTCGATGTGGGCCGCGGCTTCGGCATGATCGTGTGCGTGGTCGCTGGCCTCGTGGTACTCGCCGGCTCGTTCCTCGGTTTCACGGAGTCGGGTGGCGACATCCACGATCTGAAGGACGTCGACAAACTGAAGAGCCAGTTCGGCATGACGGCCAAGGCCGACGGGGGCACCACGCCGCCGCCCAGCCCGGGCAGCACGCCGCCGCCTCCCCCGCCTCCGCCGCCTCCGCCGCCTGCCCCGTGAGCAGCGACACAACTCACACCCGACACCGTCGGCACCGCGGCTAGGTTCGTCATGTGCCCGAACCGCTGATCCGCGCTCACCATCTGGTCAAGAAGTTCGGCGACTTCACCGCCGTCGCCGGGATCGATGTGGAGGTACAGCCCGGCGAGGCATTCGGCTTCCTCGGCCCCAACGGCGCCGGCAAGAGCAGCACGATGCGCATGATCTCGTGCGTCTCGAAACCCACCGATGGCACGCTGCGGATCTTCGGTCTCGACCCTGTAACCGACGGGCCGAAGATCCGAGCGCGCATCGGCGTGGTGCCACAACTCGACACGCTCGACACCGAGTTGAGCGTGCAGGAGAACCTCTGGATCTACGGGCGCTTCTTCGATCTCTCGCGAGCCGAATGCCGGCGCCGCACGACGGAACTGCTGGAGTTCGCGCAGCTCACCGAGCGCGCCGAGAGCGTGGTCGACGACCTCAGTGGCGGCATGAAGCGTCGCCTGTCGATCGCCCGCTCACTCATCAATGAGCCGTCGCTGCTCCTGCTCGACGAACCCACCACCGGCCTCGACCCGCAGGCACGCCATGTGCTGTGGGACCGTTTGTACCGGCTGAAGCAGCAAGGCGTCACGCTGGTGCTCACCACCCACTACATGGACGAAGCCGAGCAACTCTGCGACCGTCTGGTGGTGATGGACCAGGGCCGCATCGTCGCCGAGGGTTCGCCACGCAGCCTCATCGAGCAGTACGCCACCCGCGAAGTGCTGGAGCTCAGGTTCTCCGCCGGCACCAACGATCAGTTCGCCGACCGACTGCACGGCCTCGGATCACGCCAGGAGGCGCTCCCCGATCGCGTGCTGGTGTACGCCGACGACGGTGAGGCGGCGCTGCAGGAGGTGCACCACCGCGGCATGCAACCAGAGAGTGCGCTGGTGCGACGCGCCAGCCTAGAAGACGTGTTCCTATTGCTCACCGGCCGAAGCCTGGCCGACTGACCATGGCTGCTCTCGCTACCCCCGGGGCGTTCCGTGTCACCGGCTGGTACCTCACCGCGTTCCGGCGCCTCTGGAAGATGAACCTGCTCTCCAGCTTCGTGCAGCCGATGCTGTATCTGCTGGGCCTCGGCGTGGGCGTGGGCTCGCTGGTAGACCGCAACACGGGCTCCACGTCCACACTCGGCGGGGTCTCGTACGTGGCCTACGTGGTGCCGGGTCTGCTGGTCACGACGGCCATGTCGCTCGGAGCGATGGAGAGCATGTGGCCGGTGATGGGCAGCCTGAAGTGGCAGCGCGGCTACCACGGCATCGCCGTCACTCCACTGGAGGCCCGCGACATCGTGCTGGGCCACGCCGCCTGGATCGCGTTCCGTAGCGCAGTGGCCGGAGCAGCCGTGGCCATCGCGCTCACCCTGTTCCCCGACACCCGCTCGTGGGGGCTCATCGCCGCCGTCGCCGTCGCGGCATTGGTGGGCATGGCCTTCGCCACACCCATCATGGCGATCTCGGTGAACTCCGAGTACGACGGCGCCTTCGCCGGCATCCAACGCTTCTACATCATCCCGCTGTTCCTGTTCGGCGGCGCGTTCTACCCCCTCAGCCAACTGCCCACGGTGGTGCAGTGGATGGCGAAGATCCCGCCCCTGTGGCACGGCGTGGTGGTGGCTCGCGGTTTCACCACGGGCAATGTGGCGTGGTGGGCCACGCTGGGTCACCTCGCCTACGTGTCGATCTGGATCGTGGCGGGTGCCATCGTGGCTACCCGTCGCCTTCGCCGAAAGCTCTACCCATGAGCGCCGGGGTGTTGCGCATCTTCCCGCCCGAGATGGTGGTGCGGCGACCACACCGCATGATCGAGCGTCACATCGCCGTGTACCGGCGCCAGTGGCTCATCGTGGTGAGTGGGTTCTTCGAGCCACTCTTCTACTTGCTCAGCATGCGGGCAGGGCTCGGTTCACTCGTGGGCGCGGTGTCGGTGGGTGGCAAGCAGGTGCCCTACGACGCGTTCGTGGCGCCGGCACTGATGGCGGCGAGCGCCATGAACGGCGCCATCTTCGACTCCACGGGCAACGTGCTGCACCGGTTGAAGTACGCACGGATCTACGACGCGGCCTTGGCTACGCCCATGGGCCCGGCCGATGTGGCGATGGGAGAGATCGGTTGGGCTCTCATCCGCGGGCAGATCTACGCCATCGGGTTTCTCGCAGTGATGGCGGCGCTGGGCCTCACCAATTCGTGGTGGTGCCTGATGGCCCTGCCCATCTGTGCGCTCATCGGCCTGTGCTTCGCAAGCATCGGCTTCGCCGGCACCACGTTCATGCGCGGCTGGAGCGACATGGACATCGTGAACACCTTGATGATGCCGCTGTTCTTGTTCTCCGCCACGTTCTTCCCCATCGCCGCCTACGGCTCGTGGGCCTGGGTTGTGCAGATCTCGCCGCTCTACCACGGCGTCGCGTTGGTGCGGGCCGCCAACGAAGGCGTGTGGAGCGCAGGCCTGGTGGGCCACACGCTGTTCCTCGTGGCTTTGTCGGTGGCGGCCCTGGTGTTGGCCGCACGTCGGGTCGACACTCTGCTGCGCAAATGAGCGCGAACAGTTATCAGTTCACCGCCCCACTGTGGAAGTGGAAGTCGGACAGCGCCTGGCACTTCGTCACGCTGCCGTTCGAGCAAGCCGATGAGATCGACGAACGCACCGCCCACGTGCAGCGCGGCTTCGGTTCGGTGAAGGTGAGGGTCACCGTTGGTCGAACCACCTGGACCACATCGGTGTTTCCTGCGAGCGGCGAAGAGAGTTACATCCTGCCGGTGAAAGCCGCCGTGCGAAAGGCCGAAGGCATCGGCGAGGGCGATCCAGTGACCGTGGTGCTCGAACTCGTCGACGTGTGAGTCAGCCCCGTCAGACGTTCGAGCGAAGTGCCCTCGACAGCCCGACGGCTTCCGTGGTCAACAGTGCTCGGTCGTAGAGCAGCACGCGGGAGAGTTCGCCACCGAAATCTGGCGCCAAAAGCAGTTCCGAGCCACCCACTTCGCCGAGGTCCTTCGGGAAGAATGCCCACCCTTGCGGTTGAGCGCCGCCGTCGTCGAGGTGCTCATCCACCACCACGCTCACCACGTTCGGGCCGCCGTCGAGCACGAACGTCACCACATGGTCTCGGCCGTCCCACACGCCACTCTCGACTGCGATGCCGGTGCGATGACGCAGCGACGCATCGAACCCATCGGTGACGAACAGTTCCAGTTCGCCGTCGTCGGCCACCGTGATCGACCATCCCTTGACGATCGTGCTGGAGGTGGGCTCTTCCCCCAGCGCCGCGGTGACCTCCGAGAACGCCGACATCAGTGTGCGATGCTCGCCCATCGAGGCCAGCACGCCGCTGAAGCACACCGACACAGTGACACCGCCACCGGCGCGAAGGTCGGGCAACACCGGCCCTGATGCCGGAGCACCGCCTGTCCAGTCGAACGCCAGCGCCTCCGAGGGCACCTGTGCGAGTTCGTGCTGAGCACGCAGATGCGCGAGTAGCCGCGGCTCCACCGCGTGACATCGAACTGCCAACTTGTTGCTCTCCACGAACAGCAGGGAGCCATCCTCGAGTTCGACGAAGTCGGGATAGCCAGGCCCGTCGACGATGGCCCAGTCGGGGTTCCAGTCGGGCCGCTCCTCGAAGCCGGTGCCATCCCAGTACAGCGCCACCTCGGGCTCGCTCCAGCGAATGAGTCCATCGGCGGTGCTGCGGCCCAACGTGAGCCAGTACACCCGCCGACCCACGTAACCCTGTCGCTCGGTGCGCCCGTTGTTGTAGTACAGCATCACGTACTCGGTGCTGCCGTCGGCTGCCGGCTCGCGTAGCCGGAACGGGGTGATGGAGCCGCGAGGGTTGCGCAGCGGCCGCCCATCGGGCGTGCCCTCGTGGGTCATCCAGAACGGCGCTTCCCAGGTGATGCCACCGTCGCTCGAGTACGCGGCGGCCAACCTTCCCGTCTCGGTTCGCCACAGCGAGAACACTCGGTTCGTGTCGCCGCTGCCCACCTCCAGGATGTGCGGTTCCTCACCGAGCGACAGTTCGCCGCCGGGCGCCTGCAAGCCCACGTCGCCGTCGGGCAGTGTCTCCCACACCGCATCGTTCAGCTCGTCG
>CANHST010000156.1 GCA_947463235.1 Acidimicrobiaceae bacterium
CACCCCCGAGGAACTTCGGCGCGAACTCGTGCGTCTGGCAGATGGGGTGGCGGGTCGGCTTCGGGCTCATGGCACCGGTGCCCGAACCCTGCAGTTGAAAGTCCGCTTCGCCGGTTTCCACACCATCACGAGGTCGGTCACGTTGCCATCGGCGGTGGCCACCGCCCACGCCATCGTGCAGGCGGTCGAGCCACTGCTCGATGCCGTCGATCCGTCGCCGGGTGTGCGGTTGCTGGGTGTCAGCAGCAGCAACTTCGGTGTCCCGACCGAGCAGTTGACGCTCGACGACCTGTTCACCGAGGAGCATTGGGAGGCTGCTGAGCACACCGTCGACGCCATTCGAGCACGCTTCGGGTCGGCAGCCATCGGCCCGGCGAGCGCGGTGCAGGGGAACAAACTCCGACTGGTGCGGCGAGGTGCCCAGCAGTGGGGCCCCGACCAGCAGCCCAACTGACACGGCCGCGTTGTCTCGCCGCCCGAATTCTGCGATGATGCGGACACCCACTGCTCAGGAGCTCGACGTGCCGCTCTCGGAAGACGAACAACGCATCCTCCGCCAGATCGAAGAGCAACTCCAGCGCGACCCTGGTTTCGGACGCGACATGCACGACCGCACCGGAGGGAACCGGCGGGCGCTGGTGCTCTCCGGTGTCGCCGCAGTGATCTGCCTGGTGCTCACCGTTGCCTTGCTCTCTGTCAGCCCGTACCTCTCGTTCGTCGCCTTCATCGGTGCGGTGGCGGCGGCACTGGTGTGCGAGCGCAACGCTCGCTCGCTCGGCGAGGCCGGTCTCGGTCACCTCACCGAGTCCATGCGTGGCCGCTTCGGGCCACCGCCGCGCAGCGGCAACTGACACTGCGGCAAGTCACACTGCGGCAAGTCATCCGCGTCTAGCGCGCCCGGCGGGTACTCAGCCGTTGACGCGCTGACGCATCAACCGCGGATCAACCATCGCCTTCAGGCGCAGCGACCACGGGGTGATGGTGCGGCATCGCTGGTCGATCTCCGCGACCAGCGTCTCGCAGCGCACCGCAAGCGCTTCGCCGAAGCCGGCCGACGAGTACACGGCCCGAGTGACCTGTACTGCCAATTCGCGAATGGTGTGATGGCTCACACCCACGCTCTCTTCGACGGTGACGGCGTACTCCAGGGGAGTGGCACCTCCAACGGGCGGGGCGCCTGCCAGCGCCAGCGAGGCGCACGCTCGATGCCACGACAGGATCACCCGGTCGCGTGGCGTTCGCGGGCCGCGACGGTTCATCGCCGCGATGATGCGCGGCGCCATGAGGATCCAGAGCACCAGGGCCGCAATGCTGCCGAGCAACAGCAGCGCTACCAGGCTGGATCCCGATGTGCCGCCGGAGCCGGTGGCGGGTGCTGCGGTCGTGGTGGTGGCGGTGCCGCCCGGACGGCCGGCGCCGGGCACCGTGGTGCTCGAGTTGGGATCGCGAACCACGCTGACCGGCGTGGTCGACGGCGTCGTGTTGGGATTGCCACCGGAACCTGGCGTGCCGCCCGAGTCGTCCTGCTGAGCCAGCACGCCCGTGTACTGCGATGCGTCGGGGTTGCCACGGCTCGGCGTGGGCTCGAACGCCACCCACCCGATGCCGTCGAACCACACTTCCGGCCACGCATGTGCATGGCGTCCGTACACGTGGAACAGGCCGTCGGCGCCGAGGTCGCCCGGCGTGTAGCCCACCGCCACGCGGGCGGGAAGGCCGATCGAGCGGGCCATCACGGCGAAGGTGCCGGCGAACTGTTGGCAGAAGCCTTCGCGGCCACGCAGGAACGCCTCGATGGCATCGTTGCTGTTGCCGAGCTGCACGTTCAGGTTGTAGGTGAAGTTGTCGCGGAAGTAACCCTGCAATGCCATCGCCCGGTCGTACGGGGTGGCCACTCCGTCGGTGACGATGCGGGCCTCCGCGAAGGCGGTTTCGGGCAGTCCGCTCGGCAGCGTGTAGTAGATCTGATCGGCGCCCTGCACGGTGGCGGCACGCAGTTGCTCGGGCGTGGGGGAGGTGATGATCGAGGTGATGGTGAATCCGTCACCGCGCTGCATCCCTTTGCGCAGCACCAGACTTTGTGATTCGCCAGCCCACAGGAGGCTGCCCGGTGTGGCCCGAACGGGCCGATACGCGGCGGGCACCAGTGGGCCACCGAGCGACTTGATCGTGAACACCTGGTTGACGGTGGTGCCCGGGAGGGTGATGTCGCCTGATCGGTCGCCGAGTTTGGCCAGATCCTCCTCGGGAGGTGACCACGAGTTGCCATCGAACTCGGGGAGGCTCACGACGCGCCAGTAGTGGCCGGTGCCGCCGGCACCCACGGTGAAGAGTTCGGCGTTGCCCCGGTTCTTCATTCGCGAGCGGATGTCGACGAGTGGACTGAGTACCTCGGTAACGGTGCCCTGACGGTTGCGGGTGTCGATGAGTGCCTTCTCGCCGGCGCCCGGCAGGCGTGGTGCCAGCGCTGCCGCAGCAACGGCGCCGACGCCGATCACTAGGGCCACCGCCGGCAGCGCTGCCAGCCAGGTGACGCGCCGCGACCCCATCCAACCGCCTTCATCGGTTGCGTCGGCGAATCGCAACGCAGCGATGGTGAGGAGCGCAGCAGCGATCCACAGCACCGACACCGCGACGCGATGGCGATCGGCGCCGAGGGCTGAAGTGAACACGAAGAGCACGCCGGTGGGCACCACGGCCTCGACCCGCCCCATCGCACGGAAGGCGAAGGTGTCGCTGAGGGCCACGCACAGTCCGAGCACGACGGCAGTGAGCGTGGCGAAACTGCCGGTACTGGGCACTGGTGCGACGGCGGTGGCGAACTGGTCGATCACGAGGCGAATGTCGAGCCGCAGCAGTTCGATCGTCTGCCCGGTGGGCAAGCCCATCGTCAGCGTGTCGCGGTAGTAGATGATCGCCGTGAGCATCAGCAATGCCAGCACGAGCACTGGCATCGAGACCCACAGCGGGGTGCGGGCCACGCGCAGCACGAAGGCGATGGCGTGCATACCAATGACCATTGCCAACATCGGGCGCAGGTAGGCCCAATCGGGAAAGATGCGGCACAGCGCCACGGCGGTGGCAGCGGTGAGCAACGCCAGGGCGGCGGTGACGAGCGGCCGCGCCTCGGCGATGCGGCTGTCGGTGGTGCGCGGGGGGTTCACACCGTCACCGTCGCCGTGCCGAGCACCAACTGGTTCCATCCGTGTTGCAGTGCGGTGAGCGACGTGCCGTCGACCACGAACCGACTGCCGGTGGAAGCCGACTCGGTGGCAGTGATGGTGACCATCGACTCATCGGGGGCCACGTTGGCTCGGGCAGTGGCCGCTGCGGGTGACTGCGTGGACCCCGTGACCAGAACGAGCAGACCCAAACCGTCGCTGTGAGTGCGGCCCGATGCCGTGTGATCCACCAGTTCTGTGCCTGGCTCCACCGTCGCGAGCCAACGCAGCGAGTCGTGCGCCACCTCCGGTCCGCGCAGGTCGATGCCCGGGGCGACCAGTCGGGTGGCGATGCCCATCCCCATGGCCCCCGCCACGACGCTGGCGGCCGCCACCACGGCGCGTTCGAACGAATCCGGGTCGTACTCCGACGCCATCGTGTCGAGCACCACCACGCAACGACGGATGCCTTCGACCGCGGTCTCGCGCACGATCAGCTCGCCGGCCCGAGCGGAGGATTTCCAGTTGATCCGACGCAGATCGTCGCCGGGCACGTACTCGCGCTGCGAGTGGAACTCACTTCCTGTCTGTCCCCAGCTCTTCATGCGGAGGTGCTCGCCCAGCCGACCATTGCTGCTGAGGCCCGGAAAGGCGAGCGGTACGCGTTCGGGTACCACGAGCACCTCGCCGCTGCCTGCGAGCACATCGGTGCGCATGCAGAGCCCCAGTGGGTCGGTGCGCTCCGCCCGCAAGGGGCCGATCCGCAGCACGCCCCGCTGTGCCGAGGGCACGCGATATGCCGCGGTAGCCACGTCGCCTGCCGGCAATGGCGCCAGTTGCATTGGTGCGCCACCTCTCGAGCCCACCGGTTCCCAGAGGCGAAGGCGCGGCGTGGAGCGCTGGGCGAGGTTGGACACCTGAATGTCGACTCTCGCCGGCTCTCCGACCGACACCATGGAGGGTCGAGCGATGCGACGTACCTGCATCGCCGGTAGGGGTCGGTTCACCAACACGAGTGAGGCGACGAACACCGCAACCATGGCGGTGCCCAACACGTACAGCTCCAGCAGTCCGAAGAGCCGGCCCACGACGAAGGCCACGATGGCAGCCACCAGGGTGGACCAGCCCTGCCGGGTGGGCATCAGCGACCTGCCGGAACCGGCACTGCGTTGAAGAGATCCTGAATGACCAGTTCGGCGCTGAGGCCGCGAGCTCCGGCGTCGGGTCGCAGCACCACGCGGTGTGCCAACACGGGCACGGCGACCGCCTTCACATCGTCGGGGATGGCGTAGTCGCGGCCATGCGCCGCCGCATGAGCGCGGGTGGCGCGTGCCAACTGCAGCGTGGCTCGCGGCGACAGCCCGAGCAGCAGACCGGGATGGTTGCGGCTGGCCTCCGCGAGATCCACCATGTAGCCCTTCAGTGGGTCGGCGATGTGCACCGTGCGGACGGCTTGGCACATGCGCACCACTTCGCTGGCGCTGATGACCGGTCGCAGCAGATGCAACGCGTCGGCGGCACCGTTGCTGTCGAGGATGGCCAGTTCGGCATCGCGGCCGGGGTAACCGAGCGACAGGCGCATGAGGAACCGGTCGAGTTGGCTCTCGGGCAGGCGGTAGGTGCCTTCCTGCTCCACGGGGTTTTGCGTGGCCGCCACCATGAACGGGTGGGGCAGGGGATGGCTGACGCCGTCGGCGCTGACCTGGCGTTCCTCCATCGCTTCGAGCAGTGCCGACTGCGTCTTGGGCGAGGCGCGGTTGATCTCGTCGGCGAGCACGATGTTGGCGAACATCGGACCGGGCTGAAACACGAACGACTCGGTGGCCCGTTGGAACACGCTGACGCCAACGAGGTCGGCGGGCAGAAGATCGGGGGTGAACTGCACTCGTTTCCAGGTGCAGTCGATCGACGCTGCCATCGCCTTGGCAAGGCTGGTCTTCCCCACGCCCGGTACGTCTTCGATGAGGAGATGGCCTTCGGCGAGGAGGCACATCACCGCCAGATCGATGGCCTCGCGCTTGCCGTGCACCACCGAAGAGATGTTCTGGGTGATCGCATCGAAGAGTTGCGAGAACGTGGGGGAGGGCGGAATGGGGGCGGCCGTCACGTGCGACAGGGTAGACGCATCTCGCGGGGGTGCTGCGTCGGGCACCGAATCGGTGGCTACCGTCGTCGAGGTGAGCACCTGTTATCTGGCCATCGACGTTGGCGGCACCAAGTTGGCCGTGGGTGTCGTGTCCGACACGGGCGAAGTACTGGTGCGCGATCGCGTTGCCACCCCGACACGCGATGTCTGGCCGGCGCTGTCGCGCATCGTGCTGCGCGTGTTGGCAGCGGCGCCGAATCAACCGATTGCCGCAGGTATCGGCTGCGGCGGGCCGATGAACCCGGTCACGCGCACGGTGTCGCCGCTGCACATTCCGTCGTGGAAGGACTTTGCGCTCGCCGACGAGGTCGAAGCACTCACCGGGCTTCCCACGGTGCTCGACAACAACGCCAAGGCCGTTGCAATGGGCGAGGCCTGGTGTGGGGCCGCGGTGGGCGTTCGCGATTTCGTGGCAGTGGCGATGGGCGCTGGTGTCGGTGGCGGCATCGTCAGCGGGGGTCGACTGCTGGAAGGTCGGATGGGCAACGCCGGCCACGTCGGGCACATCGTCGTGGAGCCCGACGGACGGCCATGCCGCTGCGGTGGCCTCGGCTGTCTCGAGGCGTACTGCAGCGGTCAGGCGATCGAAGAGGAAACCGGTCGACCACCGCAGCGTGCGCCGCAGGCCATCGTGGAACGCACCGGACTGCTCACTGGTCGTGCACTCGCCTCGCTCGGAGCCATCTGCGATCTGCGTCTCGCGGTCATCGGCGGGTCGGTGGCGCTGGGGTTCGGTGAGCCGTTCTTCAGCGCAGCGCAGGCGGAACTCGACCAGCGTGCCCGACTCTCGTTCACGAGCGGTTTCAAGGTGGTGCCGGCCGGTCTGGGGCAAGTGGCCTCACTGGTCGGCGCTGCGGCTCTGGCTCGCCGCCATACCCGTGGGTAACATCGGGTCCATGCATCCCAAGTACACCGCAGAAGCCGAGGCATATCGCGAGAAGGTGCAGGCCTTCCTTGCAGAGAAGCTGCCCACGAATTGGGGAGGGATGGGCCAGCTCGAGGGCGAGGCGCTCACCACGTTCGTCACCGAGTGGCGCGCAACGCTGTTCTCGGCCGGTTACCTGGCCCCCGGCTGGCCGGTGGAGTACGGCGGCGGCGGTCTGTCGGCGCTGGAGCAGGTCATCATCGCCGAGGAGTTCGCGAAGGCGGGCGTGCCCACCGGCGGCCCGAACGATGTGTTCGGCATCCAGATGCTCGGCAACACGTTGCTGAACTGGGGCACCGACGAGCAGAAGGCGCACTACCTGCCCCGCATTCTCAGCGGCGAAGACACCTGGTGCCAGGGCTACTCCGAACCCAATGCCGGCAGCGACCTCTCGAACCTCGGGCTCAAGGCACAACTCGATGGCGATCAGTGGATCCTCAACGGTCAGAAGATCTGGACGTCGGCCGGTCACCTCGCCGACCACATCTTCACCCTGGCGCGCACCGACCCCGATGCGCCGCGCCACAAGGGCATCTCGTTCATCCTGGTCGACATGCGTCAGCCCGGCATCGAGGTGCGCCCGATCAAGATGATCTCCGGCGAGAGCGAATTCAACGAGGTCTTCTACACCGATGCCACCGCGCCGAAGACCGAAGTGGTCGGCGGTCTCAACAATGGTTGGGCTGTTGCGATGACCCTGCTCGGCTACGAGCGCGGTGAGGCAGCCGCCACCGGGCCCATTCGCTTCCAGGCCGAGGTCGACCGACTCCTGCTGCTGGCCAAGGAGCGCGGCGTGTCTGACGACCCGCGCATCCGCCAGCGGCTCGCTGATGCCTACGCAAAGGTGCAGATCATGCGCTACAACGGTATGCGCGTGCTCACCCAGTTCCTGTCGGGTCACCACCCGGGCCCCGACGCCGCCATCGGCAAGCTCTACTGGAGCGAGTACCACAAGGTCGTCACCGAACTCGCCGTCGACATCCTCGGTGCCGACGCCATGGTGCCCTCCGGGCGCGG
>CANHST010000157.1 GCA_947463235.1 Acidimicrobiaceae bacterium
CAACACCGGGTCTTCCGGCACCACTTCGTGACCCAACGATTCCAACAGTCGTGCCGTGTGCTCCACGGCCTCCACGCAATCCGGGTGCACAGCGGCACCCGTGAAACTGCGCGTCGAGACCGCAATGCGCAATCGACGCGGCGGCAACGCAACCGCCGCGGTGTAGGAACCGTTACGCGGTGGCGCGTAGTACGGCGTCCCCACATCCGGGCCGACAGTGGCATCGAGCATCACCGCGGTATCGCGCACCGAGCGGGTGAAGAACCCATCGATCGCCATGCCCGCCCAACCCTCGCCCGATACCGGCCCATCGGGCAGCAGGGCACGAGTGGGTTTCAGGCCGAACAACCCGCACGAGGACGCCGGGATTCGCACCGAACCGCCCCCGTCGCTGCCGTGCGCCATCGGCACCACGCCAGCCGCCACAGCTGCAGCGCAACCGCCACTGGACCCACCAGCCACATGGTCCGGGTTCCACGGGTTGCGCGTCGGGCGGCCGTACACCGCCGCCTCCGTTGTGACACCAACCCCGAACTCAGGGCTGGTGCCGCGAGCGAACGTGACCGCGCCCGTGGCTTGCATCCGCAGGAAGATCTCGCTGTCGTAGGTGTAGCGGTAGCCGTCGAAGAGCCGAGAGCCCATGGACGTGGGAAAGTCGATTGCTTCACAGCCGAGGTCCTTGATCATGAACGGCACTCCGGTGAACGGACCGTCGGGCAGGCCACGTTCGATGGCTTCCCGGGCCACAGCCTCCTGCACGTGCACCACCGCGGCAATGGCGTCGTCGGTTGCCGCTGCACGCTCCAACGCCACCGTGAGCAGCTCGCCAGAGGTGACATCGCCCGCTCGCACCAGCGCCGCCAGGCCGACCGCATCGAACTCCACGTACTCGTCGAATCGCATGGGGCCATCGTGTCACGGCCCGAGCCAGTAGGCTTCCGTCACGTTCCGGTCACCTCCGAGGAGCGTTCAGCCATGCCCGTCACAGTTGTCGTAGGCGCCCAGTGGGGCGACGAGGGCAAGGCCAAGGTCATCGACCTGCTCGCCGCAGAGCACAGCCATGTCGTCCGCTATCAGGGCGGGCACAACGCCGGTCACACCGTGGTGGTGGGAACCGAGCGGTATGCGCTGCAGCTCATCCCCAGCGGGGTGCTCTATCCGCACATCGTGCCGGTGATCGGTAACGGCGTGGTGGTGGATCTGCCCACGCTGTTCCGCGAGATCGACACACTCGAGGGCCGCGGCATCAGTTGCGCAAAGCTGAAGGTGAGCAGCCAGGCCCACCTGATCTTCCCGTGGCACCAGTCGCTCGACGCCCTCTACGAAGCCAAGCGCGGTGACGAGAAGATCGGCACCACCCTGAAGGGCATCGGCCCGGCGTACTCCGACAAGGCGCGCCGCATCGGCCTTCGTGCCGGCGACGTGCTCGACTCCGCCGCATTCGCCGAGGCAGTGCGCGCCAACTGCGTGTATCACAACCGTGAAATCGAAGGCCTCGGCGGCGAGTCGCTCGACGCCGAAGCTGTGGTGGCGCAATTCGCCGAGTTGGGCGCTCGTCTGGCCCCCTACGTGGCCGACACCGTGGAGATGCTGCACGAGGCACTCGACCGCGACGATGCACTCCTGCTGGAAGGTGCCCAGGCAACGTTCCTCGACCTCGACCACGGAACGTACCCGTTCGTCACCTCCAGCAACCCCACTGCTGGCGGCGCGTGCGTGGGCACCGGTATCGGGCCCCGTTATCTCACCCGAATCGTTGGTATCACCAAGGCCTATGCCACCCGCGTCGGATCCGGTCCGTTCGCCACCGAACTCACCGACGAACTCGGCGACAAGTTGGTCGACATCGGCCGCGAGTTCGGCACCGTCACCGGCCGCCGACGCCGCTGCGGATGGCTCGACCTGGTGATGCTGCGCAAGGCTGTGCGCATCAACAGCCTCACCGAACTGGCGCTCACCAAGCTCGATGTGCTCGACACCTTCGACGAGGTGAAGGTATGCACCGAGTACGACGCCGACGGCAACCCGGTGTATGCCGTGCTGCCCGGCTGGCGCACCGACATCAGTGCCGTGAACGACATCGATGCACTCCCCGCAGCGGCACGCGACTTCGTCGCGTTGGTGGAACGAGAGGTCGGCATTCCGGTGAAGATCGTTGGCACTGGCGCCGAGCGCGAGAGTTACGTGATCTGGTCATGATCCCCCGGTACACCATGCCCGAGATGGCCGCCGTGTTCTCCGACACTGCACGCTTCGGGCGTTACCTGGAGATCGAGTTGCTGGCCACCGAGGCGCACGTGGCCTTGGGCGTGGTGCCGCCCGCCGATGCAGTGGCGTGCCGCGAACGCGCACCGCAGGTGGACGACGCCTTTGTGACCGCCGTGGAGGATCGCGAGAAGATCACCGATCACGACGTGGCCGCATTCGTCGACGTGGTGCAGAACGCCATCGGCGCGCCCGCCGGTGCCTGGATCCACTACGGCCTCACCAGCAGCGACGTGGTCGATACCGCGTGGTGCTGGATGCTGCGCGACGCCTGCGATCTGCTGCTGCAGGCCGCCGACGGGCTGGTGGCCACACTGGTTCGCCTGGCCCGTGAGCATCGGCACACGGTCATGATCGGCCGCACGCACGGCATCCACGCCGAGCCCACCACCTTCGGGGCCAAGGTGGCCTTGTGGGCGCTGCAGGTGGACCGCGATCGCACCCGCCTGCGTGCCGCTCGCGACACCGTGGCGGTATGCAAGCTCAGCGGCGCGGTGGGCACCTACAGCAACATCGACCCGAGCATCGAGGCGCATGTAGCGCAGGCGTTGGGCCTCGCCGCCGTGCCCGCCACCCAGGTGATCGCCCGCGACCGTCACGCCGAGTTCCTCTACGCATGTGCGTCGGTTGGCGCCACGATGGAACTGATCGCCGTCGAGCTTCGGCACCTGCAGCGCACCGAGGTGCGCGAGGTGCAGGAAGGGTTCAAGGCAGGCCAGAAGGGTTCCAGTGCGATGCCGCACAAACGCAACCCGATCAGCGCCGAAACCATCAGCGGCCTCAGCCGAGTGCTGCGCGGCAACCTGCAGGCCGGCATGCAAGACGTGGCACTGTGGCATGAACGCGACATCTCGCACAGTTCCGTGGAGCGCGTGGTGCTGCCCGACAGTGCACTGCTGGCGTACTACGTGATGCGCCGCATGACCCGACTGCTCGACGGACTCCAGGTGTTTCCCGAACGCATGGTGGCCAACCTGTGGGCCAGCCACGGCCTGGTGTTCAGCCAACCGGTGCTGCTCGGTCTGGTGCAGGCCGGCCTCACCCGCGACGAGGCCTACCGCATCGTGCAGGAGAACGCCGGGCGCGCGTGGGACGAAGGACGCTCGTTCAGAGAACTGCTCGACGGCGACGCTCGGGTCACCGTGCCGGCCGAAGTGCTCGATGCCGCGTTCGACCTCGAGCGCAGCGTTCGCCACGCCGGTCGTGGCGTCGATGCGCTCGATGCGCTGGGCTGAGCGCTACTTGGCGCGACTGATGCCGGCGGCCTTCAAGACCGACGCTTCCACGCCGACAGCGCGCCAGGCCGCATACGACACGCCGGTGCGGTCGCTGTACCCCTTCGCCACCTCGATGAACGAGTGCTCGAGCGCTTCCATGTCGAACTTCATCGCAAACGCGTTCAGTTCGTCCTGCAGATCCATGCGTTCTTGGACGAGTTTGAGTTCCTGCAGCGGATCTGCCTCGAGCAGTTCCTTGTCGACAGCAGCCAAGCGGCGGGCCACGGACTCGGGCGTACGCTTGCGGCCTGGGCCGGACTTCGTGCTGCGGAGTGCCTCGAGGTACTCACGCACCACACGACCCTCCACACGACCAAGGGCGAGTGCAGCTTTGTGCTCGTCGGTCAACGGACCTTTGGGACCACGTTTTGCCATGACTCGAAGCATAGTTTCTTCCAGCCCGATTTACCAGGGGAGAAGTTGATCACATTGGAGCTACGAACCTTGTTCGACCTCGAACCACATGGCCCCGATACTTTTGTCGGCATCGGTCCGCGCTATCCGTGGGGCGGACTATTTGGTGGACAAATCGTCGCACAGTCATTACGCGCCGCGGCTGCCACCGTGGTACCTGAGCAGCAGGTTCACTCGCTTCGCGCCTATTTCATTCGCCGAGGCGACCACACAGAACCCATTCGATTCGAGGTGGATCGCATTCGAAATGGCCGGAGTTTTTCCACGCGCCGCGTCGTCGCGCGACAGGCGATCGGCGCCATTCTCAATCTTGAGGCATCGTTCCAAACGCTGGAAGATACTGCCGATATTCAGACAGTTCCGATGCCAGCCAACGTCGCCGGGCCCGAAGAACTCCCCAGCGATGCATGGAGCGACAGCTTCGATCGACGAGATGTTCCCGATGGCGCATTGCCCGACGACGAACGAACCGGCCTGGGTCGAAACGCAGCGTGGATGCGGGTGACGGCCGAACTCGGCGACGACCAACTACTGCACCGCTGCTGGTTGGCCTACATGAGCGACGACATGCCAGCCGATGCCGTGCGCCGCTCGCATCCCGAGTTCCATGGCGTCGACGGCATCACCTACGTGGCCAGTCTGGATCACACCATTTGGTTCCACCGACCGTTGCGCGCCGACGAGTGGCATCTCTACGACGTCACGTGTCACTCGTTCGTCGGGGCTCGCGGTCTCTCCGTCGGGCACGTCTTCGCCCTCGATGGCACCCACGTGGCAACCATGGCCCAAGAGGTGTTGGTCCGCGACGCCCGCCAGAAGCAAGACTGACCCAATGAGTCTCGACGCACTGGCCGACAAGGTCAACACCATCGCCCGCCTCACGGGCACGTTCACCCTTCGTTCCGGTCAGATCGCCACGGAGTACTTCGACAAGTACCGGTTCGAGGCCGAGCCGACATTGCTGGCCGAGATTGCCGCAGCGATGGCTCCGATGATCCCCGAAGGCACCGAGGTGTTGGCCGGATTGGAGATGGGCGGCATCCCCATCGCCACGGCACTCTCATTGCACACCGGTATTCCGGCAGCGTTCGTGCGCAAAGAGGCCAAGACCTACGGCACGGCACTGCTCGCCGAAGGTTCGCCCATCGTGGGCAAGCGCGTCACTGTGGTGGAAGACGTCATCACCACCGGCGGCCAAGTGGTGATCAGCACCAACGACCTGCGCGCGCTCGGCGCCAACGTGGAGCACGTGCTGTGCGTCATCGACCGCAGCCCCGACCACGCCGCCGCACTCACCGCCGAGGGCTTGCAAATGCACGCCCTCCTCACCCGCGCCCAACTCGACGCCGCCGAAGCCCGCCGCGCCTGACACCCGCCAACCGGTCGGGCGCGAAACCTCCCCTTGATGTCAAGGGGTGAGCGCGCCCGTGGGCGCGAGATTTCCCGGGCTGAGCGCGGCGTTACTCGGGGAAGAGGACGCCTGGATTGAAGACCCCGTGGGGGTCGAGGGCGTGCTTCACCGCACGCAGCGCGGCCACGGTGGCATCACCCTTCAGGCGACCGAGCCAGTGGGCCTTGGCGATGCCGATGCCGTGCTCGGCGCTGATGGTGCCGCCTAGGGCAATCGCCTTGGACAACACGAACTCGGTCACCTCGGCTGCGCGGTCGGTGGCCCCGAGCACGTTCACATGCACGTTGCCCTCGGCAAGATGACCGAACACGATGAGCTCGCCACCATCGATGCCAGCGACGAGACCGTGCACCTCATCCAGCAGTTCGGCGAGGCGCTGAACCGGCACCGCAACATCGAGCTTCACGGGAGTGCCCTTGGCGCCGATGGCGATCGTGATGTGGTCGCGGATTCGGTACAGCTGATCTCGTTGCGGGCCGATGGCCATCACCCCGCGACGATCGCCGATGAGCCGGGCGAGATCCTGTGATGGATCGTCATTGGCAGCGCAGTCGACCATCACGAACGCACCTGCGAAGTCGACCGGCAGCGGCGTACCGATGCCAAGGTGATCGCACGCCACCTGCACAGCCTCAGGCATCAGCAACTCCACCGCATCCAGCGACGACAGCGAACGCAACGTGGGCAGCATCGCCACCGCATCGGCTACCGACTCGCAGGCGACCAACGCTGCCGCCGTGTGGCGATACCAGGGCACCATCTTCAGGCGCGCCGCAGTGACGACGCCCAGCGTGCCTTCGCTGCCGACGAACATCGCCGGCAAGTACGGTCCGGCGGTCTCTTTCGGCAGACCGTGCATCTGCTCGACGATGGAACCATCTGCCAGCACCGCCTGCACACCGACCACCTGCGACCGCATGGTGCCGAAACGCACCACCCGCGAGCCACCGGCATTGGTGCTGACGGCGCCGCCCACGGTGGCCGTGGCACGCGCACCCCAATCGACGGCGAAGTCGACACCCGCTGCGCGTGCGTGTTGCTGCAGCGCTTCGATGGTGACGCCAGTCCCCACGGTGACCTGCATTGCCGACAGGTCCACAGGGTCGAGCCGCGTGAGGCGCTTCGTGCTGAGCACCACCTCGCCGCCACGCGGCACGCTGCCGCCCACCAGCCCGGTGTTGCCGCCCTGCGGCACGATGGCTGCACCGAAATCGGCGCATGCGCGCACCACCGCAGCTGTTTCCTCCACCGTGCCGGGCCGCACGACACAACGCGCTGCGCCGTGGTACTTGTTCAGCCAGTCGTTCTCATAGGTGACCAGCACGTCGGCATCGGTGAGCACCTGCGCGTCGCCCACTACGGCGCGCAGTGCAGCTACCAGCGAGTCGGTCACGGTCACTCCGCGATGGATGCGCCGGCGGGTAGTTCACCGAGCAGCGCGTCGCTCACCCAACAACGGGTGAGGTGCAGCGTGCTCTCGATGCGCACCACTCGCTTGGGTTGGTCGAACGCCCGCCCGCACATGCTGAGTGCGGCTTTGATGCAGTCGTCCTCGCTGGGCAGCACCATCGGCATACGAGCGCGGCGCACACCGGCGATGCCGGCGGTGAAGCAGTTGATGTAGGTCTTCTTCCAGTCGATCTGCCCGGCCAGCGACGACGGTACGAAGTCGGCGAAGCCAACGCCCAGCACGTTGCCGCCTGAGACCGGGGTGATGGACAGCAGCACGATGGTGCTCACGTCGGGTTCGGCCATGTCGTCGAGCCCGTGCACCCAGAAGCGGCCGGTGACGTTGGGGTCCATGGTGGTGCCGCTGATGTCCTTGCCACCCTTCTCCACGATGAGCACATCGATTTGGGGGAAGGGCAG
>CANHST010000158.1 GCA_947463235.1 Acidimicrobiaceae bacterium
CGGTTCCTTCCGGTCGCGCACGCATGCGCGGCCGGATGCGAGACTCCCCTCATGCCGCCGCTCCAGCCGCGAACGCCGATCAGTGGGTGGTGCGATCCCGCCTTCGCAGCAGTGCGCCAGGCGTTCGAGGCGAACTTTGCCGAACGCGGCGAGGTGGGTGCCGCCTGCCATGTGGTGCTCGACGGCCGCGTGGTGGTGGACCTGGTGGGCGGCTGGGCCGACGAGGCGCGCACGCGCGTCTGGCAGCCGGACACGATGGTGAACTTCTACTCCGCTGGGAAGGCGCTCACCGCGCTCGTCGCTCTCCAACTCGTCGATGCGGGATCGCTGTCGTTGGATACCCCGCTGCGCCACCTGTGGCCGGAGTTCGCGGTGGGCGGCAAGGAGGCCGCGACGCTGCGGCATGCCCTCACCCACCAGGCCGGTGTTCCTGCGATCCGCGAGCGAATGACCAACGACGACCTGTGGCAGTGGGATCGCATGGCACAGGCCATCGCTGACACCGAGGCGTGGTTCGAGCCGGGCAGCCGCATCACCTATCACACCAACACCTTCGGACACCTCGTGGGCGAGGCTGCGCGCAGAGCCAGTGGGCAGATGCCCGGCGAACTCCTGAGGCGACTGGCGGCACCGATCGATGCCGACCTCTGGTGGGGCGTACCCGATGCAGAGCAGCACCGCTGCGCCGAGGTGATCTGGGCACCAGCCTCGCCCATCCCCACCATCGACCCGTTCGCGCTCGACGACGGTCCGGGCCGCATGGTGATGCTCGGCTACTTCAACCCGCCGGGCTACTCCTCGCATGACGTGGTGAACACTGCTACTTGGCGCAGCGCACAGGTGCCATCCACCAACGGTCATGGAACCGCGGCTGGGCTGGCCCGGGTGTACCACGCCATGGTGCAGGGCGAACTGCTGTCGTCGGATCTGCTGGCAGAAGCCACCAGGGTGCAGGCGCAGGGCCCGTGCCCGGTCTTGGGAGAGGACATCGCCGTTGGCCTCGGGTTCGTTCCCACCAGCGAACGACGGCCACTGGGCACCAGTGATCGTGCGTTCGGCCACTTCGGCACCGGCGGCGCGCTGGGCTTCGGCGACCCCGACGCGAAACTCGGCTTCGGCTACGTGATGAACCACGTCATCCCCCGATGGCAGAGCACCCGCAACCGGGTCCTCATCGATGCGGTGTACGACGCGCTATGAGTAGTGCCATGCGAGCAAGGTTTCAGAAGGTCGTCATCCTTGTCGTGGTCTTGGTGGTGGTTCCCGCCGCTCTCGGTGGGTTGCTCGCGGGTGCTCCTGCCGCAGCGGCCGTACCCGTCGGTGTCATCGTCACGATGGTGGTCAGCGCCAGCGCAGGTCGCACTGTCGCCGGCACCACGCTCCTTGTCCTGATGGGGGTCGGCTTCGCCGCAGCGCTCACTGCAACCGGTTGGTGGTGGGTGCTGCTGATCGCCGGAGCTGCGGGCGTCGCAGGTTGGCTCATCGATCCTCGCCAACCGGCGGCCCTCGGCGCAGCGATGTTGAACGTCACCCTCATCGCCTGCACCACCCACCGTCAGCCCGATCTGCGCAGCGCAGTGATCTTCGGCGTCTTCATCGGCGTCGGCGGCGTAGCAGGGCTGTCGCTCGCTGCCATGCTGGCTCGACGGAGCGCAGCTCCGCAGCCACCCAGACTCGAACTACACATCGAGCATTCGCTCGCGAGGGCGGCCACCTACGCAGTGGCCGTCGGCGCGAGCGGTGCCATCGGGGTAGCACTCGGGTGGGACCGCGCCTACTGGGTGCCCATGACCACCGTGGTGCTCGGTCAGGCAGTGCTGGCGCAGCAGCGCGAGCGGATTCAAGCCCGGCTGATCGGCACCGTGCTCGGCACCGTCGTCGTGGTGCCCCTCCTGGGCATCATCGCCCCGCCTGCCGCCTACGCCGTTGTCGGCCTCGGAGTTCTGATCGCTGCCCTCACCCTCGGTACCACCCCGTACTGGCGCTTCAGCATGTTGCTGAGCGCGAGCATCGTGATGCTGCTCGCACCGGATTCGAGCGGTTCGATCAGTGGTGTGCAGGGGCAGCGCCTGTGGGGAACCTGCATCGGGGCAGCCATCGTCGCCGCCATCGCGTGGCTCGCCGGTCGAGGCGACGCCAACCGGTCCACGGGCGGCAGCACCATCACACCGTGATGGGTGTTCGCAGCGACAGCCACGAGACCAGTTCATCCAGAGGCATCGGTCGCGCCAAGAGATAGCCCTGCAACAGGTCGGCGCCCAGGGAAGTGGCAAGGTCGAGATGCCCTTCGGTCTCCACGCCTTCCACCACTGCGAGCGCTCCCAAGGCGTGCGACAACTCCACGGCGGATCGCACCAAGGCCCGGCCGCGATCCTTCGCCGCTCCCGTCAGCAGCATCGAGCGATCGAGTTTTACGAACGCCGGCGACAGCGTCTCCAGGAACAGCAGGTTGGAGAACCCGGATCCGAAGTCGTCGATGGAGACCTTGGCGCCATGGCCGGTGAGCACCGACAACGTGTCCAGCGCTCGCCCATTGCCGGGCAAGAAGATCGACTCCACCACTTCCACCACCAGACCCTCGAGACCTGATGCCATCGGCCAGAGGGCCAACTGGTCGGTGAACACGTGATCCTCCAACTGCATCACCGACATGTTCACGCTGACCAGTACCTCGGGAAGTTTCGCTGCACGGAGTCGCTCCAGGTCGCGGCGAAGTAGAGAGAACGTGAGCGGACCAAGTTGACGAATCTGACCGGTGTCCTCCGCGAACGGAATGAAGTCGCTCGCCGCCACCACCTCACCATCTCGGTTCCATCGCAACAGCGCCTCGACGCCCCAGAGCGATCGGTCCCCGGCGAACACGATCGGTTGGTAATAGAACTCGAAGTGTTCTTGGTCGATGGCATCGGCGAGCGCAAGTCGCATCGAACGGCGGTGCACGGTCGCTGCGCTCATCTCGTCGTTGTAGTTACTCGCGGCATCGCCACCCTGTGCCTTCGCGGCGTACATCGCGGTGTCGGCTGCTCGCATGAGGTCGTTCACGGTCGTTCCATCAGATGGGTACAGCGCGACGCCGACACTGCCCGCGACGATCACGGCCGCATCACCCACCATGATCGGCTCACGCAATGCTGCCAACAGTCGGCGCAGCAATGGATCGAGGGCATCCACCCGATCCATCCCCTCCACGATGATCCCGAACTCGTCACCACCGAGTCGACCCACCGCGTCGCCACCACGAACCACTTCCACGAGCCGTTCAGCCGCAACCTTCAGCACGATGTCGCCTGCATGGTGCCCGTGCTGATCGTTGATCTCCTTGAATCGGTCGAGATCGAGCCAGAGCAATGCAAGCGTGTCGGCATTACGAGCACAGCGATCGATATCGCGCTCGAGAGCAGCGGAGAACGAAGTGCGGTTCAGAAGTCCTGTCACCGCCTCGTCGAAATGCGCCTGGCGGGCAAGGCGTTCCACGCTCTCGGAGAGGGCCGTCATGTCCTGGACGATCGCGATGGAGACGGCCTCGCCGGCCGGGTGAACGAGTGGGCGCTGGTCGACGGTGACGACGCGTCTCGTGCCGTCCCGCCGCACCATCTCCTGCGACCCTGCGACCAACTGATCGTCGCCGGAGCCATCGCCTGCATCGCTGCCGTCGGCGGCTGCTTCATCACCGGGACCGAACGCAGACAACTGCATGCCGTGCACCGCCACCGCGTCGTACCCGACCAGAACGCAGAAGGCCTCGTTCGCCATGACGATGCGCTCGGCCGCGTCGAGCACCGCCACCCCGAACAGTGAGGTTTCGAACACGGCCTTGAAGGTCATCGAGAGATCGGCCACTCGCGTTTCGATGGCCATGCGATCGGTCACATCGGACAGCGTGCCCACGACATAGCCGTCGTTGCCCCGAGTCTCTGGGACCACAACGGCAGACTCTCGCCAACATCTGGCTCGACCATCGCGTGTACGCACCGGATACTCCACCACCCATGCCTGCGATCCCTCGGCGCGGGCGGCGCGCACGCGCTCCCCTGCGGCTGCATCGATGCAGCCGTCCAAGACCGATGGATCCTGCATCACTTCGGCTGCGGACCACCCCGACAGTTCGAAGACCCGTTTCGACGCAAACTCCAACTTCGAAAACGCGAGATCCCGCTTCCACACCACCTCGTCGAGCGTGTCGACCACTGTGGGGAGCTCGCGCACTGCTTCGTCGGCGGTCCTCCGCAATGCCGCCATCTCCGTCACGTCGGTGAGGGTGATGATCGCCCCACAACGCCGACCGCTGAGATCGAGGTATGGCGCCACCTGCACGACATAGCTGTGCTCTGCCCCCAGCGCTTCCAGCGAACGAAGCGGAAGGCCGCTCACGACATCCTTCAACGCGTCCTCGAGTCCGGGAATCGAAACCGACTGCGAGACCTCCGAGAGCAACGTCCCGATGTCGGCGTCGACCAATGCGAACACCCGCACTGCCAACGGAGTGAACCTGGTGATGCGGAGGTCGTTGTCCACCATCACCATGCCCTGGCTCAGCGACGACTGGATGTTCTCGAGGTCTGCGTTCAGGACCTGCTGTTCGGCATTCCGCACACGCAGTGCCGCGTTCAGGCTGCCGAGTTCCTCATTCGATGACTCGAGTTCCTCATTCGATGCCTCGAGTTCCTCGATCGACGACTGCAACTCCTCGGACGCCGCCTGCAACTCCTCGGATGATGCTTCGAGTTCCTCGTTGACGGCCTGCAGTTCCGCCGTGGAGGTGCGCAGCGACTGATGGCTGGCAATGAGCTCGCGTTCCAACCGTTCGATCTCGCGGTCGGCCCGCTCCTGACGCGCTTCGGGCACCGCCGTTTCCGTCGAGGCATCGTCGGTCGCGAACGACAGCACCACCAGATGCCGCCCTGCCACCTGCAGCGGCTGCGCCACGATGTGAACCGGCGTCGACAGGCTCTCCATCGAGATGGATCGTCCGGCAATCGGGGCGTCGCCGGGCTGCACCATCAGCGACATCGCTGTGGCCTCCTCGCGCAATTCCTGGCGTACGAACGACTCCGCCGATGCGAGCACGCGGCCCTCGGGCACGCGGCAGAACGGCGACACGTCACCGACCACCTCGACGAGGTCGTGCTGCTCATCGAGCACCAAACTCGGGGCTACGCAGATACGCAGGAGCGCCTCGAGCACGTCGACGTGCTGATGGGCGCGACGAGTCTCCTCTCCCACAGCACGCCGCGCCTTCGACAGCGGCGCCAGCAGACGCGGGGCCCGTACCGGCTTGGGGATCGAGGACACGTCGTCGCTGGATTCGCTGCGGACGAAGATCCGGTTCGCAGCGTCCACCACGTCGAAGCCCGGCGTCCGGGCTCCCGCTGCCTCAGCGCTGCCGAGGAACAGCAGTCCGCCGGGGATGAGCGCATACCGAAGGAGATGTAACACCTGTTCCTGCAACGTCGTCGTGAAGTAGATCAGCGTGTTGCGGCACGACACCAGGTCGATACGCGGAAACGGCGGGTTCTCCGCCACGTTGTGCCGGGCGAACACGACACACCTCCGCAGCGCGGCGCTGATCTCCGCACCGTCGGCACCAGTGGTGACATAGCGGTCGCGATAGCGCTCGGGAATCGAGGCGATGCTCGACGATCGGTACAGCGCACGTCGGGCAACGCCGAGACTCACCTCGTCGAGGTCGGTACCGAAGATCCTCAGCCGATCAGCCAGATCAGCCGGGTCACCGAGCGCGTCGCTGCAGAGCATCGCCAGCGAGTACACCTCCTCACCGGTGGCACAGCCCGGAACCCACACGCGCAGTTGCTCGTGCGCAGGGTGATTGGCGATCCAGCGATGCAGTTCATCATCCAGCGCAGCGAACGCTTCGGGGTCGCGGAAGAACGACGTGACTGTCACCAGCAGGTTGCGCGCCAAGGCGTGAGCCTCGTTGATGTCGGCAGACAGAATGGAGACGTACTCCGGCACCGTGGTGGCCTGCCGCACTGCCATCCGGCGGCGCACCTGCCGGCGCACCGTGGACTCCTTGTACTGCGAGAAGTCGATGCCCACGGTGCGACGCAGTACCGCTGCCAAGGCACTCACCACGGCGTCGTCGGGATCGGCCAGCGATTCCCCCGTCCATTCCGTGGCGTCGCCCCCCAACGACGCAAGGCGTGAACCGATCTCCATCGGCGCCAACACCAGATCGGCACCACCGAGCGCGACAGCTGCCATTGGCATGGCGTCGAAGCGCGCCGACTCGGGCAACTGGGCGATGGTGAGGCTGCCCGTGGCACGCACGAGGCGCAGACCCTCCGCCCCATCCGAACCCGTTCCCGACAGCACCACGGCAACGCTGCGGCCGGGCCAGTGTTCGGCGATCGAGCCGAACAATGCGTCGATGTTCGGGGCCGGCCCCAACCGGGGCGATGGCGGCATCACCCGAATCCTCGAACCGTCCACCATCACATCTCGATTTGGTGGCCCAACCAGGATCACATCGGGCTCGAGCGCCATGCCGTCGTCGGCGCTCTGCACCCGGAGCGCACTGACGTTGGCCAGCAGCTCCGCAATCATGCTCGGGTGGTCGGGGGCCAGATGTTGGGCCACCACATAGCTCGTCGCGCTGTTCGGGGTGAGTTGTGCCAGCACCTGCTGCAGTGCTTCCAGCCCACCTGCCGACGAACCCAAGCCGACCACCAGGCGCACCGGCAGCGCAGGCAGCACCGGATCGGGAACGTCCGGTTGTTCACCGGCTTGTCTGGCCATGAGAGGCTCCCGACTGTTGTTGGAACCCTAGCGTACATCAGGATTTAGCCAAGTCGCTAGGGCTTCAGTCACCCATCAAACCACCATGTGTCACTACGCATCACCACGCGTCACCATCCGTGACCACGCAACACCACGCGTGACTGCATCGTGGCATCGCCGCTACCGAGGTTGGGCGCGATCCGTGCCGGTCCTGCGGCCATCTGCGCCCACAGGTGCGCCGTGACCCAGATGTGGGTTTCGCGCCCGCGGGTGCAGCACCTCCCGGCGAGACATTTCGGACGATTGCCGCCCAACCGGGGGTCGTTCGCTCTTGAAGCGCCGTTCACAGCAAGAGGAGGGAGGCACTTGGCCTCCCTCCTCTCGGTGGAACTATTGAAGCGGCGTGTCACTCCACTGAAATCTCGGCGTCACTTCCACTGA
>CANHST010000159.1 GCA_947463235.1 Acidimicrobiaceae bacterium
CGATCACTTCGATGCGGCGCTCGGCGAACAACCAACCGCCCTCTCGGCGCACGTAGCGGTCGTGGTACACGCCGACCAATGAACCCAAGCCCGTCTTCGTCTTCTTGAACTGCTCGAGGATGGTGACGCGCCCTGAAGCGGTTCCCGTGGCTTCATCCACGTCGAAGACTGCGTTTGGTGCGGTCTGCACCAGGTAGGCGTACTGCTTCACCAGTTTGTCGAATGCGGCCCCGATGGCGTCGCGGCCAACGATCGGCTTGCCCAGCACCCACGATGCCTCGGGATCCCACAGCGAAGCAAAGGCCTCGGTGTCCTTACGCACCACTGCATCGCAGTAGCGGGAGACCAGTTGGCGCAGAGCGATGTCGGTAGCGGGAGCCGCGACAGCGATCGCGACGTGCGGCGAGGAAGAATCGCGCAGTGAGTCGGGCTCGAGGCCCACTTCCCAGGCTGCGATGGTGCGCACGTGCTCCAGCAACTGGTCGCGGTTCATCATCCCGTGGTGGGCAGCGAACTGAATGGCGAGTCCGTCGACCAGGGCAGTGATGCGCATTGCGGCGGCGGCAGGGTTGCTGCACACGAACTCAGCGCGCTCCACGCCCTTGGTGATCACGCGCTCGAGCAGATCGGCCGACTGTTCGTCGAGCTCCTGGCTGATCTTGCGCATCATCGGGTTTCGCAGCGCCTCACCCCAGCCATCGATCCAGAGCATCCACTCCATGTCGTTGCTGCCCTCGGGCACGTAGTTCTGTACCACGCGATCGAGCTGGCCCACGGAGGTGGGAGCCGCCTCCACCTCCGCCTCCATCTCGGCAACGTCCTTGCGGGCGTAGTGCGCGAAGGCCTCGGCGAGCAGCTGTTCCTTGGAGTCGAAGTGGTAGTGGATGAGGCTGCTCGACACGCCGAGCTTCTTGGCCACATCGGCGATGCGGGTGGCAGCGAAGCCGCGTTCGATGACCACCTGACAGGTGACTTCGAGAATCTCGGCTCGGCGTTCGGCGACAGTCGGCTTCTTCACTGACGCGCACGATACCGGGCTGGGCATCTAGCGTGCGGTCAACCACGGCAACTGGAGAAGAACGATGAACCTCGATGGAGCTCACCTTGGCGGCGCCCCGGATGCGAAGCGGCTCTCGCGGCTCTCGCGATCGGTTGCCGGCAAGCGCGTGCTGGTCACCGGGGCCGCCTCGGGAATGGGTCGCGCCACAGCCTTCGTGTTCGCCGATGAGGGAGCGCGCATCGCCGTAGTCGATCTATCGGCCGAACGCGTGCTGGAAGTAGTCGACGAGATCCGCACGGCGCACGGGCCGGACGCTGCGGAAGGGTTCGTGGCCGATGTTGGCGACCACGACTCCCTCAAGCAGTTGGTGGTGGATGTCGTGGCAGCGTTCGGTGGCGTGGACGTGTTGGTGAACAACGCTGGCATGTCGGTGGTGAACTCGGCGTTCCAGGGTGAGGACGATTACGAGGCCAACTGGGCGCGCACGCTGGATGTGAACCTCACGGCGCACTCGCGGTTGATTCGTCTCTGCTTGCCCTACCTTCAGGTGGCCGACGGCGGTGGGCGAGTGGTGAACATCGCCTCCACCGAGGCGATCGTCACTACTCCCGGCCTCGCCGCGTACGCCGCGACGAAGGCTGGTGTGGTGGGGCTGACGAAGAGCTTCGCAGTGGAACTCGGCCGTCACGGGGTGACGGTGAATTGCATCTGCCCCGGGCCCATCAACACGGGCATGACCGCACCCATCCCCGATGAAGCCAAGGAGACCTACGCACGGCGACGAGTGCCGCTGCGCCGTTACGGCAACCCGGAGGAAGTGGCCCACATGACACTGAACTTGTGCCTGCCGGCAAGCAGCTTCGTAAACGGCGCCATCATTCCGGTTGATGGGGGCATGACCATTCGCCACACCTGACGTGCTCAGTGGTGCGTGACCATCCAGGAGTCGGGGTCCACGAGCCGACCCATGTGTACGCCAATGCGCAACTGTTCGCCCTTGGCAAACTCCCTGTCGAGTCGGTACATCCGGTTGCCCCAACTGGTGATGGGTGCCAGCGGCGAGGTGGACAGCACCGTCTCGTCGTCGAACACTGCCTCGAACCAGATGCACGTTCCATCGACGATCATGTCGGTGGCGGCCGTGCGCTCGATGACGAACTCTGTGGGCAGCGATTCGGCGCGGTCGAGGGTGTTGAGATCAAACTCCATGATCGGCGTTGTCGAACCCATGGTTGCGGCGACGGCTCCGGGTCGGAGCCAGGTCTGCTCGTTCTTTCCGGTCTCGTAGCGCTGTGCCAGGAGTGACTCCCGCATGGGCGAGAGATCGATCCCGTCGGGCAGGTCGATGTTCCAGAAGCGTCGCACACGCATGGCTTCGGTCATGGTGATCGGTTCGATGAACAGTCTGAACTTCGAGGGCAGGATTCGACCGTGGGGGCGAAGCCAGCGGTTGCGCACGTCGAGCAGGTTCTGCACCAGGTTCTCGTTGAACAGTTCGTCGCCCATCTGCTCGTGCAGCACGACGTCGATCTTCTCCGGCGGCGTGAACTCGCGACTGTTTGTCTGCACGAACTCGATGTTGGTGAAACCGTTGTGGGTTGCGATTTCCCGGGCGACGTCGATGAAGTCGGAGTGCTCCAGCGCGTACACCTTCTTTGCACCCGCCCGGCTGGCCATGAACGCCAGCAGCCCCGTGCCGGTGCCAAGGTCGAGCACCACGTCGCCTGGTTGCACGTTGCGGTGAATGCCACGGTGGTAGGTGCTGACGCGCACCGAGTCGCTGAGCATTTCCTCGTGCTCTGCGAGACCTGCAAAGTTGGTCTCGTTCATCAAGTCGTAGGCGATACTCATCAGTCGGTCGCTCGACGCAACCTTGTTGGCGGCATACCGCAAGGTGGAGCGAACCGCCTTTGTTGCGGCCTGTCCGGGGCGAGTGCGCATTTGAGCGAGCCTACGAGCCTGCTCAGGGCTTGGGTGAGTAGCCGTCCAGAATCCCGGTGAGGCCGCTCGGGTGGGGCCCGATAGCCAACTGCTCGAGAATGCCCATGCCGTGTTCCACGGTCCCGTCGGGGAGGTGCAATTCGGCGTCGCAGAGTGCCTGCACATGCACATGCTCGCGGGCCAACGGAGTGTCCACCGGCAACGGCAGCCGTTCGCCACCGGTGACGGACTCGCCTTTCCAGTAGCCGTGTCCGAACTCCGGGTTGCCGTATCCGATGCCTCGCATGTGGAACTCGTAGCGGGGCTTCATCTTCACGGTGATGATGCTGCCGTCCCAATCGATGAGGTCGTACTCGAAGGAGTCGGCGAAGCGCGTGCCGGGCCGCCACTGCACGCGCCACTCCACGGTGCGCATCATGTGCGGCTCCTGCCCTGGGCGCACGATGGTGCCGGTCTCGTGCCAGCGCTTACCATCGGCGAACTCGTTCACATCGAAGTGCGTCGACAGCGAAGGAAAGTTCGTGGGCGCCCACAGCCAGAAGAACTGAGCGAAGGGGATCGGCGCTCCCGATGGCGCTGGCTCGCCGATCGGCCGTACGCCCCAGGATCGATCGCGGCTGCCCCACACGTCGTCGGCCGACACTTCGATGCGTTCTCCATCGAGTTCGATCCAGCCGCTCCACTCACCGAACTGCGTGAGGCGCGTGTAGTCGAACAGCACCCGAATGCCGGCGCGAAGCAAGAAGTGCCCCTCCTCCACGGCTGGGGAACGGTGCTCGAAGGTGAGGTCGGCTCGAACTCCTTGCTCCGGGGCGTCGACCACCACGCGGAGCGTGCGCAGCGGAGCGATGATCTCCACCTTCACGGGCCCGAGGTCGGTGGCGTGGATGCGATCGATCGGTGCACGCTGTGAGCGGAAAACGCTGGTCTGCACACCGTTGCGAACGACGCAGAAGGCTGCGTCGGCGACGTGCCGGTTCGGATACAGCCCCATCGCTGCGCCGAAGTAGAGATCGTCGGTCTTCGAGTAGCCGTTGAAGAAGTAGCGGTCGTAGTGGTTTACATCCGCCGTTGCCGTATGGGTGATCGGCACGGATGACTGGTGGATGGGGAAGTCGTCGTAGCTGGTGAGCACACCGGTCACGGTACTCACGGGCGCGGCTGGCCCCGTCACCCGACGGTCCCGTAGCCTCTGTGTCGGAGGTGCACCGATGCAACGCCTGACGGCCTACGTTCGCAGGGTCCGTAGTGAAGGGTTCACACCCAAGGAGTTTCGCAACATCTGCGTGTTCGCGCTGGTGCTGCTGTCGTTCATCTGCGTCAGTGGCGCTGCGGTGCGACTCACTGGCTCGGGCCTCGGCTGCGACGATTGGCCGAACTGCAACGCCGACAAGGTGGTCGACTTCTCGAATGCCCATGCGGCCATCGAGCAGGTCAATCGGCTGATCACCTTCCTCGTGTGCATTGCCGTTGCCCTGGCGGCTGCGGCAGGTTGGTATCGCCGACCGCGACGCAAGGACCTGCTCGTGCTGGGTTTCGTGTTGCTCGCCGGCGTTCCGGCTCAGGGCGTCGTCGGCGCCATCGTGGTGTGGGCCGACCTGAACCCGGCAACGGTGCAACTCCACTTCGTGTTGTCGATGCTCCTCGTGTGGGCGGCTGTCGTGATGCTCGTGCGCTCGGGGGAGCCCGACGGCGGAGACCGGGCGCCTTCGGTGGTGCCGCGTGTGCGTCGTCACGTGCGCCTGCTCGTGATCTGGACCGGGATTGCCGTGCTGGCCGGCACGGTGGTCACGGGCACTGGACCGCACGCCGGCGACGAGCAGGCGAAGCGTTTCTGGGGCACCGAGACTGACATCAACGGTCACGCATTGCAGTGGGTGAGTCGGATTCACGGTGTGATCGTCTGGGTCACCGTCGCCATTGCACTTGCGTTGTTGTGGCGGCTACGTCGACTGCATCAGGACCGAGCGGCGCTCGACGCTCCGATCACCGCATGGATCATTGTTGCCGTGGCGCAGGGTTCCGTGGGCTACATCCAGTATGCGGCCGGCCTACCCGCCGGTCTGGTGCTGGTGCACGTGGCCGGCGCCACCACACTGGTAGGCATCACGGCCTGGTTGTGGTGCAGCACCACGCGGGTATCCCGTTCCGCTGCAGAGATCATCGAGCAGGTTGGCGACCGCTGATCTCAGGGTGTGGTGGGAGCCACGGGCGCTGTCGGCGTGGTCGAGTGATCGCCCATGCCCTTCACGAACTCGGCGACCTTGTCGATGATCGACGCAAAGAAGTGACCGACGCTGCCGATCAAGTCCTTGGTCGCCGCTGCGGCGCCCGAAGGGTCTTGCCAGAGTTGGATCACGAGATACGCCAGCGCCAGGTACAGCGCGATGCGCATGAGTGCTTTGAATTGAACCAGCAGTGCTGCCATGTGGGGGACCTCCGGGAACGCCAACAGCCCACGGTCTCCGCCCGTTCGTCAAGAGAGTACCACGATTCGCGCGCTACGCGCGCAATTCATCACATTGATGTGAACTGTTGCAGCGTGGCGAGCCGCTGCCGGAACTCGTGCACCGTGCTGTGCAGGATCGAGGCCACCGGCTCCACCGACTCGATGCGTCCGGCGACCTGACCGGTGAGCGCAATGGCGGCTTCCATATCGCCGCCGAAATAGAGCTCCTGGGTGCGACCGAACACGCTGAGGTCCACGTGGTCCTCGTGCTCGAGCTGAGTGGTGCGCTCGGTGCGAAGCGCTCGCAGCGCCGGACGGCTGAACCGATTCAGAAACACCGTGTCGGTTTCCGCAGCCCCGATGATGGCGTTCTTCCAATTCTCGTGCACGGGCGATTCCGCAGCGCTCACCATGCGGGTGCCCATCTGCACCCCATCGGCGCCCAGCGCGAATGCGGCAGCCATGCTGAAGCCATCGGTGATGCCGCCAGCAGCGATGATCGGCACGCTCACCTTGCTGGCCACCAGCGGCAGCAGCACCATCGTGGCAACGTCGCGCGGATTCTTGAATCCGCCGCCCTCTCCGCCCTCGACCACCAAACCGTCGACGCCGGCGTCGACTGCTTTCAGCGCGGCCGCAAGCGTGGGGACCACGTGGAACACGGTGAGACCGGCGTCCTTGAGTTGGCTGGTGTATTTGGTCGGATCACCCGCCGAGGTCGTTACGAACTTCACGTTCTGGCTCACCACGAAGTCGACGATCTTCGGGTCGCGCACGAATGCCTGAGCGATGTTCACGCCGAACGGCTTGTCGGTGAGATCGCGCATCTTCAGGATCTCGTCGCGCACGTTGTCGAGTTCGCCGCTCGAGGTCTCGATGATGCCCATGCCTCCGGCATTGCTGACAGCGGAGGCAAGTTGGCTCCGGGCGATCCAACCCATGGGGGCCTGGACGATGGGGTAGTCGACCCCCAACAATTCGCTGACTCGGGTGCGTACGGGAGAGGGGCGCTCGCTCATGGTGCGAACGTACCCGAGCGTCAGCGCTGTCCGAGTACCGGGTCGTACAGATGGTGGCAGTCGTTCACCGTGATGAGGGTCGGACGGCCAGCGAGCACTCGTACCGTGGTGATACTCGTGTTCTCACAGGAGAACAACATGGTGCGGTGCGTGCCGAGGAGGTGGGCCACGTAGGCGTTGATGGCACCGCCATGCGCGACGACTGCGATGGTCTGTCCCTGATGTTCGGCTGCGAGTCGATCGACCACTGCGGCAACACGGGTGCGGAGCGAATCATCGCCCTCGCCTCCGGGAATGCCGTCCCACCGGCCGGTGAGGCTCCATTCGACCCACTCTGGGTCGCGGACGTAAGCCCGCCGCCGGAACTCGCCGTTGCCCCAGTCGCCCATACGAACTTCTTCGAGATCCTCATGGATGCCCACTTCGAGTCCGCGCGGCCGTGCGATGGGTGCCGCGGTGGAACGAGCACGAGCAAGTTGCGAGCTGTAGACCGCATGGATGGTCTTGCTCCCGAGACGCAGCGCCAGTTGCTCTGCCTGGCGCACGCCGACGTCGTGCAGCGGCGGATCCGCTGATTCGGCGGAACCTGGAACGACATCAGCAGACCGGCCGTGACGAATGAGCAACACCTCGCACTCGTTCGCGTCGGGTGCACCCAGCGTCGGTTGCGGAACGGCTTGCGTACTGTCGAGCTGCGTCACGCCGACACCGTAGTGATGGCCAGACCCACGACGACGAGCGCAATGCCGAGCCA
>CANHST010000160.1 GCA_947463235.1 Acidimicrobiaceae bacterium
CCAGTGCCCGGCGCAACGCCATCGCCAACGGCCGACCGAAGCCCATCGCGACGACCCTCGCGTCGGCCTGGAACTCGGCGTTGCGGCCGACGGCGTTGGAGAGTGCGTTGCTGACGATGAGGCCGCTGAGGAACACCCACGACACGGCCGTAAGTGCCGCCGCGAGCAGGCGACCAAGTGCGGTCATCGCCGACGAGTGCTGTACGAAGCTGGAGGTGGCAGCCGACGCCACGTTCTGCAGAAAGAACCCGATGCGGGCCAGCAGCAGCACCGGCACCGACAACCATTGCGCCACCGACAACGCGGCCACGTGGAGGCCGAGATGGTGGCTCAGTTCGTGGGCCAGTACGCCGCTGAGCTCGTCGCGTGGCAGCGCCTCGAGCGCGTACGTGGTGACCACGACGAGGTGGCCGCCGCACGCGAACGCATTGAGTTCGTTCGACGGCAGCACCGTCAGCACGTATCGGTTCGGTGGCAGATCGTTCACCTGCAGCACGGGCTGCCATGCGGGCATCAGCATCGATCGTTCGTCGACGGTGGGCCGACGCGCTCCGAGCAACGGTGCCAGCACGTACAGCTGGAACGGGCGGAAGAAGAGCAGTACCACGGCCAGCAGGTAGAGCCCTGCGAACACCGGATACGAGACGTGCCAGACCAGATGGACCGGGAACCAGAACACCGCGATGGCCAAGAGCCACACCGGTACCACTGCGACCAACGGAGCGATGGACGCGATGGCGGAGGATTCCAGGTGCCTCCGCGAGGAGCGAGGTTGCCGCATCGTGTCCACTTTCCAACAGGTTACGAGCCGGCGAGCGCCTGCTGGTCCGTGGCATCCACACCAAATCCTGAGAAATGTCTCTCGCCCGAGAGGAAATCGGCCGATACAGACTGCGCACCTCCGACGGAGGAACAGGCCCATTGCGGCGCGCCCGAGCGAACGAGGAGGCGAGGAAGTGGCGATCACGACGCCGGTGACGCGAGAGCACAACAGCGGAGACCCAACGGTGGAGGACCTGCTCGAGCAGGCACGTTTGCACGAGGACACCGAATCGAATCGTGCTCGTTCGCTGGTCCAGCAGGCCCGTGTTCTCGCCCGCGCTCACCAGGACCAGGCGGGAGAATCCGAAGCGCTGTATCGCCTCGCCGAACTGGCGTATGCCGCCGGTTCGAGCCACGAAGCCTTCGCCGTGGCGCTGGAATCCAGAGACCTCGCTCACGAGGTCGGCGCAGTGAACACGGAAGTGTCCGCGCTGAACCTCATCGCTGCGGTGCAGTACCACGCCGGTAACTTCTCCGAGGCGCTGACATCTGCCACCGCTGCACTGGAGTTGTACCGCACCACCGGGAAGCGGGCCTCGGAAGGTCACCTCCTGAATTCGCTGGCGGTGATTCAGCACGGTCTTCAAGAGACCGACAGGGCCATCGTGACCTACGAGGCCGCATTGATGGCCAACAAGGGCGAAGACCGGCCAGACCTCGATGCCATCACGTTGGCGAACATGGCCAAGGTCCGCGCCGATCGCAAGGAAGAACTGCTCGCCGTGAGCCTGGGCGAATCGGCGCTGGCGCTGGCCAAGGAACACGCACCGGAGATCGTGCCGGAGATTCTGGCTCGCTTGGCCGCCGCGTATGCGGCGCTGAACTCGCTCGATCGCGCTGCGAGTTGCCTCGATGAGGCCGATGGCGTGCTGCGCGACCGCACCGCCCGTCGCGTTGCCCTCTCACCCGGCAGTGTGGTGATGGTGCGCATCGCTCGTGGCGAGTTGTACGTCGCCCAACATCTTCGCGACCACGCGTTGCGCGAATGGGAAGATGCGCTGGAGTTGGCCACGCAGGCGAACATGACCGAGACGGCGCTGGGTCTGCGCGAGAAGTTGGCGCACCTCAATCGCGACATGGGACGCTTCGAGCAGGCACTGCTGCACCAGGAAGCTCGCTATGCCCTGAACGAGGCGATGTTGCGGTCCGGCATCGACCTGCGGATTTCGACGCAGCGGATCGAGCACGACACCGAGACCGGTCGGCTGCAGGCGGAGATCATGCGGCTGCGCACCACCGAGCTGGAGCGGATGGTGCAGGCTCGCACCGACGAGATGCAGCGTTTCCAGGTGGAGGCCTTTCGTCGCATCGCCGTGATGTCGGAGTACTTCAACAACGACACCGCGAACCATCCCGGACACGTCGGCGAACTCGCGGCAGCGATGGCACTCGATCTCGGACTCGACGAGGAGTTCGCGGAGCGCTTGAGCCTGGCCGCGCAATTGCACGACATCGGCAAGGTGGGCGTGCCCGACGTGCTGCTGATGAAGCCCGGCTCGCTGACGGCCGCCGAGTTCGACCGCATGCAGTCGCACACGCTGTTCGGCCACGAGATCCTCCGCCAGGGCCAGACCCCGGTGCTGCAGCTCGCGGCAGAGGTGGCGCACCATCACCACGAACGATGGGACGGCACCGGGTACCCGGGCGGGCTGTCGCGTACGGAGATTCCGCTGTCGGCGCGCATCGTGGCGGTGGCCGATGTGTACGACGCCCTCGTGAGCGAGCGCATCTACAAGGGGCCGTGGGAGTGCGCCGAATCGGCGAACTACATCGTTGCCGGCCGTGCCATTCAGTTCGATCCGCAGGTGGTGGACGCGTTCATCCGTGTGATGCTGCGGCGGGACCCTTCGCTGGCGACACTGCTCGACCAGTCAGCGCTCGATTGACCCAGTCGCCGACGAGCTGTGCCAGCTCGTCGATGGGCATCTGCACCCGACCCATGCGATGGGCGTGGCTGAACGACGACACTGCGCCCATCACCCCGATGGCATAGAACGCAGGGTCCGCATCGGGCACCATGCCGGCCGCTTGAGCCTCCTCCACGAGACGGCGAACGTCGAGGGCATAGACATCGCTGCCCTCTTTCAGCACCGCCGCCAATGAGTCGTCGGTGCGTTCCACATCGAGCAGGGCGAAGTACGGCTGGTGCTCGGCCATGAACCGCACGCTGGCTTCGGCGCCTTGGCGAATGCGCGCCACCGCGTCGGCGTCGGGATCCATCGCCGCTGCCTGTGCACGACGCAACCGTTGGCGCATCGTGCGGACCAATTCGGCAAAGAGTGTTTCCTTGGTGGGGAAGTACCAGTAGAACAAGCCCTTGGCCACGCCCGCTGCGGCACAGATGTCGGAGATGCGGGTGGCGCCATAACCCCGGTCGGTGAACAACTGTTCTGCGGCCTGCAACAACTGCTGCTTGCGCTCTTCGCCCTGTTCGGTGTGCCGCCGGGAGTCCACCACGGCATCAGTCGATCACGCCTTGACTCCCGGGTCAATCCAGCGCTGGGTCGGCGCATACACTCGGAGGCATGGCGGCCTCCCGCAGCGAACGCATCGAGACCCGAACCCGTAACGAGAAGTGGAAGAACCCACCGCTGCGCATCGAGATGCTGGAGTGCATCAACTGCGATGCCTGCCTGCGTCACTGCCCCTCGCATTTCGGCGCGATCTTCAACCATGGCCCCGATGTGGTGATCGTTCCGGAGTTGTGCAGCGGCTGCGATAAGTGCCTTCCGGCCTGCCCGGTGAACTGCATCTACCCCTTTCCGGAGTGGCAGACCGAGGGTTCGCCCGCCGAGTGGTGGGACGACGCTGGCGGACCCGACGACCCCTACGCCTGACATACTGCAGGCCATGACGAACCTCATTCCCGGGGCCGAGCCCTGGTCGCACCACGGCGAGGGCCCGCATGGCGCACTCGTCGTTCACGGTTTCACCGGCAACCCGGGCAGTATGCGCGGCGTCGCCGAGGCGCTGGCTGCTGCTGGCTTTCACGTGGAGATGCCGCTGCTGCCCGGTCACGGCACCACGGTGGACGACATGATGCCTACGCGTTGGGCCGACTGGCACGGCGGGGCAGAGGCTGCGTATCAGGCGTTGGCGGCTCGATCGGAGAAGGTGGTCGTGGTGGGGCTCAGCATGGGCGGGGCCCTCACGCTGCGCCTTGGTGCCGATCATCCCGAGATCGCCGGGTTGGTGTGTATCAACCCCGCAACGCAGCCCCAGGCCCCCGAAGTGGTGGAGATGATTCAGGGCATGATCGATGGTGGCACCGACTCGATGCCGGCCATCGGCAGCGACATCGCCGACCCCGACGCCCACGAGTCCGCCTACGAGGCCACGCCGCTGGCCCCGCTGCTGTCGCTCGTGCAGGACGGTCTCGCTCCGCTGGCCACCGAGTACCCGCGCATCACCATCCCGTTGTTGCTGCTGAACTCGCCCAACGACCATGTGGTCGAGCCGGCGCAGGGCGACTTCCTTGCGGAGCACTACGGCGGCCCGGTGGAGCGCGTGATGCTCGAGCGGAGCTACCACGTGGCGACGCAGGACTACGACAAGGAACTGATCTTCGATCGTACGGTTGCGTTCGCTCAGCGAGTGACGGCCTGATCCGTGCGACTCGTCGCTGGCATTCCCAGCCCCTCGGACGGCACGCTCGACCTCGGGCCGTTGTCCATCCATGCCTACGGTCTGATGATCGCGCTCGGTGTGGTGGCAGGCGTGTGGCTGGCGGGCAAGCGTCTCGAAGCATCGGGTGCCGGCAGTCGCGACGACATGACCAACATCGCGATGTGGGCGGTCGTCGCGGGCGTCATCGGCGCCCGCATCTATTACATCATCACCGACAAGAGTGAGCCGTGGCGCGAGCCGGGCAAGTGGATCAAGATCTGGAACGGCGGCCTTGGTATTCCGGGCGGATTGATCCTTGGCGTGCTCGTGGGTGTGTGGGCGGCGAAACGTCGTGGCGTCAGCGCACCGATGTTGCTCACCGCTGCGGCTCCGGCGATCCCGTTGTCCCAAGCCATCGGCCGCTGGGGGAACTGGTGGAATCAGGAGCTGTTCGGTCGCCCCACCACGCTGCCGTGGGGGCTCGAGATCGACGATGCGCACCTTCCCCAGGGCTACGCCTCCGGCACGCTGTTCCACCCGACGTTTCTCTACGAGTCGATGTGGAACCTGGGCCTGTGCCTGTTCCTGTTGTTCATCGAGCGGAAGGTGCGGCTGCGGCCGGGCCGTCTGATGGCCGTGTACGTGTTGGGTTACTCCGTCGGTCGCTTCTGGGTGGAGAGCCTGCGCATCGACCCGGCCAACAGCGGTGGTGGTTGGCGGTTGAACCAATGGATGGCGGTCGTGTTCTTCTTGCTCGCCGGCAGCTACCTGATGCTCGACTCGATTCGGCACCGTCACGATGTCGTTCCGGCAGAAGCCGCGGTGGAACCGGTCGACTACGTTGCCGAGGATGAGTGACGACGTAGTCCTGTACGAGTTGCGCGAGCCCGGTATCGCGCTGCTCACCCTGAACCGTCCCGACCGACTGAATGCGTGGAACGGCGAACTCGCGACGCGCTACTTCACGCTGCTCGACCAGGCAGCCGCCGACCCGGCCGTGAAGGTGATCGTGGTCACCGGCGCAGGTCGAGGTTTCTGCGCTGGTGCCGACATGGACACGCTCCAGGGCATCGGCAACTCGGCCGGCTCGGGCGGCGCAGAGGCCGCTGCCGGTGGCCGACCGCAGTACCACACCACCCTCATTCCCAAGCCGGTGATCGCGGCGGTGAACGGCGCCTGTGCCGGCATCGGAATGGTGCAGGCGTTGATGTGCGACATCCGCTTCGCTGCCGCTGGCGCGAAGTTCACCACCGCCTTCGCCCGCCGTGGCCTCATCGCCGAGTACGGCATGTCGTGGGTGCTGCCGCGTCTCATCGGCACGGCACGGTCGCTCGACCTGTTGTATTCCGGTCGAGTGGTGCTGGCCGAAGAGGCTGCCCAGATGGGCATGGTGAACGAGGTGGTGCCCGCCGAGCACCTGCTGGACCGCACGCTCGAGTTTGCCGCCGAACTGGCCACCTACTCGTCGCCCACCTCGATGGCCGTCATGAAGCGCCAGGTCTACGCCGACTGGGATCGCACGGTGGTGGCCGCCACTGATGATGCGGTCGGGCTGATGAAGGCATCGCTGCGCCGTGCCGACTTCAAAGAGGGCGTGGCGAGCTTCTTGCAGAAGCGCGTTCCCAGTTTCCAGCCCGTACAGGACGCCTGACGCCGGGCGTCAGCCGAGCGAGCGCAACCGCTCGGCCAGCACCTCGGGAATGACCGGGTTGAAGTACTCGCCGCACGCCACCTCGGCGGCGGCGATGAAGCGCGGCACCCCGGCGGAACGCCACGGCGACACGATCTCGATGTTGCACCACGCTCCTGGCCACGGGTTGCCGTCGGAGGGCCGCTGATACACCCACATCATGTAGGGCAACGGTCGTTCGTGCAGGCGGTCGAGGCGGCCGACGACATCCACCAACATCGCGGCCAGGCCATCGCGCCCGGTGTCGTCGAGCGATGCCAGGTCGGGCGCCTGCACCGTTGGGGCGATCGAGATGGCGATGGGATAGGTGCCAGCGATCGGCACGGAAGCGATCCAGCCGTCGTGTGTAGCGACCAGTCGCTCGCCGGGCGCCAGATCGGGGGACCAGTCGGCCTCCAGCAGGCGCCGCGGTCGATCGGGAATGTGGTCGTACGCGTAGATCTGTCCGTGCGGGTGAGCGATCGTGGCACCCACCTCGGGCCCGCGATTCTCGAAGCACAACACGAAGTGCACGTCGTCGCGGGCGCTCAGCGCGGCGGTGCGTTCGGCCCACAGGTCGATGACCTTCCGAGCCCCCGAGACCCCCAGCGACGTGAACGTGGCGTCGTGCTCGGGCGTGTAGAGCACCACCTCGCAGCGGTCGCCCTGCATGGCGGGCCAACGGTTGGGGAACCAGCGAACGTCGTACGGTTCCGGTGCCTCCAGCCCGCCGGGGCAGAACGGGCAGCCGGATGACGGCAGGTTGGGTCGGGCCTGGCGCGTGCCCACCACGTGCACCCGGGTACCGAGAAATGGATCGATGCGGATGTCGGCGGGTTCGGGCATGGTGGTGATCGCGTCGGAAGTCGAGGGCGTGTTCGACGCGCTCGGATGGTAGCCGTGGTCTACCGTTCCTGCCTGCAGGGGTCTGTTGGCCCGTGCCGGGGACCACGAGGGGTAGCCACATGTTCCATCTGCGCGGCGTCGACACCGATGTCGTGATC
>CANHST010000161.1 GCA_947463235.1 Acidimicrobiaceae bacterium
CCAACCTGCGGCTGTCGGGTGAGAGTGTCGTCAAGCTGTTCACCGGTGCCATCACCATGTGGAACGACCCGGCGATCCAGAAGGACAACCCGGGTCTGGTGATGCCGGCCCGCAAGGTGGTGCCGGTGGTCCGCTCGGATGGATCGGGCTCGACCGCACAGCTCACCAAGTGGATGATCGCGCTGCACAAGCCGCTGTGGGACGACTACTGCAAGCGATCGGGCCGTGCCCCTGCCTGCGGTTTCACCTCGTTCTATCCGACCATCAGCGGCATGATCGGCCAGGGCCAAGACCTCGGCGTTGCCGGCTACGTCAGCCAGGGCTTCGCCGAAGGTGCCATCGGTTACGTGAACTATTCGTACGCGCTCAGTTCGCAGTTCCCGGTGGCGAAGATGCTGAACAGTGCTGGCTACTACACCGAACCCACGCCGCAGAACGTGGCGGTGTCGCTGCTGAAGGCGAAGATCAACACCAACGCCGCCGACCCCAGCGTGTACCTCACCCAGGATCTCTCCGGGGTGTACACCGATACCGACCCGCGTAACTACCAACTGTCGTCGTACTCGTATCTCATCCTGCCCACGAAGGTGCAGGGCCAGTTCAACGAGGCCAAGGGCAAGACCCTGGCAGCGTTCTCCTATTACGCGATGTGCCAGGCGCAGCAGCAGTCGGAATCGTTGGGCTACTCGCCGATGCCCATCAACTTGGTGAAGGCCAGCTTCGACCAGATCAAGAAGATCCCCGGCGCGGTCGTACAGAGCATCAACATCCAGCAGTGCAAGAATCCCACCTTCGCCGCCGACGGCACCAACACCCTCGCCAAGACGGCGCCGCAACCGCAGGGATGCGACAAGACTGGTGGGGCGTCGCAGTGCCCGGATGGCACCGGTGGCATGAGGAATGTGCCCACCCAGGTGAAACCCGACCCGGGTAACGGTGGCACCCCGGCCCCGACGACGAATCCGGGTGGTCCGGCTCCGACCACGAATCCGGGTGATCCGGCGCCGACCACGAATCCGGGGGATCCGGCTCCGACCACGAATCCGGGTGATCCGGCTCCGACGACGAACCCGGGTGACACGACCCCCTCGACGAACCCGGGTGACACGACCCCCTCGACGAACCCGGGCGATCCGGCGCCGACCACGGTCCCGGGTGATCCCACGGTGACGACGAGTCCCGGGTGCGACCCGACGGTCGGATGCGAGGGCTCGGGCGGCCTCGAGGTAGGTGGACCGCTGCCGACGACGCTGTCGATGCCCACCAGCCAGGTCACCTCGTTCGGACTGATCCTGCTGATCGTGCTGTTGGTGATCGCGCTGGTCGTGGTGCCCGCACTCGCGTGGCGCTACTTCGCGACGAAGCGGATGCCGACGTGACCTCCCGGCGTTTCATGAACGGCTGGGTGCTCGGCCCGCTGTCGATCATCGTCGGCGTGAGCCTGCTCGTGACGGGTGTCGTCGCGGTGGATGCCACCCCGGGCATGCAGGGCGCTGACACCTCGTTGCCGGCCACGCCGTCGCAGGTGGTGGCGTCGGGGCGTGGTGCGTTCGCCGACATGACGTTCACGGTCAATCAGACCAAGGCGTTGTCGAACCAGGCGATCTCGATCACATGGACGGGCGGTGCCCCCACCACCCGGCAGACCACGCGATTCGGCGCCAACTTCGTGCAGATCTATCAATGCTGGGGCGACGACGATGGGTCGGTCCCGGAGAACCCTGGCCCGCCGCCGGAGCAATGCGAGGCGGGTGCGTACGGTGCGACCGCCAACGGCGGTTCCAGTGTGTTGTTCTCCGACCCGATGGTGTACGGGCGCGTGATCTCTCGGGTCGGCTGGCCGAACGACGACCCCAACCTCGGCGTGCTCGACGCAGCGGGGTTCCAGCGTTGGATGCCGTTCCGCTCCGTCGACGGTACTGAGATCGGCGAAGCGATCGACCCGGCCTACAACCCGTTCCTGGGTGGCAACTACTGGACGAACCCGTACTTCAACAGCATCACTTCCAACGAGATCCCCGGCGCCGTCACCAACCTCGATGGCACCGGCGCGGAGTTGTTCCAGGTGCTCACGGGCGATGAGGCGTCGGGTCTCGGCTGCGGCAAGAAGGTGCAGCCGGTTGGTGCTGCCTTCAAGGTGCCCAAGTGCTGGCTCGTAATCGTGCCGCGCGGCAACCAGGCCATGGAACACGTCGGTACCCCGTTCGCAACGTTCGGCAACTCGATCGGTGTCTCCACATCGCCGCTCGCCCCGAATGCCTGGAAGAACCGCATCGCCATTCCGTTGGAGTTCAACCCGGTTGACTCGCCGTGTGCGTTTGGCAGCGTCGAGCGCCGTATCGCCGGCAACGAAATGGCGCTGCCAGCGGTTGCGAACTGGCAGCCGAGTCTGTGCGAGTCGGGCTCGTTGCCCCCGTTCTCGTATGCACCTGTTGCTGATGGCACGGCGCGGTCACTCCTCACCTCGGGCGTGGATGGCGCAGCCGGTATGGCCGTGGTGGGTAGACCGCTCGACCCGATCACCCTCGGCGAGGACAACCCGGTGGTCTACGCGCCGCTCAGCCTGTCGGGCATCGTCATCGGTTTCAACATCGAGCGCCGCCCGGACGCAGATGCTCCTCAGGAGATGGTCGACCTCACTGGTGTGCGCGTGGCGCAGCTCAACCTCACACCGCGTCTGGTGGCCAAGTTGCTCACCCAGTCGTATGGCTCGCAGGTGACGATCTATCAGAAGCCAACCGATGCTGCACACGCGTTCGTCGGTACGAACCCCGACAGCATGATCCTCGACCCCGACTTCCTGCGCTTCAACCCCGAGTTCACACTGATGTTCACCGCGCAGAATCGAACCTTCGGTGGTCTGCAGTTGCCTGCTGGTAACTCCGATGCCGCCGAGCAGCTGTGGAACTGGGTGTTGGCCGACCCGGAGGCTCGTGCGTGGCTGGCCGGCGCCGCCGACGAGTTCGGCATGGTGGTGAACCCGTACTACAACTCCAAGGCGACGCTGAACCCGTCGAAGGGTGAGTTCTACAAGCCTGTTCCGAATTCGTTCCCGAAGGCCGACCCGTTCTGTTACCAGGCGCCTTCGCAGGGTGCAGGTGGCAACGTGATCCCACCGCTGCTCTGCGGTACCGACTGGGTTCCCTATGCCCGAGGGTTCCGCGAGACCGCACAGGTCACTCGATCAGCGTCGGATGGTGCGCGCATCGTGCCGAACGCGCTTGCCGAGTCGGCGTCGGCGGTGTGGGGGCGTTCGCAACCGCAGGGCACCGGCGATCGCGCCATGCTCGCCGTGACCGATTCGCCGTCTGCCGCGCAGTTCGGACTGCAAGTGGCCAACCTGAGCCGCGCCGGTGACAACGGCGCTGGGCGCCAGTTCGTCGCTCCGACCAGCGCAACCTTCACGGCGGCCGTCAAGAGCATGAAGAACGCTCCTGGGACGAACTTCCTGTTGCCGTCGCCGTCGCCTGCTGCGGGGAGTTACCCGCTCACCACATTGAACTTCGCCGCGCTGACTCCGCTGAAGCTGCCCACCGCAGCTCGCAGCGACTACGCCGCGTTCCTTCGATACGCAGCCAACAAGGGGCAGGTGCCGGGACTTGGCTTCGGCCAGTTGCCCCGTGGCTATGCGCCGCTCACTGCTTCGCTGAAGTCGCAGACGCTGGCAGCTGCGACGAAGGTGACGACGCTGCAACCCACGCCGACCACGAGCACCACGAGCACCACCTCCACCACGGTCGCCAGCGAGCCGCCGACGACGCCCTACACCGACCCGGGCGGCGGTTACGTTCCGCCGATTGATCCCGGCCCGCCGCCGGTGGTCACCGACCCTCCGACCGTGACGTCGGTAGAGGTCGTGGACACGACGACCACCGTGGTCAGCAGCGTGCCGCCCACCGTGCCTCCCACTGCGCCCGGTCCGGGCTCGACCTACGAGACGATTGCGACACCGCCGGTCGACCTGCCGCGCAACCGCTACACCGTCCCGGGCGTGGGCATGATCGCGCTCGGCTCCGCGCTGGGCGTGTTGGAGATCACAAAGCGGCCGCGCAGAGCACAAGCGGCATTGCTTGGCACCAACGTGTCGGCCGGAGCAGGGTCATGACGCACAAGGTCCTCCGTACCTGCGCGTTCGCGTTCGCTGCTATCGGCATCCTCGTTGGTTCGAGCACCGCCATCGGTGCGGCGTCGGCCACGGTGCCGACGACGCCCGACACCAGTGCCATCCAGCCGGTGAGGTCGGGTGATCTCACCCTCGTGGAGGCCGATCGGCGCGGTGTGGTGATGCAGAACGGCGGCAGCGCTGCCAGGTTCAGCGTCGACCTCCCACAGGGTTCCACGTGCCCCGGGGACAGCGAGAGCGACAACTGGCGGTTGCAGACCTTCATCGTGCCGTCGTCAGTCGACCCCGGCACGCTCGAGTACAGCGTCATCGGGCCGACCGGCACGAAGCAGTACGCGATCTACGACGTGTTCACGGCTCCGGTGGTGGACCAACTCACCGTCCCCAACGGCGGTCCGGGCGAGCCTGGCCGGCCGACGCCGTTCCCGCCGATGAGCTTTGCCGTGTTTCCTCCGGGCGAGATCCCGCCGGGGACGTATCGCATCGGCGTGGCGTGTACGTGGTTCGGAGCAACCGCCAACTACTGGGACGCCGAGATCGTCATCGCAGCTGAACCGAAGGACACGCCGGCGCAGCTGACGTGGCGGCTGCCGAGCGCGCCTCCTGCAGCGCTCAGCGGTGCCAAGCCGCCGTCCAACTTCCCTTGGACTCTCACGTTCGTCGCCATCGCTGCCGCGGCGTTGCTGTCGTACTTCGCCCTGAATCGCCGAACCCGAACTGATCGCACTTCCTGAAGGACTCCAGTCATGGTTGCACCCCACCCTCAACCTGCAGGCTCCGCCGTGAGGAGCTACATCCGCGCCGGTATTGCCGTCGCGGTCGCACTGCTTGGCTTGAATGTCGTCGTCGCGGTACGCAACCGCGACACCGAGGCCTTCGCAGCCCCGGCTGGCGCGCTCACGATCGTGAAGGGGGCCGCCCCGGGCGCTGGCTCTCCCATCTCCTCAGGTGGCAGTGCCACCGTGTTCGCCCTGACCCCGCCTACGGGAGCTGCATGTGCTGGCGATGGCACGAAGGGATATCGCATCCAGACGTTCCTGGTGTCGTCGTCGGTGAGCGTCGACTCGATGGCCTTCGATGCAGGTGGCCCGTCGCCCGCGAGCACGGGTGCCACCGTGCGAATTCCGTTGTTCTCCAGCGGTAACCCGCTGGTCGATGCGAACCCGGCGCTCACCACCGGTGCCATTCCCAACATGGGCACCTTCAGCTTGGGCTTTGCCGGCTTCACCGCCTCGCTGGTGCCGAACGGTCTCTACACGATGGGCTTCGCCTGCACGCAGGACACTGCGACGGGCAAGGTGCTCGACAAGTACTGGACCGCCACCATCACCATCACCGCCAATGCAGCTGACGCGCCGAGCGGCTTCACGTGGGCCGCGGGCTCGGTGACGCCGCCGACCACGACGACGATCGCTCCGACTACGACGACGATCGCTCCGACTACGACGACGATCGCGCCAACGACGACGACGATCGCGCCAACGACGACGACGATCGCGCCAACGACGACGACGATCGCGCCGACGACGACGGTTGCACCGACGACGACGACGATCGCGCCGACCACGACGATCGCGCCGACGACGACGGTTGCACCGACGACGGTTGCGCCGACGACGACGGTTGCACCGACGACGGTTGCGCCGACGACGACGGTGGTGGACACGACGGTGGCGGACACGACGGTGGTCGACACGACCTTGGACACGGTGGACACGACGGAAACCACTGACACCACCGACATCACCGACATCACTGACACCACTCTGGTGGAGTCTGCTGCTGGCGGTGCCGGCTCAGGTGGCGGCGGTGCTGACGGCGGCGGTGGTCAGCTCGTGGCGACCGGTTCGTCACCCGCGCCGATTCTCGCCTTGGGCTTGCTGCTGCTGCTGTTCGGAGGCGCCACGGTCCGCGTTGCCCGACGGGTCACGTCCAGTTCCGACGGTGCGCTGTGAACGCGGCGACGCCTGCTTCATCCCACTCGATCTTGAGGAGATTTCCGATGTCCAACACCCTGCGTTCCCATCGTCTCGGTTTCACCCTCGCCCGCGGCGGTGTGGCGCTGTCGGCGGCCATGCTGCTGTTCGGCTTCGTCGGTGCGTCGCACGATCGTGCCAGCGCCGCAGCGGCTGGCACGTTGTCGGTGGTGAAGGGCTCGAACCCGGGTGCCGGATCGCCGCTGGCCTCGGGAGGGAGCGCCACGGTGTTCGCGCTGCAGCCACCGAGCGGTGCTGCGTGCGCTGGCGACGGAACAAAGGGGTATCGCATTCAGACGTTCCTCGTATCGTCATCGGTCAACGTCGACACGATGAAGTTCGACGCCGGTGGCCCTTCGCCCTCGAGTACCGGTGCCACCGTTCGGTTGCCGTTGTTCTCCAGCGGTAACCCATTGGTCGATGCGAACCCGGCGCTCACCACGGGTGCCATTCCCAACATGGGAACGTTCAGCTTCGATATCAACGGTTTCTCCGCATCGCTGGTGCCGAACGGCTCGTATCGCATGGGTTTCGCGTGCACGCAGGACACGGTGGCGGGCAAGGTGCTCGACAAGTACTGGAGTGTCACCATCACCATCGCGGCGTCTGCGGCTGATCAGCCCAGTGGCTTCACGTGGGCAACGGGTAGTGGCTCGACGCCGACGACCACCACTGCTGCGCCCACCACCACTGCTGCCCCAACGACCACAGCCGTCGGCTCCACCACCACCGTGAGCGGAGCAACTACGACGACAGCATCCTCTGACACCACTTCGCCGTCGGATACCACTGCGGATACCACCGCGGACACCACCGCGGTCACCGACTCCACCGACAGCACCGATGACACATCGACGACCTTGGTTGAGTCGTTCGGTGGTGGCCCCGACAACTCTGGCGGCGGGGAGTTGGCCGTCACTGGTTCGTCGCCGCTGCCGGTGGTCCTGTGGGGAGTCCTGCTGCTGGTGTTCGGCCGAATGGCCGTGC
>CANHST010000162.1 GCA_947463235.1 Acidimicrobiaceae bacterium
TCAATCACTTCGAGGCCATCGCCACGTTGCAGAAGCTGGCCTACCTGGTGGGCAAAGACGAGTTGGAACGGGTGGATGTGAGCATTCACCCCCCGTTCACCGACATCCGCAGTGTGCAGACGGTCATCGACTCCGACAAACTCCGCTACGCCCTCGGTGCGCAGCATTGCCACTGGGAGGAGAAGGGCGCCTACACCGGTGAGGTGTCGCCGACATTCCTGGGCAAGCTCGGGGTGCAGTACGTCATCTGCGGTCACAGCGAGCGACGTGAGTTGTTCGGCGAGACCGACGAGATGGTGAACAAGAAGGTGGCTGCCATCCAGCAGTGCGGCATGATGCCGATCATGTGCGTGGGGGAGACCCTGGAAGAGCGTGAAGCCGGTGCCACGGAGACAAAGGTGCTCGGCCAGGTGAAGGCCGGTCTGGCCGGCCGCAAGCCCGAGCAGATCGGCGCGCTCGTCATCGCCTACGAGCCGATCTGGGCCATCGGCACTGGCCGCACCGCCACTGCCGACGATGCGCAGCAGGTGTGCGCCGCCATCCGGGCCTGCGTGGCCGAACTCGCCGGAGCCGAGGCCGCAGCATCGGTGCGCATCCAGTACGGCGGCAGCGTGAAGGCCGGCACCATCGCCGAATTGATCGCTCAGCCCGATGTGGACGGCGCGCTCGTGGGTGGCGCCAGCCTCGACGCCGACGAGTTCGCGCGTATCTGCAAGCTCGGTTCCTGACCAGCTTGCCGGTGTCGCTACCCGTGGGTAATAGGTCGTGCTACCCTTTCCGGGCCTGCACGGATCGGGGAGGACTGTGCCGGCGTAGGTGATCCCGCATCACCAGTCACCTCCCTCCACTCACATCAGGAGGACCATTCACGTGAGGACTAGCAACAGCAGCAAGTTCGCTGCTCTCGCGGTCGGTCTCGCACTCGTCGTTGCCGCATGTGGCAGCGATAGCAGCTCGAGCCCCACAACCGCAGGTGCCACGGAAACCACTGGCGGTACGGAAACGACCGCTGGTTCGGAGACCACGGCCGGCGGCTCGGACACGACCGCCGCTGCCGAGACGCCGGCAATGACGATCACCTACAACATCAACGACAAGGCAGTCTGGGAAGATGGCTCGCCCATCACCGCAGACGACTTCATCTGCACGTTCGACGCCACGATGAACACCGTGGGTTCGCTCTCCACCAGTGGCTACGACCAGATCATTTCGGTCGAGCAGGGTGAGAACGATCACCAGGTCGTCGCCACCTTCAAGACCGTGTACGCGCCGTATCGCGGCCTGTTCGGTGGTCTCATCAAGAAGGCTGCCGTCGCCGACTGCAACGACATCTCGGGCGACTTCCAGACCGACTTCCCGTTCTCGAACCGTCCCTACAAGCTCGAGTCGTGGGATGCGAACCAGGAAATTCTCGTCCCGAACGAGAACTACTGGGGCGACGACAAGGCTGTGGTGCAGAAGGTCGTGATGGTGCCGAAGGCCGACGCCGAGACCGAAATCGCCTCGTTGCTCTCCAGCGAAGTCGACTTCATCTACCCGCAGTACAGCCCCGAAACCGCTGATGCGGTGAAGGGCGACTCGAACGTGAAGGTCTCCATCCAGTTCGGTGGCGACTACGAGGGTCTGTACTTCCAGCAGAACGACGGCCCGTTCGCCGACGCCACGTTCCGCCAGGCGTTCGCTCAGTCGATCGACGTCGAGGGCCTCATGGCTCAGGTCTACGAGCCCATCGTGGCCGGTGCCAAGCAGCTCACCTGCGGCCCCATCGTGCCGGGCCGTTACTGCGACGAGACCACGTTCCAGAACACCTACGATCCGGCAGCGGCTGAGAAGCTGATGACCGACGCCGGCTGGGCGAAGGATGGCAACGGCTACTGGGCGAAGGACGGTGCCGATGCGCCCGAGATCCGCTGGATGATCAACACCGGCAACACCCGCCGTGAGAACACCCAGGCGTTCCTCATCCCGTTGATGCAGGCCGCCGGCTTCAATGTCGTCGCCGACAACTGCGAGGCAGAGTGCGTGTTCCAGAAGCGTCTGCCCGCCATGGACTACGACCTCGGCATGTACATCAGCACCGCACCGCCGGACCCGGCTTACCTCACCGGTAGCTTCACCTGCGACCAGGTGCCGTCGGATGCCAACAACCAGGCTGGCCAGAACAGCCAGGGTTGGTGCAACGAGGAAGCCAGCGCACTCCTGGAGAAGGCCGACGCCACCATCGATCTCGATGAGCGCGCTGGCTACATCAAGGACGCCATCAAGATGATGCGTGAAGACTGGGTCATGCTGCCCACCTTCCAGTTCCCGAAGTCCGGCGTGTACCGCACCGACAAGGTCGGCGGCCCGGTCGAAGACGAGCTGAACAACTACGCGGCGTTCATCAACTTCAACCAGTGGACCGACGTGGATGGTGACGGCCAGATCGTCATCGGTGCCGAGCAGTGGCCGGGTTGCCTCAACCCGATCACCGAGTGCGCCAACTCGTCGTGGTACGTCTGGACCGTGTCGTTCCCGCTCACTATGGGCGTGTACGACACCACCAACGACGGCGAGTACAAGCTCACGCCGTTGATGGCCGACGAGCCCGTGGTCGAGATCCTCTGATCTCAGCACTGAAGTAAGTAGTAACCCGTGACAGCGGGGTCGGTCGTTTCGATCGGCCCCGCTGTCCAGTAGAGGAGGCAGGTTTGCTGAGGTTCATCGTCCGTCGATTGCTGTGGGCAATCCCGACGTTGTTCATCGTGACGTTCGTCGTGTACTGCGCTCTGCGCCTTGCGACGAACCCTCTGGCGAGTTACGCACGTGCCAACCCGCGCGTTGCGAAGGACCCCGAGAAGATGGCGCAGTACGTCGAGACCAACGGTTTGTGGCCGGGTTTCGGTGGTTACGTGCGTGGCTACTTCGTGTGGCTGAAGGGGTTCGTCACCGGCAACTGGCAGGTCAGCATCAAGGGCAGTCGCCCGGTGTGGCCGAACCTCAAGATCGCGCTCGTGAACACTATTCGCCTCGGTCTGCTGGCCGTGATGGTGAGTATCCCCATCGGCCTCTCTCTTGGCATCTTCGCTGCCCTCAAGCCGGGCCGCCTGCGCGACACGGCAGTAAACACCGGAGCCATCATCGGTTTCTCCGTGCAGCCGTTCATCTCGGCCATCATCCTGCAGTTGTTCTTCGGTGTGCAGTGGGCCAAGTGGTTCGGAGAGCCGTTGCTGCCCACCTCGGGTCTGTACCCACCGGGACACCAGGGCTTCGACCCGGTGCTGATGCTGAAGTACATGATCCTGCCGGTGATCGTGGTCTCCATCCAGAGCATCGCCAGTTACAGCCGTTACATGCGCGCCTCGCTGCTCGACGTGCTGAACAGCGACTACCTTCGCACCGCACGCTCGAAGGGCATCTCCGAGCGGCGGGTGCTGGTGAAGCACGCGCTGCGCAACGCCATGATCCCCATCGTCACCCTTGCCGCGCTCGACATCGGCGCCATCGTGGGTGGCCTCATCATCTCCGAAGCGGTCTTCGACTACCCCGGCATGGGCGTGTTCTTCCTGAACGCCCAGAGCAACGGCGACTTCCCCGAGCTGATGCCGTGGATGGTCATCATCACCAGCTCGGTCATCCTGTTCAACCTCCTGGCGGACCTCGCGTACGCCTGGCTCGACCCGAGGATCCGTCTTGACTGAGTTCCAAGAACTGAACCACGTCGATCCACCCGCCGATCTGCACCACGACGACTCCATCGGGGTGCTGCAAACGTCGCTGTCGCCCAAGCGCATGGCGGCCAAGCGGTTCGTGAACCACCGCGCTGCCTTCGTGTCGGCCATCGTGCTCACGATGATCGTCATCTTCGTGGTGCTGTCACCCATCACCACCCGCTACGGCATCAACGAGTCGATCTTCAAGGCCGAGGCCGGGCGCCCGAACCAGAACCTGGCGCCATTCAACCTGGCCTGGTTCGGCACCGACGGCAACGGCCGCGACCTGTACAGCCGCATCATCTACGGAGCGCAGGTGTCGCTGATGATCGGTCTCTTCACGGCCATTGGTTCGGTGATGCTGGGCACCCTGGTGGGCGGCCTGGCCGGCTACAAGGGAGGCTGGCTCGACGACATCCTGATGCGTGTCACCGACATCTATCTGGCCCTGCCGTTGCTCGTGGTGCTGGTGATCGTGCGCGGCATGCTGGCGAACGTCGAGTGGGTCACCGCGATCATGGGTGATACCTCCTCGGTGAGGTTCCTCGTGATTCTGCTCACCGTGGTGGGCTGGATGGGCGTGGCACGCCTCATTCGCGGCCAGGTGAAACAGCTGAAAGAACGCGAGTTCATCGAGGCCGCTCGAGCACTTGGAGCCTCCTCGAGTCGCATCATGTTCCGTCACCTTCTGCCGAACTCGGTGGGTCAGATCATGGTGGCGCTCACGTTTGCGGTGGTTGGCGCCATCAGCGCGGAGGCCACGCTGAGCTTCTTCGGCTTCGGCCCCGACGCTGGATCGGGCATGACCTCGCTGGGTCTGCTCATCCGCGACTCCAAGAGGGCTGTGCCGCCGGGCTACTGGTGGCTCGTGGTCTTCCCCGGCGTGTTCTTCATCATCCTGTCGCTGTGCATCAACTTCATCGGCGACGGCCTGCGCGATGCCGTGGACCCGAAGATGCAGCAGGAGGTCAAGTGAGCACGGAATCCGCTCTGTCGATCCGCGATCTTCGCGTCACGTTCAAGACCCTGCTCGGCAACGTGCAGGCTGTTCGCGGCGTCAGCCTCGACGTGCAACCCGGCGAAGTGTTGGGTGTGGTGGGCGAGAGTGGTTCGGGTAAGTCGGTCTCGTTCCTCGCCGTCATGGGCCTGCTGGGCCGCAATGCGGTCATCGAGGGCTCCGCGAAGGTGGGCGACACCGAACTGGTGGGCGCCAACCAACGCACGCTTCGCAAGGTGCGCGGCAACAACGTGGCGATGATCTTCCAGGATCCGCTGTCGGCACTGAACCCGGTGCACCGTGTGGGTGCGCAGGTAGCCGAGATGATCTTGGCGCACCACCACGGCATGTCCAAGGACGACGCCGCCAAGCGTGCGGTGGAACTGCTCGACATCGTCGGCATTCCGCAGCCCGAGCAGCGTGCCCGGCAGTACGCACACGAGTTCTCGGGCGGCATGCGCCAACGCGTGATGATCGCCATGGCGATCGCCAACGACCCGAAGGTGCTCATCGCCGACGAGCCCACCACGGCGCTCGACGTGACGGTGCAGGCACAGATCCTCGAAGTGATCGACCGCATCCGCAAAGAGATGGGCACCGCAGTGGTGCTCATCACTCACGACCTCGGTGTGGTGGCTCGTATGGCCGACCGCGTGCAGGTGATGTACGCCGGTCGTGTGGTGGAGCGCGCCGACGTGCATTCACTGTTCCACCAGTCGGACCACCCGTACACGCGCGGCCTGCTCGCATCGCAGCCCACGCTGGGTCGCGAGCGCCTGTCGCCCATTCCGGGTGCGCCACCGAACATGCTGCAGCCGCCCAGTGGCTGTGCATTCCGTGTCCGTTGTGCGCACGCCGGGCCGGAGTGCGCCGGCGCTGTGCCCGAACTCATCCAGGTCCGTCGTACGGAGACTGCCTGCGTGCGTGCCCAGGAATTGGAGGCTCTCGTATGACCGCCCCCGTGGTGGAGGTCGCCAACCTCACCAAGGAATTCACGGTGAAGTCGAGCCATGGGCTGCGCGTCACTCGGCGCACGGTGCATGCAGTGAGCGACGTCAGCCTCACCGTGCCGTCGGGTAAGACCGTCGGTCTGGTGGGGGAGTCCGGCTCGGGCAAGACCACCGTCGGCCGTTGCATTCTGCGTCTCATCGAACCCACGGCGGGCTCGGTGAAGTTCCAGGGCACCGAGCTGGTCGGCCTGCCGGCCAAGGACCTGCGCAAGCTGCGCCGCAGCATGCAGATCGTCTTCCAGGACCCGTATGCATCGTTGGATCCGAAGATGACCATCGGCGCATCCATCGCCGAGCCGCTGCAGATCCAGAAGGTGGAGGGTAACCACCAGGACCGAGTGGCCGAGTTGCTGGAGTTGGTGGGCCTCGCCCCCGACCATGCACGGCGCTTCCCGCACGAGTTCTCCGGCGGCCAGCGCCAGCGTGTCGGCGTGGCTCGTGCTCTGGCGCTGAACCCGTCGTTCATCGTGCTCGACGAGCCCGTGTCGGCCCTCGACGTGAGCATCCAGGCTGGCGTGGTGAACCTGCTCCAAGACCTGCAGGAGCAACTGGGCCTGAGCTATCTGTTCATCGCCCACGACCTCTCGGTGGTGCGCCATATCAGCGACAGCGTGGCTGTGATGTACCTCGGCAAGGTGGTGGAGGTCGGCCCGGCTGAAGAGCTGTATTCGGCTTCGGCGCACCCGTACACCCGGGCCCTTCTGTCGGCAGTGCCGCAGGCCGACCCCGTCGTGGAGCGCGAGCGTCAGCGGATCATGCTGCAGGGCGAGGTGCCCAGCCCCATCAACCCGCCGTCGGGTTGCCGTTTCCGCACCCGATGCCCGATGGCGCAGGAGATCTGCTCGGTGGAAGAGCCCGCGCTCATCGATCGTGGCCAAGGCCACCCGGTGGCGTGTCACTTCGCCGAGGCCGTTGCCGTCACACTGGGTTCGAACGTCTCAGCGTGACCTTCCACCGATAGGATTTCCCACCGTGCGCGATTTCATCATGTACCTCACCATCATCGTCAACATCCTGTCGCTGTTCGGCATGGTGGCTGGTGTGCTCATGCACAGCGGTCGCGGTGGCGGTCTGAGCGACATGTTCGGTGGCGCCGGCTCGACGGCCCTCGGCAGTACCGCTGCCGAGCGCAACCTCACCCGTATCACCACGGTGCTCGGCATCGTGTGGATCGGGACGGTGGTGGCGTTGAGTTTCCTGTTGGTGCGCTGACCGCGTAACGGTAGGTTGTTGCTTCACCACGTCGAAGTGGCGGAATAGGCAGACGCGCTAGCTTGAGGGGCTAGTGAACGTAAGTTCGTGGGGGTTCAAGTCCCCCCTTCGACACCACTGA
>CANHST010000163.1 GCA_947463235.1 Acidimicrobiaceae bacterium
ACGACGTACTTCTTGCCGGGCACCAGTCCGGTGACGCGAGCGGTCCGCGCCGTCGACACACCGTCGGCGAATGTCTTCCACGACACGGGCGAGGCCAGCGAGTACTGCACCACGTAGTCCGTGACCGGCCACAGCGAAGCGCTCGGCGCCGCCCACGACAGGTCGATCGACGCCGGGGCCGCTGTGGCCGTGGGTGCCCCTGGCTTGTTCGGCCAGGCGCGGGTGCTCGCGACCGTCACCCAACCGGCGTTCGGGGCGACATCGGCGGCATAGGTGACGCCGTTGGAGTACCGACTCTGCGCGAACACCTTCACCGAGCGAGGGTTACCCAGACACGAGAGCGGCGCATAGATGGCGTACGACTTCGAGGCGGAGTCGAAGAGCGGGATCGCGTTGCAGACATGGGTGCCGGTCACAGCGTTGTACGCATCGGCGTAGACGATCCCCTGGTAGTTGGAAATCTCGAGGGCGAAATCCTCCAAGCCGTCCGCATCCGTGTCGACGAGCCAATCCACCCAGGTGTCGTTGTCGCGCCATGCGGAGTTCGTGGGACGTACCCATGCTGCGACCGCCGCCGACACGAACAGCGACGGCATGCCGGGTTCGTTGCTCGTGGCCGCCCTGACGCCCGTGATGTCGGCTTGGCCGTACTTCTTCGGAGCCGTATCGCCCGTGGGGTCGGTTGCCCCGAACGGACTCCAGGCGACCTTCGACAACGCTGCGCCGATGCGCGCGTTGCGCAGCGCAATGGAGCGATCAGTGGCAGACCGTTGCGTACGACTGATCGAGAACGACCCGCGCTGCACACGAGGCGCGCCAGCAGAGGCACCGGAGGTTTGCACCACACCGCCAACTGTGACCGCCACAATTGTGGTGATTCCGATCAGTTTCCTGATCCGCATTCGTGCCTCATCTCATTTCGCGACAAGGCCGTTCTACCAGTTCAGCGGCAGCAATGACAGAGCACCCCTGCCAGAGTTCGGCAAGATTTCAGAACTAGCTGCGGGCGAACTCGCGGATCACTCGGCCCGGACGCGCACCCGAGTGCTTGCCCTGCTCGGTGACGATCTTGCCGTTCACCAGGGTGGCCGCATATCCACGCGACTTCACCATCAGGCGACCCTTGCCACCCGGGAAATCATTCGCGTAGGTGGGGTGCTCGCTGGCGAGCTGGTCGATGTCGAACACGTTGATGTCGGCGAACTGGCCGACCGCCAACGTGCCCCGCTCCTTGAGGCCCAACACAGCCGCCGGGAACGAGGTGAGCTTGCGGACGGCCTCGGCCAACGCCACCTTGTTGCGGGTGCGGTGCCAGTAGGTGAGGTAGTGCGTGCTCGCATCGGCATCGCAGATCTGGCCGGCGTGTGCGCCGGTGTCGGCGAGGCCCGGGTAGACGTTGGGCAGCGAGAGCAGGTCGCCCATTGCGTCGGTCGCACGGTTGAAGAACCAGGTGTTGAACAGTTCCTGGCCATCGCTCTCGATGAGCCGATCGATCACGAAGTCGACCGGGTGTACACCCAACGCCGCAGCGTGATCAGCCACCGACATGCCGCCCTCTTCGTGGTAGTCGGGCGAGGCGCCCACGCCGAGCGGGTGGATGAAGTTCGGGTCGTACCACATGCCCTTCTCCTTGCCTTCCTCCACGAGGAGGGCGCGGGTGGCGGGGTCTTTCAGCGCAGCCACGCGGTCGGCGATGGTGGGCAGCTGCATCAGCTGGCGCCACTGCTTGCCCTTCACCGGGGCGATCTGCGCGAGACCGCACAACGAACCGCTCGGACGGGTCATCGAAGCGAGCGTGATGTTGCCGTGCTTGCTGTTCTCGTTCTCGAGAAAACCGCCGAACACATCGAGGCCGCCACGACCGCTGTTGCCGACGCCGCCGGAGAAGAGCACGTCGCCACAGGACTGTGCCATCTCCTTCAACAGCGTGAACTCCAACCCCCCACGGGTGGCAAAGTCGTTGACCGCTTGGAACAGGCCACCACCGGCGGCGTTCATGCCGTCGGCGACCGCAAGGTATTCGTCGATCGGCGCCAGCGTGCCGGGCACGTAGCGGCCATCGGGCACCACGTGCAGCAGGATGCGCGAGGTGCTGAACCCCACTGCGCCGCCGGCGATGCTTTCTTCGGCGATGTCGCGCATCGCATTCAACTCTTCGGGCGTAGCGGGCTCGTCGCTGAGCGAGCGATCGCCCATCACGTGGTAGCGCACCGCGCAATGGCCCACCATGCCCACGATGTTGAGGGCCGGCTCCATGCGCTCCACGGAGTCGAGATACTCCGGATAGGTCTCCCAGTCCCACGGCAGTCCGTCGAGGATGGCATCGCGAGGAATGTCTTCCACGCTCTCCATCATCTCGGCGAGGAACTCACGGTTCTCCGGCCGCACCGGAGCGAAGGTGACGCCACAGTTGCCCATGAGCACGGTGGTGACGCCGTGCCAGGAACTGGAGGTCATGTATGGGTCCCAGCCCACCTGCGCATCGAGGTGGGTGTGGAGATCGATGAATCCGGGCGACACGATCTGCCCCGTGGCGTCGATCTCACGGGTGGCCACCTCGCCCGCGAGGTTGCCGATGGCGGAGATACGGTCGCCGTCGATGGCGATGTCGGCCACATACCCCTCACGGCCGGTGCCGTCGACGATGGTGCCATTGCGAATGATCAGGTCGTGAGCCACAAATCCCCCTGGGTTCGAAGCACGACCATACCGACCGATCTCTACAGAAACCGCACCGGAAGCCGCTACCAACTGATCTGTAGGTAAAGGTACCATCAAGGCTGTCAGCCCAATGTTGACGGAGGGTGCGGTGTCGCCTTGACTGTGCTCACTCCGGCGAATCGCGAGGCTCGCTGGCGGCGATGGCCCGGGTATCGGTAGAGGCGGGAGCTCTCCGATACTCGGGGCCATTACCAACATCGGCAAGGATTGGGCCGTGGCGGGTTCAAGTACTCCAAGGCAACGACACAGCGCTGACGATCGCCGGCGCGAGATTCTCGAGGCAGCGGTACGACTCTTCGCCGAGCGCGGCTACCGGTCCACCGGCATCATCGCCTTGGCGGCCGAGGTGGGCATCACACATTCCGGCTTGTTGCACCACTTCGGCACGAAGGAAGCGATCCTTCACGCCGTCGCCAACGAGCGTGTGGAGCGCGACACGGCGATCTACACCGAGGTGTTCAAAGATGGTGGCCGGCGAGCCATCGAGCGACTGCCAGAACTCGGTCGACACTTCTTATCCGACCCGCTGCGCACCCGCATGTTCAGCGTGCTGGTGGCCGAGAGCCTCGAGGAATCCGACCCGCTGCACGAGTACTTCGTGAACCGTTTCCAGTTTGGCCGCACCCTGCTGCAATTCATGCTCACGACGGGCATCCAGCGCGGCGAGTTCAATGCCGACATCGACCCGGTGCTGATCGCCGGCGAGATGCAGGCGTTTGCATCCGGCATCGAGACGCAGTGGTTTCTCGATCGCGACAACGACCGCTTCATGCGCACCTACGAGGCGTACTCCACCGCCCTGGCAAAGCGCATCTGCACCCCGCTCGCCGACGCCTGAGCCTTACGAGCGAATTCGGCGCTGGCGGCCCTTGATGCGCCGCAACGTGACGGTGTGCATCGCGCCCAAGACGATCGTCATCAACGTCACCACCACGAGCGGCGGCAACCATCTACCCAATACCGGCACCACCGCACCGAGCGCCAGCACACACCATCGCTCGGGGGCCACGCGGTGGATCGCTCGCCACTGGATGACGGACAACCCTCCGATGTAGGTCACCACCGACAGCGCCAACACCCACCGGTCGTGTAGGTCGAAACGCTGCGTGGGGTGTTCGACCATGTGCTTGGCCACCACCGCATAGAGCATCAACCCGAACGCCACCGGAAAGTGGCCGAAGGTGAACATGTCGCGAGCGAGGCGCCCACGTTCCTCCCCTTGCGCCGCCCGCAGGTGGCGCTCGCTCACCTCCGGCAGGTACGCGAAGTACGTCCACCACAGCACGCACGCCATCGCGACGGCCACCGTCAGACCGGCAACGTTTCGAGCGGTGAGGCCAACCCCTGCGAGGGTTGCACCAGCAGCCACCAACACTTCACCGAGCGAGATGATGATGAACAGGGCATGCCGTTCGGCGAAATGCACCGGGTCGATCGTCCAGCTGCCGCCGGCAGCCCGCAACGCTCCGACGACGTTCAGCAGCCCGGCAATCACCCAGATCACCACACGCACGTCGCCGGGCAACAGCGCACCCACCATCACCAGAATCGGCGACGCAACAGCGAACGTGGCGTACCGGATGTAGGAGCCGCGGGTGGATTCCTGACCCCACGCCACACTCCCCTGAATGGCGAGCACCAGCAGTTGCACCCCCATGTAGGCCGCACCGAACCACGGCCCACCGGTATCGAACGCCGATGGAATGCTCGCCGTCGCCACCAACGCCACAGGAATGATGCTCAGCACCAACACACGGGTCGCCGCCACTGCCTGTAGATCGATCGCGGAGCCCACCCAGGTGAACTGCGACCACTGCCACCACATCAACCAGGCGAGCAATACTCCCCGACCCAACCCCGCAGCGGTCTGATCGTGTGCGATGAACGCAGCGATCTGCGTGACGGCGAACACGAACACGAGATCGAGAAAGAGTTCGAGATTGGTGGCGTGCCGTTCTCGTTGCACGTCGGCCATTTCGGCGCCGGCGCGTTCGGTCACGAACGTTCCTGGCGGATCGACGCCGCCCGCGCGTGGGCCGGGAAACCCTCGTGACGGCTCATCGACACGATGGTGGGCGTCATCCGAGCGAGCGCCGCGGCGTCGGCCCGAGCCACGGCAGTGCGCTTCAGGAACGTGTCGGCCGTGATGCCACTGCTGACATGAGCGAACCCACCCGTGGGCAAGCTTGCGGGGCATCCGATCACGAAGTTGCCGCCGCTGAACAGCGTGTGCTGGCCCACGAGGATCTCGCCAGCGTTCACCAGCAGGTCGAGCAACTCGGTCTCGACGTCGGGCGCCACGGCCACCTGAAGGTGCTCCGGCGCCCAACGGTTGGCCACCTCTGCCGCCTCAGCGAGATCGCGCACCAGCACGCAGCCACCGTTCGCGCCGAGCGCGGCACGGGCAGCCTCGGCTCGCTGTGCGGGAAGGTCGGCGAGTTGCAGTTCCAGCTCGATGTCGATGCGATCGGCAAGCGATGCCGATGGAGTGATGAGCAGCACGGTGGAGTCGGTGCCATGTTCGGCTTCGTTCAACAGGTCGGCCGCAGCGAGGCGCGCGTCGGCTGAGTCGTCGGCGATCACCACGCTCTCGGTGGGGCCGAGGATCATCATCGTTGCTACGCCGTAGCGCTGCATCTCCACCTGCGCACACGCCACGGGCGGACTGCCCGGGCCCACGATCTTGCGCACCTGCGGGATGGTGGCGGTGCCGAATCCGAGCGCCGCCACGCCGGCCGGACCATTCACGCGAAACACGTCGGTGATGCCAAGTTTGCGACACACCACCAACACGGCCGGATCGATGCGGCCACTGCCGTCGGGCATCGGAGGCACGACCAGCGCCACCTGCGGCACGCCTGCCACCACCGCCGGCACGCCGAGTTGATACGCCACGCTGGGATAGCTGGCCTTGCCACTGGGCACGAACAGACCGGCTGACGTGATCGGTGTGATCTTTTCGCCAACGGTGAGACCGGGCTTGCTCTCGAAACTCCAGTCGGCGGCGCGGAGCATCAGTTGCTCGTTGAACGCTCGCAAGTGCGAGATGGCATCGTCGATGGCCGCGTCGACATCCGCGTCGACCGCAGCGGCTTCCAGTTCCTCGACCGTCGCCTTCAACTGATGCGGCTCCAGCGACACCTTGTCCCAGTCGCGCATCGCCCGGCACACGGCTTCGTCGCCATGTGCGCGCACATCGTCGATGATGCGTCCGATCGACTGCTTCAGACTCTCGTCGAAGATGGCCTCCAAGCCACGCGAACACAGGGCAGCGCGATCGGCTTCGGCCATCGTTTCCCAGGTGTTTCGGCGCATCACGGGCATGTCGTTTGACGCTAGCGGCCTCACCACGCGGGTCGCCGGTGGAACCAGGGGTCGACGGCTTCGAGTTGGGTCGCCAACTGCAGCAACAGGTGATCGTCGCCCGCGCGCCCCATCACCTGAGTGCCCACCGGGAGGCCGGCGGCGTTCCACCACAGGGGCAGGTTCATGGCGGGTTGCCCGGTGCCGTTCGCCAACGCCGTGTACGGCGAGTAGGGCAACACGTGCTCCAAGCGGTACTCGAGAAACGAGTTCCATCCATCGGGCCGACCCGTGGCGAACCGGCCGATGCGGGCAGGTGGTTCACCAAGCGTTGAGGTGAGCAACATGTCGAACGGTTGCAGAAAGCGCGCCATTGTGCGGCCGAGTGCGTGCACCGTTTCCACGGCCGACAAGTACTGAGCGCCGGACAACGTGCGGCCGTGCGCGACCGCCAGTTGGGTGACACGCTCGGTTCGTTCCAGCGCATCTGCGCCGACGGACTCCACCGTGAGCTGCGTGCCGCACGCCACGACGTCGGTCCAGGCGCGGATGAACGCCTCCATGTCCAACACCGGGTCTTCCGGCACCACTTCGTGACCCAACGATTCCAACAGTCGTGCCGTGTGCTCCACGGCCTCCACGCAATCCGGGTGCACAGCGGCACCCGTGAAACTGCGCGTCGAGACCGCAATGCGCAATCGGCGCGGCGGCAACGCAACCGCCGCGGTGTATGAACCGGTATGCGGTGGCGCGTAGTACGGCGTCCCCACATCCGGGCCGACAGTGGCATCGAGCATCACCGCGGTATCGCGCACCGAGCGGGTGAAGAACCCATCGATCGCCATGCCCGCCCAACCCTCGCCCGATACCGGCCCATCGGG
>CANHST010000164.1 GCA_947463235.1 Acidimicrobiaceae bacterium
ACTTGTCGCCCGAGGGCACCATCCTGGTGTCGGGTGTGGGTCAGCACCAGATGTGGAGCAGCCAGTACTGGCGTTTCAACGAGCCGTACACCTGGGTGAACTCGGGTGGCCTCGGCACGATGGGCTTCAGCGTTCCCGCCGCCATCGGCGCCAAGGTCGGTCGTCCCGACCGCACCGTGTGGGCCGTCGACGGCGATGGTTGCTTCCAGATGACCGCACAGGAACTGGTGACCGCCAGCGTCGAGCGCATCCCGGTGAAGGTGGCGATTCTCAACAACAGCTACCTGGGCATGGTGCGCCAGTGGCAGGAAATGTTCTACGAAGAGCGCTACTCCGAGGTCTACCTCTCGCCCGAGGTGCCCGACTTCGTGAAGTGGGCCGAGGCCATGGGTTGCGTGGGCATCCGCGTGGACAGCCCCGAAGAGGTCCAGCCCGCCATCGACAAGGCGAACTCGGTCGACGATCGTCCGGTCGTCGTCGACTTCCGTGTCGATGCACGCGAGAAGGTGTTCCCCATGGTGCCGGCCGGCTACAGCAACGACGATCTGCTGCTGCCCGACTTCCAGAACTCGAACCGAGGCAACCTGCGATGAGCGACTTCCCGAACCATCACATCCTGTCCGTGCTGGTGCAGAACCGGCCCGGCGTGCTGGCCCGGGTGTCGGGCCTGTTCGCCCGCCGTGGCTTCAACATCTACAGCCTCGCTGTCGCCCCGGCGGAGGAAGAGGGTTTCAGCCGCATCACCATCGTGGTCGATGTGGAGTCCTCGCCGCTGGAGCAAGTGACCAAGCAGTTGTTCAAGCTCATCGAAGTGGTGAAGATCAGCGAGCTCGATCCGCGCCGCAGCGTGGAGCGCGAGTTGTTGCTGGCCACCGTGCGGGCCGCAGCCGAACAACGCAGCCAGGTGGTGGAGCTCACCAACATTTTCGAGGGCAAGATCCTGGCGGTCGGGGTGGATGCCATCACCGTCTCGCTGGATGGTCACCCCGACAAGCTCGACGATTTTGAAGAAATCATTGCCAGTTATGGCATCGTGGAGCTTCAACGGACAGGCCGGGTGGCACTTCCGAAGCTGGACCGCGAAGCGCGTCAGCGCGCCGTGAACAACAACCGAAACAATCAGGACAAGGGAAAGGCTGGCTGACGTACATGGCCGCAAAGATGTATTACGAGGCGGACTGCGATCCGTCGATCATTCGTGGCCGCAAGGTGGCCATCATCGGCTACGGCTCGCAGGGTCACGCGCATGCGCTGAACCTGAAGGAGTCGGGCGTGCAGGTGGTCGTCGGTCTGCGCGAGGGCAGCAAGTCGGCCGCCAAGGCTGAGGCCGCCGGCCTGAAGGTGATGGGCATCGGCGAAGCCGCCAAGTGGGCCAACGTCATCATGCTCACCATGCCCGACACCGAGCAGAAGGCCACGTACGAAGAGTTCATCAAGCCGCACATGCGCAAGGGCAAGGCCCTCGCGTTCGCACACGGCTTCAACATCCGCTTCAAGCGCATCCGCCCGCCGAAGACCGTCGACGTGATCATGATCGCCCCGAAGGGCCCGGGTCACCTCGTGCGCCGCACCTACACCGAGGGCGGCGGCGTGCCGGCGCTCATCGCCGTGCACCAGGACGCCACCGGCGCCGCCAAGGAACTGTCGCTCAGCTACGCAGCGGCCATCGGCGGCGCTCGCGCCGGCGTGATCGAGACCACCTTCGCGGAAGAGACCGAGACCGACCTGTTCGGTGAGCAGGCAGTGCTGTGCGGCGGCGTCACGTCGCTGGTGCAGGCCGGCTTCGAAACGCTCGTCGAGGCTGGCTACCAGCCCGAGATGGCGTACTTCGAGTGCCTCCATGAGGTGAAGCTCATCGTCGACCTCATGTACGAAGAGGGCATCGCCGGCATGCGCTACAGCATCAGCGACACCGCCGAGTACGGCGACCTCACCCGCGGCCCGCGCGTGGTGACGCCGCGTACGAAGACCGAGATGAAGAAGATCCTCAAGGAGATCCAGACCGGCAAGTTCGCCAAGGAATGGATCGCCGAGAGCGAGACGGGTCGCGCCAACATGAAGGCCCTTCAGAACGCTGGTGCCGAGCACCAGATCGAGACCGTCGGTAAGGAACTGCGCGCCATGATGCCGTTCCTCGGCGCCGGTAAGCAGAAGGTGGCCGACGTCAGCGGTGGCTGACCTCGTCTGAACTGACACTGGTTTCTGGGGCTGGATCGTCCCAAAACTGCTTCTGGGGCTGATTCCTCCCGGTTTCCGGGACGGATCAGCCCCAGTTCGCGTCCCGGCTTGGGACGACCCGCGGGGCGGGGTAACCTCCGCCCGTAAATCCGACTTGACTGGTCAGGATTCGGCGGTTACGGTGCCACCCCTATGAGTGACAACTGGGGTTTCGAGACACGTCAGATCCATGTCGGCGGCGAGCCCGACCCGACCACGGGCGCACGCGCCGTGCCGATCTATCAGACCACCAGCTTCCAGTTCCGCGACGCACAGCATGCGCAGAACCTGTTCGCGCTGGCCGAGATCGGCAACATCTACACCCGCATCATGAACCCCACCCAGGGTGCGCTCGAGGCTCGCCTCAGCAGCCTCGAAGGCGGCGTCACCACTGCGGTCGGTCTGCCCGGCGCACTCGTGGTCAGCTCGGGCCAGTCGGCCGAGATGATCGCCATCCTCACCCTCGCCGAAGTCGGCGACCACGTCGTGGCCAGCCCGTCGCTGTACGGCGGCACCTACAACCTGTTCCACTACACGCTGCCGAAGATGGGCATCGAGGTCACCTTCGTCGACGACCCGCACGATCTGGATCAGTGGGCTGCGGCCATTCGTCCGAACACCAAGGCGTTCTACGGCGAGGTGCTGGCCAACCCGCGCAACGACGTGTTCGACATCGAAGGTGTCAGCGCGTTGGCCCACGCCAACGGCATTCCGCTCATCGTCGACAACACGGTGCCCACCCCGTACCTCATCCGGCCGATCGAGTGGGGCGCCGACATCGTGGTGCACAGCCTCACCAAGTTCATCGGTGGCCACGGCACCTCCATCGGCGGCGCCATCATCGATGGTGGCACGTTCGACTTCGGCGCCAGCGGGCGTTTCCCGAACCTCACCGAGCCCGACCCCAGCTACCACGGCCTGCCCTACTGGCCGGCACTCGGACCGGGCGCGTACATCATCAAGGCTCGCGTGCAGATCCTGCGCGACCTCGGTGCTGCGGTGTCGCCGTTCAACGCGTTCGCCTTCATCCAGGGCCTCGAAACCCTCAGCCTGCGCATGGAGCGTCACTGGGCCAACGCCGATCGTGTGGCCCAGTTCCTGGTGGATCATCCGCAGGTGGAGAGCGTGTCGTATGCCGGCCTGCCCAGCAGCCCGTGGCACGAGCGCGCCAAGAAGTACGGCGGCGGCAAGGGCTACGGCTCCGTGCTGGCGTTCGACATCAAGGGCGGCCGCGAGGCGGGCCAGAAGTTCGTCGGTGGCCTGAAACTGCACAGCCACGTGGCCAACATCGGCGACGTGCGCAGCCTGGTGATCCACCCGGCGAGCACCACCCACAGCCAGCTCACCGAGGAAGAGCAGATCTCCACCGGTGTCCGCCCGGGCCTCGTGCGCCTCAGCGTGGGCCTCGAGACCATCGACGACATCCTCGCCGACCTCGAACTGGGCTTCGCCGCAGCTTCGGCCTGACCGTACGCTGGTCTGCATGACCACAGTCGTACGCGACGACCTCAGCGATGCACATCGCCGGTCGCTCGCGCACGTCGTGTCGCCGGGGGCTCGCCTCACCGGCGAGCAACGGCGTCGCATCGCCGAAGTGGCCATCGAGGCCTACCTGAGCGCCGACCCAACGCCGCCGTGGGTGAGGCCGTTCGGCGACCCTGCGCTCGACCTTGCCTATCGGCTCGGTCGTCACGCCGGCACCATCACCAAGGACTGGTACGAACAGCTCGTCACCGAAGGCATGCATCCGGTGGAGTGGGTGGAGGTCGTGGGGGTGGTCATCGCTGCGCTGCCACCGGTTGCCTTCGCTCGAGCCATCGGCGCTCCGCTGCCTGCCCTGCCCCCCGCCGTTCCCGGCCCACCCACCGGTCGGGAGGCCGACGAACTGGCCCCGGCGCGCCTGAACTTCGTGCCGGTCGCTGCACCCGCGGATCGCATGCCATCGGTGGTGCAAGCGCTGAGCGCCGTGCCCGACGACTGGAACAACCTCTGGCAGCTCGCCGAGGCGCAGTACATGAGCGACCGGGCCATGGACGACCCGTTGTGGAACCGTGGCACGCTGAGCCGACCGCAGATGGAGTTGGTGGCGGGGCGACTGTCGCTCATACGTGAATGCTTCTTTTGAACGACGTCCCATGCAGGCATGCTCAGTTGGAGCAGCCACGAAGACGGCACTCCTGCTGATGTGCTCGCGCTCGCGTCGGGTGATGGCGACGCCGGGTTGCCGCACGGCGCAGCGTTGATGGCGTTCGCCGAAGCGATCGCCGGCTGGGACGACTCGGCGTTGGCCGGTGCCCGTGCCCGACTCGTTGCCGAGGCGGGGGAGGCATTCATGGTCGACGCTGCCGCCGTGGCCGCCAACTTCGAGATGATGACGCGGGTGGCGGACGGCACCGGCGCCCAGCACGCTCCCGATGCGATGACACGAGTGGTGGGGCTCGCTGCGGCGCTCGGCATGGATGCGCCCCCGTCGACCGGCCAGGCCTAGTGGCGGCGGGTCACTCGGGGTTGTCGCGCTGTTCGCGCAGGAACCTCTCCAACTCGGCTGCGAGGTCATCGGCCGATGGCATCGCGGCCTCCATCCGGCGGTCGTAGTCGCGTTCGAGCATGTCGACGTACGAGGCGGCTTGGTCGTCTTCCGCCACCGCTTCATCGTGCAGGCTGCGCCAGCGCATGGCGTCTTCGTTGAGCGCCGCATGCCCGGTGGGCACGCCCAGCACGTGCTCCAGATGGCGCAGCAGCGCCGACGATGCCTGAGGGTGCTTCGCGTTGCCCAGGTAGTGCGGCACGCCCACCCGGATCGACACGGCCGGGATACCGGCGGCATCAAGCCGTTGCTGGAGCACGCCGACCAGGCCCGTGACACCTTGGTACTGCGGTCGCGACAGGCCGAGCGCTCGCACCAGACCATCGTTGGTACTGCTCCCCACCACGTTCGGAGCACGGGTGTGCGGCACGGCCTCGGGTGCGGCGCCCAGCGTGACCACCATCTCGCACGACAGTTCGGCGGCAACGCGAATGATCGCATCGGCGAACGTGGCGTAGCGCAGGTGCGGCTCCACCCCGGACAGCAGCACCAGGTCGTGCGCTCCGCCAGGGAAACGTGCCACGCAGAACTCGTTCTCCGGCCACTGCACCTGACGCATCTCGGCGTGATCCATCACCACCTGTGGCCGCTCTTGGGTGAAGTCGTAGAACGGGTCGGGGTCGATGCTGGCCACCACGGTGGCCACCCGACCTTCAGCCAGTGTGTCGACCGCATCCGTGGCCACTTCGGCGATGTCGAACAGGCCGCGCAATGCCAACACCAGGATGGGCCGGTGCAACGGAGCAAGTTCGTCGAACGCCGTGGTGAGCACGTTCAAGAAAGTGCCTCCACCACATGGTCGATGCACTTGGTGAGCTGCAGCACATCGTTGGGTTCGACGGCCGGGAACATGCCGATGCGCAACTGGTTGCGGCCGAGCTTGCGATAGCTGTCGGTGTCGACGATGCCGTTCGCTCGCAGTGCGGCGTTCACGTCGTTCGCCTGCACGCCTTCGAGGTCGATGGTGCCGACCACAGTGGAACGCTGCATCGGGTCGGTCACGAACGCAGACGCATAGCTGCTGGCCTCGGCCCACGAGTACAGGTGCTGGGCGCTCTGGCGGCAGCGGTCGACGCACCAGTCGAGACCGCCGTGTTCGTTCATCCACTTCAGTTGCTCGTCGAGCAACACCAGCGTGGACAGCGCCGGCGTGTTGTAGGTCTGGTTGGCGACCGAGTTGTCGAGTGCGATCAGCAGATCCAGCGAGGCCGGCCGCCAGCGGTCGCTGTGCCCGATTTCGCGGATGCGTTCGAGCGCCTTGGGCGAGCACGCTGCCAGCCACAAACCGCCATCGCTGGCAAAGCATTTCTGTGGCGCGAAGTAGTACACGTCGACCTCGTCGGGCAGCCACGGCAGACCGCCGGCACCGCTGGTGGCATCGACCACCACGAGCGCATCGCTCTCGGGTCGACGCAGGTGCATCATCACGCCGGTGGAGGTCTCGTTGTGGGTGAGCGCCACTACGTCGACGCCGTCGTCGGAGGAGCGAATCTCGGGGTGGGTGCCGGGGTCGCTCTTGACGACAACCGGATCACCGAGGTGCGGTGCCGCTGCGGCAGCTTCGGCGAACTTCGATGAGAACTCGCCGAACACGTAGTGCTCGCTGCGTTCACGGATGAGGCCGAACGTGGCCACGTCCCAGAACACGGTGGAGCCGCCGTTGCCGAGCACGATCTCCCAATCCTTCGGCAGTCCGAACAGGCTCTTCAGCCCGTCGCGGACGGAACCTACGAGGTGCTTCACCGGTGGTTGGCGGTGCGACGTGCCCAGTAGATGGGCGTTCGCCTTGGCGAGGTTCAGCACCTGTTCCGGGCGCACCTTGGACGGCCCGCACCCGAAGCGGCCGTCGATGGGCAGCAGGTGGTGGGGGAGGGTGATGTCGGCAGGATCGGTCACGCTGCTCAGTCTCGCACCAAATCGAGCGGCCTCACCAAAGCCCCACCGATAGCATTTCTGGCGTGAACCGCACCTCTGCTCGCCTCGCTGCCATCGCCGAATCCGCCACCCTCGCTGTCGATGCGAAGGCCAAGGCGCTCCAGGC
>CANHST010000165.1 GCA_947463235.1 Acidimicrobiaceae bacterium
GCCGCACATGGGGTCACGAACGTCGCGACATCGCCACCTGGCGCCCGCCGCGCTCCTTCGATCTGGTGGTGTGCCACAGCGTGCTGCAGTACATCGACGACGAACGCGTCATCGATGCGATCGACCACCTCGCCACCGCCACTGGGCAGTTGCTGTATCTGGAACTACCGACCAAACATGACCTTCGGCACATCGTCGACCCCACGGGCACCGACCTCGAGGTGCACCACCGCACCGGCGCCTGGTATCGCAGGTATCTGCAGTTGCACTTTCGTCAGATCGGCGCCGGTCTCTGGGCACCGCGAGCAGGTGTCCCGATGTACGAACTCGAGGCCGCAGGCCGCTGAGCCCGGCATCACGCAAACGAGTCGGGAATACCTTCGTCGAGCTGCACACCGGTGCTGTTCAAGAACATCGCCACCAGGTGGTAGTTGCCCACCGTCGCTATCAGGTCGAGGATCTGCTGCTCGGAGAACTCCTCGGCCAACGATGCCCATGCGTCGGCGCTGAGCGCATATCGGTCGTGCAGTTGGTCGGCTGCGCAGATCAGCATTCGATCGTGCGCACTCCACCCAGCATCCACGCCCTGCTTCACCATCTCGATCTCGAGGTCGGTGACACCGCAGCGCATGCCGATCACAACGTGCTGCGAGAACTCGTATCGGCTCTGGCAGTTCCATCCGGTACGAAGGATGAGCAGTTCGCGGTCGCGATCGGTGAGCGTGTTCTTCGACATCACATGCGCTGCAAACACCAACCAGCGGCGCAGCATGTCGGGGTGATGCGCCAACGTGCCGAAGATGTTCAACGGCGTGCCATCTGGCCCGTTCAGGCCCTTGGAGAACAGTTCCTCCAACCGCGGGTCGTCGGTGGCGGCGAGGGGAAGGAGTCGAGGTTGGTCTCCGGGCATGCGAGGACGGTAGTCGGCGCGGTAGAACGGGTATGTCGCCGGGGGGCGATCATGCCGGGGAGGCCGCAATGGCAATGACGGAAACCGTCCGCACGTTCTGCCGCATCTGTGAACCGAGCTGCGGCCTCGTGGCTCAGGTGGACGATGGCGTACTGGTGAAGCTGTCGCCCGACCGTGAGCATCCCGTGACCAAAGGCTTTGCCTGCCACAAAGGTCTGGCTGCGGTGGACCTGCACCACGACCCCGACCGCGCCGATCACCCGATGCTGCGCGCCAGCGACGGCACCTGGGCCGCCACCTCATGGGACGACGCACTCGACACCACCGCCCGGAAGCTGCAGGCCGTCATCGACGCGCACGGCTCCAACGCCGTGGCGGCGTACGTGGGCAACCCCACCGCCTTCAATGCCCTCGGACAGTTGCACACCACCCAAATGCTGCGCACGCTCGGCGTGCAGCGCGCGTTCAGTTCCGGCACGCAGGACTGCGCCAACAAGTTCGTTGCCAGCGAGGCGGTGTTCGGCAGCAGCATGGTGCACCCGATTCCCGACCTCACCAACACCGACCTGTGCCTGATCATCGGCGAGAACCCCCGGGCGTCGCAGGCGAGCTTCTATTCGGTGCCGAACGTGTTGGGCGAGATGCGCAGAGCGACAGCACGCGGGGCTCGCTTGGTCTTCGTGAATCCTCGCCGCATCGAGACCCCGGAGATGGGCGTAGGCGACACGCTGCAAATCCGGCCCGACACCGACGTGTGGTTTCTCGCATCGCTGCTACTGGAGATTGATGCGCTCGGCGGATTCGACACACGCCTGCTTGCCCAACACGGTGCTCACGTGGCCGAACTCCGCGCCTTCATCGCCGAGTACCCCGCGGACCGCACGGAAGCCGTCACCGGCGTGTCAGCGGACGCCGTTCGCGAACTCGCCGCAGCCTGGGTGAACACGCCGCGAGCCTCGGTGCATGCGAGCACTGGCATCAACATGGGTCGCCAGGGAACACTCGCCTACTGGTTGGTGCACATGCTGTCGTTCGTGACCGGCAGGCTCGATGCCGAGGGCGGCAACCTGAAGAGCGACGGCTTCTACCCGAACGCTCGCAGCGGGGCCGGCGTGCCCGAGCAGAACTACGTCGACACCGAGTTCGGTCGGCTGCGTCGCGGCGCGCTGCCCGGCACGTTGCTATCGCAGAGCATTCTCGACAGCGAGCAACCGATCCGCGCACTCATCGTCGTCGCCGGGAACCCGTTGCTGTCCATCGCCGGTGAGGCCCGGCTGCGCAAGGCGTTCGAACAGTTGGAACTGCTCGTCGTGATCGACATCTACCCCAGCGCCACCAGCGAGTTCGCGCATGTATTGCTGCCCAGCACCGACATGTACGAGCGCGACGATCTGAACATCGTGAACATCGGCACCAGCGCCCAACCGTTCGCCCAATACACCAAGGCTGTGGTGGCACCGAAGGCCGAGCGGCGCCCCGAATGGTGGATCGCTCACCAGTTGTTGCAGCGCATGGGAAAGCCAAGCCTCTTCGACGGCTTGGCCGATGGCGAAGAACCCGACCCGTGGAGCAAGTGGCGGCACATGCTGGAACGTGGCAGCGGACTGCAACTCGACGACCTGGCCGACGGGGTTGCGCGCGTGCTGCCCACACCGACGCCCGGCACGTTCTTCGACCAGCAGGTGCAGACGTCGGATGGTTTGGTGGACTGCTGCCCGCCCGTGTTCGCCGACGCCATCGAACGCAGCCACCGCCTCTTCGGCGAGGCAGCGGAACGAGACCGGAACGGCGAACTGCTGCTGATTCACAAGCGCGACGCGTGGATGCACAACTCATGGTTCTCCAACATCGAACGGATGAAGCAGCGCGGGCGCACCAACAACCCTCTCGGCATCGCACCATCCGACGCGACCCGGCTAGGTCTTCACGATGGCGACGCGGTGACCGTGGCGAGCGCTCATGGTGAGATCGAGGCAGTGGCGGAGATCGATGCCGACCTGATGGATGGCGTGGTGTCGATGGTGCACGGCTGGGGCCACACGGTGAGTCCGCGAATGCGAGTGGCGGCCGCCAACCCTGGATCGAACCCGAACGTGTTGCTGCCCATCGGGCCCGACAGCTTCGAGCCGCTCTCCAGCCAGGCACACATGACTGGTATCCCCGTCACCGTGCGCGCCCTTGCTCACCACTGACCGATCACCATCGGCCAGAATTCCGCTCATGGAGACCACCGAGATTCCCCGATTCGCCCACGACTCCACCGCGGGCGAAGTGAGCGCTGCGCTGTTGGCGCATGGCGCGGTGATCATTGAGCGATTGCTCACCGAGGCTCAGTGCGACACCCTGCAGCGCGAGTTGCAGCCGTGGCTCGACGCCACGCCCTACGGAGCCGACGAGTTCTCCGGGCACGACACCCGACGCACGGGCGGCCTGCTGAGCCGCTGCCCGAGCAGCGCCGACCTGGTGGCACACCCCTTGATGCTCGACGTCGTGGAGCGTTCGTTGTGGCCGAAGAAGACCACGTTCCAACTGCACCTCACCCAGTCCATCGCCATCGGCCCCGGAGGTGCGGCCCAGCAGTTGCACCGCGACCACTGGTGCTTCGACTTCTTCCCATTTCCGCGCACGGTGGATGTGGAGGTGAGCACCATCTGGGCACTCACCGACTTCACCGAGGAGAACGGCGCCACCAGGGTGGTGCCCGACAGCCATCGCACCGATGACGACGTGCGCTACACGCCGGCACAGACGCGGCCGGCATCGATGCCGCGTGGCTCGGTGGTGATCTATCTCGGCAGCACGGTGCACGGCGGCGGCGCCAATCGCAGCAACGAGGTGCGGATCGGCATCAATGTGGACTACGTACTCGGTTGGTTGCGCCAGGAGGAGAACCAGTACCTCACCTACAGCCTCGACGAAGTGCGCGGCTTCCCCGAGCGCATTCAGCGACTGCTCGGCTACGAGCCCGGCGCCTATGCACTCGGCTACATCGAAGGTGGGCGCAGCCCGATGACGCTGTTCACCGGCGACACCGGCGGCGCGCAGAGTTTCGTGCCTCGCTGACGCGGGCGGCCGCCTGCATCAACCGGTGACGGTGACGTTCACGTCGAAGGTGGCCTGTACCAAGCCACCCAACGCGTCCTTGCGGGCGCCGACGAAGGTGCCCTTACCACTCGACCCGAGGTGCCCGCCGGTGCCGTCGATGACCTCGAGTTTGCTGGCGAAGGTGGCGTCAGTGGTGTCGGTGGCGGCCACCGTCTTGCCGCTCACCATGCGCATGCCCAGCGTGTCGCCATTGGCAAAGGTGAAGGTGAGCACTCCTTCGAAGGGGCCCGTTCCCTTGTTGTAGTCGACGGTGGCGAGCATCTCCACGTCCACCTTCGAACCGTCGCTGTCGGTGCCGGTACCCGTGAGGTGGTTGAAGCCGTAGACGTTCGCGTCGTCGGCCCCCACCTTGTGCAGCACCTTGTCGATGGACTCGATATCCACTTTCACCACGTGATGCATGGAGGTTCCACTGTCGCTGCAACCCGTGACGGAGGCGCCAAGAGCAACCACGCCAGCAACCGCGAGCAGGAAACGAGAGCGTCGGGACATTGGGATCCTCCAAGGGAAGCGGCGAAGTGACACCTCGACGTAGTGACACAGTGTGCCACATTTGCATCGTCCCCGACGTGGGCCCACTCCACCGAGGTCGTAGGTCTTTGGTCGTAGAAGGGGCCGGATGACCCATCGCCTTCCGGCAACCGCACTCGTACCGTGGCCGCATGGCACAGCAACGGATTCGCACGGCGGTAGCCGTCGTCGCAATCGCCGCCAGTATCGGCGTCGGCGGTACCCACGCGCAGGCAGCCGCCAAGGTGCGCAGCGCGACCGGAGCGATCTGCACCATCGTGGGCACACCCCATCACGACACACTCGTCGGCACCAAGAACCACGACGTGCTGTGCGGACTGGGCGGCAACGACACTCTTATCGGCCGTGGTGGCAACGATCTGCTCGACGGCGGTGCCGGCAACGACCTGCTCATCGGCGGCGGCGGTAGCGACACCCTTCTTGGCGGCACCGGCTACGACACGGCGGACTACAGCGACCACACCGCCGCCGTCACCGTTTCACTCGACGGTCGGCGTAACGACGGCAGCACGGGCGAACTCGACCTGGTGATGGCCAGCGTGGAGAACCTTGCTGGCGGCAAGGGCGCCGACCAACTGCGCGGCAACGCGTCGGCCAATGTGCTCGATGGCGGCGCAGGCAGCGACACCGTGCTCGGCGCCGCGGGGAACGACACCATCAACGGTGGAACCGGCACCGACACATTGCTGGGCGGGGCAGGCAACGACACCATCAACGGCGGCACCGGCAGTGACGCAATCGACGGCGGCACCGGCAACGACCTGCTCCTGGGCGGCACAGGTGCCGACACGTTCGTCGGCGGTGGCGACACGGACACCGTGTCGTATGCCGACCACACCGGCGGTGTCACCGTTGGCATCGACGATGTTGCCGATGACGGCATCGGCGGCGAGGGCGACAACGTGACGACCGATGTGGAGAACCTCATCGGCACCAGCGCCGCCGACGTGATCACCGGTAGCGCCACCGACAATGTGCTCGATGGCCGCGATGGCGACGACACCCTCATCGGGTTGCCCGGCGCGAACATCCTCCTCGGCGGCAATGGCAGCGACATCCTGATCGGCGACGTCGACAACGACACGTTCGACGGCGGGGCACCTGCGAACTTCTGCGATGGCACGACATTCGGCACCGACACCTTCACCAACTGCGACCTGAGTGCGCCGGTGTTCACGGCGCTGACGATCACTTCGCCCATCGACACCTCAGCGGGCACACAGGACGTCACGATTACGGCCCACATCGTCGATGCCGAAGCTGGCCTCAATCCCGTCGACACCCTGAACTCGCTGCTCATCAGCAGCCCCGTCAACAACATCGTGCTCGAGGCCAACTTCGGCCCGGCGAACCTCACCTCCGGCAACGAACACGACGGCATCTACACCGCCGTGGTGACGGTGCCGGCGTTCCGCGACCAGGGCCGCTGGCAGGTCACGTCCGCCACACTGGTGGACGCCTTCAACAACAGCCGCACCTACGACACCGCCCAGTTGGCCGGACTGTCCCTCGCCAATGGGTTCGATCAGAACGGTGCAGCCGACGTGCTGCCGCCCACGATCACCAGCCTCTCGCTGTCGCAGAACACGGTGGGCACGGCGCCCAACCTTCCTGCAGACCCGCAGCACATCGACGTCACCGTCACGCTGTCGGATGCCCAGGCCGGAGTGGCCAGTGTGGGTTCGTACTTCCGGTTCATCTCGCCGAACGGCCAGCAGTCGGTGATCGGCATGTTGGACAGCACCACCCTGCAGCCCGCACCGGCAGCCCCCGGCACCTATCAGTTCTCATTGCTGATCCCCGATTACTCCGAGACCGGCATCTGGTTGGCGGAGGCCTACTTGGTGGACAACGTCGGGAATGCCATCACCGTGTCGGCGGCCGACATGGTGACCGCTGGCCTCGTCAACTGCGAGTTCACTCAGGTGGACGTCGGCGGCGACAACACCGGGCCCCAATTGTCGGCCTTGGTGATCAGTGGCACACCCGTTGACGTGGCTTCGGCCGACGGACAGGTGACGATCACCGCGACCATCACCGACGACATCGTCGGCCTTGCCGCCGACGTTGGGCGTTCGACCATCGCCTTCACCAGCTTGAGCGGCGGCCACACCCTGCAGGCCGACATCGCAGCGATCCATCGCATCAGCGGCACCGCAAAGAACGGCACCTATGAGATCGTGTTCGCCGTGCCCCAGGGTGCCGAGCCCGGCGATTGGACACTCAGTTCGCTGATCCTTCGCGATGCGCTCGGCAACACGAACTCGATGACCATCACCGATGCCACC
>CANHST010000166.1 GCA_947463235.1 Acidimicrobiaceae bacterium
CGGGCATTCGCCCAGTTCGCATCACTCATGCACGAAGCGGCCCATCGCCTGCTGTTCAGCAACAAACTCGCCAACGACGTGGCCGGGCGATGGCTGCTCGGCTTTCCATCGTTCACGTCCACCGACGCCTATCGGCGCGTGCACATGGCACACCATCGCGACGAGTTCGGCCCCACCGAACCAGACATTCCGCTCTACATCGGCTATCCCATCAGCGAGGCGAGTTTCCGCCGCAAGTTGGTTCGCGATGCGACGGGCCGAACGGGTATCAGGCTGATGCGCGGGTTGCTGACGAATGCTCGTTCGAAGGACGCACGCGTTCGGCACACGTTCTGGAAGATCATGTCGGTGCAGGCGGCCCTCCTCCTGGCAGCCGTCGCGAGCGGTCATTGGTGGCTCTACCCGTGTTTCTGGCTGGCCCCGTATCTCACGGTGTGGCGCGTGATCAACCGCCTGCGATCGGTGGCCGAGCACGGCGGCATGGAACGGTCGCCCGACCGGCGACGCAGCACCCACTCCGTCGCCCAGCATCCAATCGCCCGGATCCTGCTGGTTCCCTACCGAATCGGATGGCACCTGGCGCACCACGTGGATGCCGGCGTGCCCTTCCGCAACCTTCCGGCCCTCCACGAGGCCCTCCGCGAATCGGGCTATGTGGATTCCACCTTCGAGTACCCCTCGTACCGGGCCATCTGGCGTGCGCTCCGAGACGGGCCTTCCGCGGCGTAACATTTCGGATCCGAAGTATCTTCGATCCGAGGAGTTGTCGTGGCACCGTCGATGCACGAGTGGGATGCTGAAACCAACCTGTTCGCACATTCCGTGATCGGCTACGCCATCGAGCGATTGCAACTGCCGAAAGATCCGCACTGGGGAGCACTCCCCGCGGAGCAACTCGCCGAGGTCCTGGCCCCCACCGTGAACCCGGACGGCATCGGCGGCCTCGAGGCACTCCGCATCTTTCGCGATGTGCTGATGCCGGCATGCCGACCCATGGACGACCCCATGAACCTGGCCTACGTAGCTACGTCGCCCTCGAACGCCGCAACGATGTTCGACCTCGTCGTGAGCGCATCGTCGATCTTCGCAGGAGCATGGGAAGCCGGTGCTGGTGCCATCGCCGCCGAGAACCAGGCCCTGCGCTGGATCGCCGACCTCGCGGGCTTTCCTTCGACGGCGGGCGGTGTGTTCGTGAGCGGTGGCTCCGCAGCCAACCTCAGCGCTCTCGTCACTGCACGACACCGATATGAGCAACGCCACGGCCGCCCCGCCAGATGGGCCATCGCCAGCACCGAGGAGGTGCACGCCTCGGTACGCGCCGCCGCAAGGGTGATGGATGTCGACGTGGTCACCGTGCCCGTCGACGACGCTGGCCGCCTCACCGGCCCGGCCTTGGAGTCGGCCCTCGCGGCCCACGGCGACCGGGGCGTGTTTGCCGTGGTGGCCACCGCCGGCACCACGAATGCAGGGGCGATCGACGAGCTCGATGCGATCGCGGATGTCTGCGCCGCACGCGATCTGTGGTTCCACGTTGATGGCGCGTACGGGCTGGCGGCGCTGTGCAGCTCCATCGCCCGCGATCGGTTCCACGGCATTGAACGAGCCGACAGTTTCGGGGTCGACCCCCACAAGTGGCTGTTCGCCCCATACGACTGCGCCGCCCTCATCTATCGAGATCCTGCCGTGGCTCCGTCGGCCCACGCTCAGCACGGCACCTACCTGGATTCCTTGGATCGCGGTGAGTGGAACCCCAGCGACTACGCGTATCACCTGTCGCGTCGGGCCCGTGGCCTGCCGCTGTGGTTCAGCCTGGCCACCTACGGCACACGCGCCTACACCGATGCGGTCGACGCCTCCATCCGCACCGCTGCAGCCATCGCCGACGAGATCCGCAGCCGGCCCGGCTTCGAACTGCTACTGGAGCCAGAACTGTCGGTGGTGCTGTTCACCATCGACGGTTGGACGAAGGAGCAGTACCTGGCCTGGAGCCGAGATCGCGCCCGACAAGGGGTGGCCTTGGTGGTGCCCACATCGTGGAAGGGCGCTCCATGCATGCGGCTGTGCCTGGTGCATCCGCAGACCCAGGCGGAGAAGGTCGTCGAACTCCTCGACGATCTGTCGGCAGGGGTTTCTACTACGGCCATAGTGGAAATACACTGAGGGCGTGACTGAGCTCTTCCGGATCGACGACCTCCATGCCCGACCCGTCACCGATGATGGTGATGCGGCCGACATCCTGCGAGGCCTGTCGCTGACGGTCGGGGTCGGCGAAGTGCACGCCATCATGGGCCCCAACGGCTCCGGCAAGAGCACGCTCGCCAGCACGCTGCTGTCGAGCCCCGAATACGAGGTCACGGGCGGTCGCATCGTCTTCCAGGGCGACGACATCACCGATTGGCCCACCGACGTGCGCGCCAAGGCTGGCATCTTCCTCGCGTTTCAGTACCCGCAGGAGATTCCCGGAGTCTCGGTCATCCAGTTCCTGCGCCAGGCCCTGTCGGCCCGCAAGGGCATCGACCTGTCCGTGCTGGAACTCCGGCTCGCCACGATGGACTGGATGAAGCGCCTCGGCATGGACAGCTCGTTCGTCGACCGCTATCTCAACGAGGGCTTCAGCGGCGGCGAGAAGAAGCGCAACGAAGTGATGCAGATGGCCATCCTCGAGCCCGAACTCGCGATCCTCGACGAGACCGACTCCGGCCTCGACATCGACGCACTGCGCATCGTGGCGAAGGGCATCCGTGAGATCCGCGTCGATCGCCCCAACATGGGCGTCGTGCTCATCACCCACTACCAACGCCTGCTCGACGAACTCCAGCCCGATCACGTGCACATCATGGTGAACGGTCGCATCGTCGCAAGCGGTGGCATGGAACTGGCAGCGCAGCTCGAACGCGACGGGTACGAGGCATTCCGTTGACCAACGCTCAGCTCGATGTCGCCGCCATCAAGGCACAGTTCCCGCTGCTCCAGCGCGAACTGAACGGCGCACCGCTGGTGTACCTCGACTCGGCCAACACCTCGCAGAAGCCGCAGTCGGTCATCGATGCGATGAGCACCTTCATGGAGCAGTCGTACGCCCCGATCAACCGCAGCGCCTACCAGTTGGCCTCCGAAGCCACCGACGCCTACGAGGGTGCCCGCACGAAGGTGCAGCGGTTCATCAATGCCCGTCGCGACCGCGAAGTGGTGTTCACGAAGAACGCCACGGAGTCGTTGAACCTGGTTGCACACTCGTGGGGCCGCGCCAACCTGCGTGAAGGCGACGTGGTGGTGCTCACCCAGATGGAGCACCACGCCAACATCGTGCCGTGGCACATGCTCGTGCAGGAGAAGGGCATCCAGCTGCGGTGGGTGCCGCTCACAGCCGACGGACAGCTCGATCTCACCACGCTCCCCCAGTTGCTCGACGGCGCCAAGGCGTTCAGTTTCACCGCCATGAGCAACGTGCTCGGCACCATCACGCCGGTGCAGCAGTTGTGCGCCGCAGCGCACGACGCCGGGGCCATCGCCATCGTCGACGGCTGCCAGTACGTGCCCCACAACGTCACCGACGTGCAGGCCTGGGGCGCCGACTTCCTGGCCTTCAGCAGCCACAAGATGTGTGGCCCGTCGGGCGTCGGCGTGCTGTGGGGTCGCGAGTCGCTGCTGGATGCGATGCCGCCCTTCCTGGGTGGCGGCAACATGATCGCCGACGTGCGTTTCGACGGGTTCACCACCGCCGAGCTGCCCGCCAAGTTCGAGGCTGGCACGCCACCCATCATCGAGGTGGTGGGACTCGGTGCTGCCATCGACTTCCTCGACGGCATCGGCATGGCCAGCATTCGTGCCCACGAAGCCCACATGGCTGCGCTCGCCATCGCCACGCTCACCGAGCGTTTCGGCGACGACATTCAGCTACACGGCTCCACCGACACGGAGGTGCGCGGGGCCACGTTCAGCTTTGCCTTCCGCGGGATCCACCCGCACGACCTCAGCCAGGTGCTCGACCAGCGCAATGTATGCGTGCGCGCCGGCCACCACTGCGCCAAGCCATTGATGCGGCTGATGGGCGTGAACGCCACCGCTCGCGCCAGCTTCTACCTGTACAACGACGAGCACGACATCGACGTGCTGGCAGACGCGCTCGATGGCGCAACGGATATCTTCGGTTTCTGAGAGGAGCCTCACCATGCCTGGCTTGGAAGACCTGTACCGCGAGATCATCCTCGATCACCATCGCAATCCGCGTAACCGCGGCGAGTTGGCCCCGCCGGCTTCGCATGCGGTGGGCCACAACCCGTTGTGCGGCGACGAGATCGACGTGTATCTCGACGTCACCGACGGTGTGGTGAGCGATGTGAAGGTGGGCGGCCAGGGCTGCAGCATCTCGCAGAGTTCGGCCTCGATGATGAGCCAAGCCGTGAAGGGCAAGCCGGTCGATGAGGTTCGGGCGCTGGTGCGTCGCTTCAAGGGCATGATGAGCATTCCCGACGAGGATGGCAATCCCATCGAGCCCGATCCCTCGGTGAAACTCGGCGACCTCGAGGCGCTGCAGGGCGTCGTGAAGTTCCCGGTGCGCATCAAGTGCGCCACCTTGGCGTGGAACACGCTGCTCGAGGCGCTCGAACAGCGCTGACCGCCATCTCGGCGCGTACGCTCGCCTGCGTATGCAGGAGTACTTCGACGACATCGTCCCCCATCCCGACGGCGTCGAGCCCTTGGATCTCATCCACGAACGCGCCTACGTGGTGCGTGCGTACCGCAAGGACAGCCAGACACTGGTGATCCGCGGCGGAGTTCGCGACCAGAAGCCACCGGGGCTCTACGTGCCCAGCGACCCTGATCCTTTGACGGTGCACCACATGGTGGTCGACCTCACCATCGCCGTGCCCTCACTGGAGATCCTCGATGCGAGGGCTGCGTTGGAGACCCATCCGCACGAAGCATGTCCGCGCATCGAAGACCACTATCAGCACCTCATCGGGCTCTCGATCGCTCGCGGTTTCACGCACAAAGTTCGCGAGTTGTTCGGAGGCCCGCGGGGCTGCACCCACACCACGGCACTGCTGCAGGCGATGGCGCCCGTGGCGATCCAGTCGATGTGGTCGTTCCGCGTGAAGGCGATGAAGGAGGGCGGCACCGAGGGCGGAGCGAACTTCTCCACTCCAGAGTCGCGCATGCAAGCGATGGCGATGAACCTGAACACCTGCCACATCTGGGCCGAGGATGGCGATCAGGTGCGGGGCATCCTCGCCGGCGAACCAATGGAGGTGCCGGTCTGGATCGTGAAGCGCTTCAAGCAACTGGGCCTCGACCCCACCACCTGGCGCAACTCCGACTGAGTCAGCGCTTGCCGCTGGCGATCTCGGCAAGTCGCGCCTTCACCAGCTTGCGCACGGTCGCCAACGGCAGCGGCGCATCCACGGGAAACCGCAGCGTGCCCTTTCCCGCGGGCGTTCCGCCCTTCAACGGGCCGGTCGTTGCAAGGATGCCGCCGCTACACGGGAAGTACGAGCAGTGCTGCTTGAAACCCTCGTACGACGCCACCAGGGAACCGTCGATGATGAACGATGGCATGTTGTACTTGATGCCTTCGTCGGCGTCGGGCAGCACTTCGCGCAAACGGGATCGCAACACGCGAAGGGTCGTCTGCTGTGGCTCGGGAAGCTTGGCCAGGTGCGCTTCCACCGCATCGGCACCGGGTGAGTTCTGATCCACCATTCGACGAACGGTAGTGGTTGTCAGCCGATGGCTCGCATCGAGTTGTTGCGTGCCTCGTGTGTGAGTTCGGCGCGACCCATGCGTTCCAGCAACGGCGGGATGTACATGCCGAACCTGCCGCGGTAACCCTTGCGAAGTCCGTACCAACCTCCGATGGGGTTGTCGGCCGCGCGCCCGAACGCCTCCACCGTGCCATCGACAGCAGGCTTATTCTCATCGGCAGCGCCGAGCGGCACCCAACCTCCCTGTGCCGACAACCACGCGTGCAGGTCATCGAGTGCGCGAGCGTCGTAGGTGAGGCGCGTGGAGCCGACCTGACACACCAGTTCCGGCGGCACGGCAGCGTCATCGCGGTACATCGTGAATGCCGACGAACCAGGCGCGGTGGTCAAACGCCAAGGATCTTCCCTCGTGCCCGAGCCGCTCGTCATCGACATCTCCACTTCATCGGTGCATCGTCAGCCTGATGTGTGCGTCGCCTCAAGTCAACTGTGCGATTCGTGTGGCCGATCGATCCAAGAGTCACCGACGCAGGCCGCAGACGCGGCAGGATGAGCGGCATCGAATCTGGAGGTAGCGACATGGCGGAACTAACCGGAACGGTGGCCCTGGTCACCGGCTCATCGAGTGGCATTGGCGAACGCACCGCACAACGGTTGTCGGAGTTGGGTGCCACGGTGGTGGTGAACTCGTCATCCAGCGTGGAGGCAGGACGAGCCGTTGCCGCAGCACTGCCTGGCGAGTCGCATTACATCCAGGCTGACATCAGTGACAAGGCCCAGTGCCTCGCCATGCTCGACGAAGTGATTGCCAAGTACGGCCGGCTCGACCTGCTCGTGAACAACGCCGGCTGGACCACCACCGTGCCGCACAACGATCTCGATGCGCTCACCGATGAGATCTTCCTGAAAACGTTCGAGGTGAACGTGTTCGGCACCTGGCACCTCACGAAAGCGGCGATGCCGCTGCTGCGCCAGTCGACCGATGGACACGTGGTGAACATCACCTCCATTGCCGGCATCCGTCCCGTTGGCTCGTCCATTGCCTACTCGATGACCAAGGCAGCCCTGAACCAGATGACTCGCCTACTAGCCAAGAGCCACGGCCCCGTGCGCGTGAACGCAGTGGC
>CANHST010000167.1 GCA_947463235.1 Acidimicrobiaceae bacterium
ATTCGGTGTTCACTGCGCCGGGCGTCGTGTCGTGGGTGTGCGCAGTGTCGGTAGTGGCGGGGTCGTGCGCATGCACGGTGTCGCCGGTGGCGGGGTCGACTGCGTGGTCATGGCCATCGGCGCTTTCGGTGCCGGCGGCGAGGCTGCCGGCGTCGGAGTGCGCGTGGGTGTGGGCGTGCGTGCCGCCGGTCCACATGGCGGGAATGGCGAGGGCCGCAACCACGAGCGCCGGCAGCGCCAGACGAGTGGGGGCCGCAGGGCGCTTGCCCACCAGCAGTGCAGCGATGGCGGCGCCGGCCGCTGCGGCGCCGAGCGCCGCGCAGATGGTGTCGGCGAACTGGGCTGCCTCACGCGTCCCGAGGCCGTCGATCCAGGAGATGCCCATGATGCGAGTGGCGAGCCATCCGCCAACGGCAGCGACGTTCACCACAGCGACACCGAGGGCAGCGGCGCGGTTGGGTCGAACCAGCGCCCACAGGCCCACACCGAGTTGGAGCACGGTGATGACCACGAACAACCGAGCGAGTTCAGGGTGCTCGGCGTGAATGCCGGTGGCCGCTGCGTGGATGGCACCGGCACCGAGCGATGCAAGTGCGGCTACAGCCAGGCCTGGATAGCGCTCCGTGCTGGGCGGGTTGGACGGCGTGGGGACCACGGGAAGGGGAGTCGACTCCATGGCGGAATTGTACGGCATGGCTGGTTGCCGGGCTTGTCGGCGGTCACATTTCCGACGGATCAGCCGAAGCTCGGTGGCCGCTTCTCGCGTAGGGCAGCGACACCCTCGCGGTATTCGTCGGTGGTCATCGCCTGGGCCAGGAGGCGCTGGGCTTCATCGATCGCCGCCGCTGGCGATTGCCCCAGCAGATCGTTGTACAACTGGGTCTTGGTGGTGGCGAGTGCCTGGGGCCCCACGCCCGTGGCGAGATGCTGTGCGTAGGTCTGCGCTGCGGCAACAGTTGCCTCGCCGTCGGCCTCCACGCCGTTCCACAGGCCCCACGCTTCGGTCTCGGCGGGAGTGACCACGCGTCCCGACAACAGCAGGTCGGCTGCCCGGGTGACGCCCACGAGCCGGGGGAGTTGCCAACTCATGCCGTACTCGGCAGGGAGGCCCAGCTTCGGGGCCGCCGTGGTGAGTTTCGCGTTGGCGGCACCGAAGCGCAGGTCGCAGAACAGTGCGAGCGCCAGGCCCACCCCGGCGGCCGCCCCGTTCACGGCAGCAATGATGGGGAACCGCAACGCGAACTGGAACGCGAAATCGGCATCGAACTCGGGCCGTACGCCATAACCGGGTAGCGCGAGGTCGTGGCCGAGTCCGGGGTCGTAGCCCCCACGTTCGGCATGGCCCGCCAACGCCTCGCTGTCGCCGCCCACGCAGAACGCCGGGGGAGTGCCCGCGACCACCACCGCTCGCACGTCGGGGTCGGCATCGAGCAGCGAGAGAACGTACCGGTACTGCGTGTGCATGCGGCCGGTCCAGGCGTTGTGGCGATGCGGCCGGTGCAGCCACACCGTGGCCACGTGGCCGTTCACCTCGTAGCGCACGGCATCGAGGTCCATGTCAGTGCTGGCGACCCTCGGGATGCCCCCACAGCGCCTCGAACACATCGGGTGCGTACTCCTTGCGGCACACCACGAAGTCGGGCAGCCATGGGTCGCGACCGTTGTAGACCAGGGGCGTGCCGTCGATGCGGCTGATGTGCAGCCCGGCAGCTTCAGCCACCGCGGCGGGTGCGGCGCTGTCCCACTGATACATGCCGCCGTCGTGCACGTAGATGTCGGCTTCGCCGACGACGACCGCCATTGCCTTGGCTCCGGCCGAGCCCAGGCGCACTGCATCTGCGCCCAGGGCATTCGCCACGATGACCGCTGCCGGTGGGTTTCGGGTGCGACTGGTGATGACCCGCGGGATCTCACGCTGCTGTGGCGGCAGCGTGGGAGCCGGGTCGGTGGAGAACACCATGTCGAGCGCGGGCAGGCTGACAGCGGCAGCACCGAAGCGGCCGTGGTCCCAGAGGGCAACGTGCACGGCCCAGTCGTGTCGACCGCGCTCGCCGTACTCGTTCGTGCCGTCGAGGGGGTCGACGATCCAGACGCGGTCGGTGCCGAATCGGCGCGGATCCTCCACGCCCTCCTCCGACAGCACGGCGTCGTCGGGTCGTGCAGCGCGCAGTTCGGACATGAGGAAACGGTGGCTCTGCAGATCGCCGTGGTCCATCACCTGCCACGAGGGTGCACCCTTGCCCACCATCTCGTCGCGGAGTTCCACCAGCAGTCGGCCGGCCTCCACCGCCAGGCGTGTGGCGAGTTCGCTGTCGGTCTCGGTACTCATCGGCGCCCGACGCGCATGGCATCGCGTACGAGGGCGCGCACCTGCTCTTCGGGGGCGCCGGATTGCACCAGCGACTGCACCTGCTGCTCGAGCGCTTCTGCGTGCGCATCATCGAACGGTTCGATGCGGTCCTTGGCGGTGACAGCGGCATACGTGAGGAGCGCAACGGCAGCGAACACGATGACCAGACCGATGCTCAGCACGAAACCGGCGTTGTTGCCGGCCACGGAGCTGATGATGAGCCCGGCGATGCCCGCGACGAAGATGCCGCCGCACACCCTCGGGATCCAGCGGCGAGCCATGTGTCAGCGGGCCAACGGCTTGTACTTGATGCGGTGCGGTTGATCGGCCGACGAGCCGAGTTCCTTGTGGCGCCAGGCCTCGTACTCGCTGAAGTTGCCTTCGAACCAACGCACCTGACTGTCGCCTTCGAACGCCAGCACGTGCGTGGCGATGCGGTCGAGGAACCAGCGGTCGTGGCTGATGACCACGGCACAGCCGGGGAAGTTGTCGAGTGCCATCTCCAGAGCGCGCAGCGTGTCGACGTCGAGGTCGTTGGTGGGCTCGTCGAGCAGCAGCACGTTGCCGCCCTCCTTGAGCAGTTTCGCCAGGTGCACGCGGTTGCGCTCGCCGCCCGAGAGGTCGCCGACCCGCTTCTGCTGGTCGCTGCCCTTGAAGTTGAAGCTGGCGCAGTAGGCGCGGCCATGAATCTCGCGGCCGCCCACCTTCATGTGTTCCACGCCGCCAGTGATCTCCTCGAACACCGAGGCGTCGGGGTTCAGGGTGTCGCGGCTCTGGTCGACGTACGCGAACTGCACCGTGTCGCCCACCGTGATGCTGCCGCCATCGGGCTGCTCCTGGCCGGTGAGCATCTTGAACAGGGTGGTCTTACCGGCGCCGTTGGGGCCGATGATGCCCACGATGCCGGCGCGCGGGAGGGTGAACGACAGGTCGTCGACGAGCAGGCGATCGCCGAAGCCCTTGTTGAGGTGCTGCACCTCGATCACCGTGTCGCCGAGGCGCTTGCCGACGGGGATGGTGATCTCCAACTTGTCGGGGCCGCGCTCGGCGGCCTCGGCCTCCTGCTGCAGCTTGTCGTACGCCGAGAGACGGGCCTTGCCCTTGGCCTGTCGGGCCTTGGGCGACATGCGTACCCATTCGAGTTCGCGCTGCAGGGTGCGCTGGCGAGCCTCGTTGCTCTTCTCTTCGCGAGCCAGTCGCTCCTGCTTCTGCTCGAGCCAACTGGAGTAGTTGCCCTCGAACGGAATACCGCGGCCGCGGTCGAGTTCCAGGATCCACTTGGCCACGTTGTCGAGGAAGTAACGGTCGTGGGTGATGGCCACCACGGTGCCCGTGTACTCCTGCAAGAAGCGCTCGAGCCAATCGACGCTCTCGGCGTCGAGGTGGTTGGTGGGCTCGTCGAGCAGCAACAGATCGGGATGGCTGAGCAGCAGTCGACATAGCGCCACCCGGCGGCGCTCACCACCCGACAGCTTCGTGACGTCTGCGTCGTCGGGCGGGCAGCGCAGAGCGTCCATGGCGATCTCGACGTTGCGCTCGAGGCTCCAGGCGTCGGCGGCGGCGATCTTGTCTTCGAGGTCGGCCTGCAGAGCGCCGACCTTCTCGTAGTCGGCATCGGGGTCGGCCCACATGCCCATCACTTCGTTGTACCGATCGATGAGGCCCTGCACGGCGGCGACGCCGTCCATCACGTTGCCCTTCACCGTCTTGGTGGGATCCAGTTGGGGCTCCTGGGCGAGATAGCCCACGGTGAAGCCGGGGGTGAGGCGTGCCTCGCCGCTGTAGCCGTCGTCGAGGCCGGCCATGATCTTCAGGAGTGAGCTCTTGCCGGCACCGTTGCTGCCGAGCACGCCGATCTTGGCCCCCGGGTAGAAGGACAGCGAGATGTTCTCCAGCACCGTGCGATCCGGTGGGTAGAAGCGAGCCAGCTTGTAGCAGGTGTAGATGAATTCGTGCGCCATGACGAGGACGAAGGCTAACCGGCCGGACCGGCTCGCACATTCCCGCATCTCGTACCTCTGCGGTGCTACGTTCGCTGCCGAGAGTTTTTCACAAGGAGGGGGTACGGAAAGTGCTCGCAGAATACACAGGGTTCTTCAGTCGTGTCAGCCTTGGAGGCTTCGGTTTCCGTTGGTTGCACATTCTCGCCGGCATCATGTGGATCGGCCTGCTGTACTACTTCAACTTCGTCCAGGTGCCGGCCTTCGCCGCATTCGGTGACGAAGCACGCGCCCGCAACATCGCCATCGACAAGGTGGCTCGCAAGGCGCTGTGGTGGTTCCGTTGGGCGGCCGTCAGCACGTTCGTGACCGGCATCCTCATCACCATCGTCACGCCCGATTACTTCTCGAATGACTTCGGCAAGAGCGCTGGTGGCATCGCCATCAGCTTGGGCATGCTGCTCGGCATCATCATGATGCTGAACGTGTGGGGCGTCATCTGGCGCAACCAGAAGGTTGTGCTGGCCAACGCAGCCAACGTGCTTGGTGGCGGCGAAGCCGACCCCAACGCTGCTGCCGCCGGTCGCAAGGCCGTGATGGCCAGTCGTCAGAACGCCATCTTCTCCGTGAGCATGCTGTTCTTCATGGTCTTCAAGGGTCACAGCCCTCGCGCTGCCGGCCAGGTGGCATCGGGTTCGATGGGAGCCTTCTGGGGCATCACCATCGTGATCGTCGCCATCCTCGAGCTCAACGCTCTGGGCCTGATGCCGTGGAAGACGCAGGCCAACAAGGGCCTCAACGTGCTCTACGACGGCAAGGGTGTTCGCAACCCGATCATCGCAGCGTTCGGCCTGTGGGCCGTGATGATGATCCTCGCCGAGATCTTCCTCAAGGCCGCCTGATTCGTCAGGAACGCATCGCCTCGGCGAGCGCATGAATATCGAGACTGGCCACTGCGCCGATCACGATCACCGCAGGTGATTGGATCGGTGTGGTGGCCAGTTCGCGTAACGGGCACCGCACCACGGCCTGTGCCCCGGTGGTGGCCCGGTGCACGGCGGCCACCGGTGTGTCGGCGGCCAAGCCACCTTCCATCAACGCCGCCGCGATGTCGGCTCGCTGGGCCACACCCATCAAGATCCCCACGGTGCCGCCCACCTGCGCTAGGGCCTGCCAGTTCACCGGCGTCTCGCCGTGCTGACGGTGGCCGGTGACCACGGTGAACGATGCCGACAGGCCTCGATACGTCACGGGCACGCCAGCAGCGGCGGGTGCGCCGATGGCCGACGAGATGCCTGGCACCACTTCACAGGCAATGCCCTGCTGGGCCAACGCCATTGCTTCCTCGCCGCCTCTGCCGAACACGTAGGGGTCGCCGCCCTTCAGGCGCACCACGCGTCGGCCCTCGCGGGCAAGGCGCACCAGCAACACGTTGATGAGCTCCTGCGCCACACTCTGGCCGGGCCGTTTGCCGACGTCGATGAGTTCCACATCGGGCGCTGCCAGTGCCAGCACATCTGGGCTCACGAGCGCGTCGTGCACGATCACCTCGGCCTCCGCGATGCGCCTCGCGGCGCGCACAGTGAGCAACTCGGGGTCGCCGGGGCCGGCACCCACGAGGCTCACGAAGCCGGTCATGCCGGGGCGCCCACCTGTTGCACCATCGCGGCGGCAGCGGTGCTGTTGTCGGTCGGGTCGATGAGGATCAGACGGCCGCTCTCGGGCAGCACGTGATAGCGGTCGGCAACGATGGCCTCGCTGAGTTGGAGGCGCACCCGGCCGAGGTCGTTGAGCAACAGCTCGTCGGTGGGCTGCCGGTGCAGCGTGGTCGGGTCGAGGCGGTCGACGATGCCGAGAACCGTAGCGTGGCCGGTGCGGGTGCCGTGCTTGAACCACCACCGCGAGCCGGGGGTCAGCGCTCGCTCCACCATCCAGCAGATGTCCACCACCACATCGTCGCCGACGGTGGGTTCGATCGTTGCACCGGACGTGAGCACGTCGCCGCGGGCGACGTCGACGTTCGTGTCGAGTTGGAGCACGATGGCCTGACCTGGTCCGGCTTCTTCCACCTCGTCGCCCCAGCGGTACAGCGCTCGGATGGTGCTGCTGAGTCCGCTCGGCAGCACGGTCACCGGATCGCCCTTGCGAAACCAGCCGCCGCTCACCACGCCTGCCTGGCCGCGGAAGTCGGCGTGTTCGCCTCCCTGGGGGCGGATGACTCGCTGCACGTGCAGGCGGGCGCCCACTTCCACCTGCGTGCTGACCTCGAACTGCTCGAGGTGGTCCAGCAACGTGGTGCCATCGAACCAAGGAGTGTGCGCTGAGGGCTCCACCACGTTGTCGCCCAGCAAGGCGGAGATGGGGAAAGCCGTGACCGGAACCGGATGGTCGAGTGCGGCGACGAAGGCGTGCACCTCGGCGGTGATCTCGCGAAAGCGCGCTTCGCTCCAGTCCACGAGGTCCATCTTGTTGACGGCCAGCACGATCGCCTGGACCCCGACCATCGATGCGATCAGCGAG
>CANHST010000168.1 GCA_947463235.1 Acidimicrobiaceae bacterium
CCGAGGGTGCTCTTCGAAGGCGGCCCCGTCGCGCTGGATGCATTGATCGCGCTCGCTCGGGTGGAAGCACCCGACGACGATGTGTGGAGCCCGGTGGTGGGCGACCTCTCGTCGGTCGATCTCGCGCTGGACCCCGGCCTGGTGGCGGAAGGGGTGCACTCCCTGCGCGTTTTCCGCGGTTACTCAGGGTGGGGCGCGCAGCAGCTCGAGGGCGAGTTAGCCGAAGGCGCGTGGATGGTCCTGCCCGCCGCAGCCGACGACGTGTTCTGTCTCGAGCCGAGCAACCTCTGGCGAGCCGTGCTGCGCCGCCAAGGTGGACGCGTGGCATGGGTGGCCAACGCGCCCGACGACCTCAGCTCGAACTAAGCAGTGGTCAGCGAAGCGAAGCGCCGAGCTTGGCCACGCCGGCGATGATCTTGTCGCGCACCTGCGCCACGTCGGCGTCGGTGAGCGTGCGATCTGCCGCCTGCAGACGTAGGCGGTAGGCGAGGCTTCGCGTGCCGTCTGCAGTGCCCTTGCCGCGATAGACGTCGAACAGCGCGAGGTCCACCAGGCCGTTGCCAGCGCCTTGCCGAATGGCCTTCTCCACCTTCTCGGCGGAGACCGAGTCGGGAACGGAGAATGCAAGGTCGAAGTCGCTTGAGGGGAACCGACTGGTGGGCTTCCATTGGGCGATCTTCGGCTCTGCCGCCAGCAGGATGCTCAGGTTCAACTCCAGTACCGCCACGCGCTCGTCGATGCCGTACGCATCGAGCGCATCGGGATGCACCTCACCCACCGCACCGACGACGTCCTTGCCCGCCGACAGGGTGGCCGACCGGGTGGGATGCAAGCCGACCGGCACATTGCTCTGGTCCACCCGGGCACCCCAGCCCATCGCGGTGACGAGTTCACGCCAGATGGTCATTGCCGCCGTGGCGTCGCAGCCTGCCAACACGATGGCCAGAGCCTCATACTCTGCAGGCAGTACATCGTTGCTCGGTGGGTAGACGTGGCCAACCTCGAACAACGCCACGCCGGATCGGCGATGCGACTCGTTGAACTCGATGGCCTTCAGCAGGCCGGGGCGCAACGAGGTACGCAGCACGTCGTCGCCCACCACCAGCGGATTCAGCAAGCGAACGGCCTCCGGAGCGAGGCCGGCTCGCTCGAGGTCGCCTGCGGCGAGGAACGGGTGCGGCATCGCTTCACTGATGCCAAGCCCGAGCAACACTTCACGCAGGTGACGGCGGCGTTGCTGCAGCGGCGAGAGGCCACCTGGTTGCGTGCTCTTCGGCACGGTTTTGCCCAACTTGCCGTAACCGAAGTGTCGGGCGATCTCCTCGACGATGTCGATCTCCAGCGTGCAATCGGGCCGCCACGACGGCACCGTGACCTCGAGGTCGTCGCCGTGCGCCTGGCATGCGAAGCCGATGGGTTCGATGAGCGAGCTGATCTGCTCGGCCGTGAAGGCGGTGCCGAGCAATTGGCTTACCCGGTTGGACCGCACCGTGATGCGGGTCGCACCGGGAAGGTGTGCTTCGCTGCGAGCGTCCACCATGCCGTCATGCACCACGAGATCGGGGCAGGTGATGCGCAGCAGTTCGACGAAACGAGCGATCGATGTGTCGATGCCGTAGGGGTCGGCACCCCGTTCGAAGCGAGCCGACGCTTCGCTGCGAACGCCCATACGAGCCACGCTGCGAAGGATGCCCATCGGCTCGAACCACGCGGTTTCGAGGGCGATCACACTGGTGCTGCTGCTGATCTCGGTGTTCTGTCCACCCATGATGGCGGCGAGGCCGATGGGCCGATCGGTGGCGTCGCAGATGAGGAGGTCGGCACTGGTGAGCGTGCGCTCCACGTCGTCGAGCGTGACGATGGTCTCGCCTTCGTGCGCCAACCGGATACGGAAGCCGCCGCCGCCGAGCGTGTGGTAGTCGTACGCGTGATTCGGTTGGTTGGTTTCCAACATCACGTAGTTGCTCACGTCGACGATGTTGTTGATCGATCGCATGCCAGCGGCAGCGAGACGCCGAGCCATCCAGTCGGGCGAGGCGGTGACCGACACGTTGCTGATGACGATCGTGGTGAAGCGGGGGCAACGGTCGCCAGCGATGATCTCGACCGGCGCGCTCATTGCGGGCGACGTGGGTGCCAGTGCCGTTGGAGCGCCACCGAGTGCGAGGCCCAGATGGGCGGCCAGGTCGCGCGCCACACCGATGTGCCCGAAGGCATCCGGCCGGTTGCGGAGCACGTCGAGGTCGTACACGATCTCTTCGCCCAGACCGAGTGCATCGCCGTAGGGCACACCGAGCGGCGTGCCTTCGGGAAGGATGAGGATGCCGCTGTGGTCGTCGCCGAGACCGAGTTCGCGAGCCGAGCAGAGCATGCCCTCGCTGGGAATGCTGAGAATCGGCTTGGGCTCGATGGCCCGACCGTCGGGCATCACGGTGCCAGGGGTGGCCAACGGGATGATGTCGCCGGGCTGCATGTTGAATGCCCCACACCAGACGTGACGCTCGACGCCATCTCCGGAGTCGACGAACACACGATGCACCTTCGCCGCATCAGGGTGACGCTCGGTCTTCAGCACGCGAGCGGTGATGACACCGGGCACGGTGCTACCGACGTGCTTGACGTCTTCCACCGCAAGACCAAGGTGGGTGATGGCATCGGCAATGGCTTCCACGTCGTCGCCCACGGGCACGAGGTCGGTGAGCCAGGAATGAACGATCTTCATGTCGCTCGCCTCTCAGAACTGCTCGATGAAGCGGATGTCGTTGGTGTACATCTCGCGCACGTCACCGACGGCATGGCGCTCCTTGGCCATGCGGTCGATACCGAAACCGAACGCGAAACCGCTCCACTCCTCGGGGTCGAGACCCCCGGCGCGCAGCACGTTGGGATGCACCATTCCGCACCCACCGAGTTCGAGCCAATCGCCCTTCGGCGTGCGGATGTCGAACTCGGCGGAGGGCTCGGTGAATGGGAAGTAACTGGGGCGGAGGCGGCTGGAGAAGCCCTCCCCGAAGAACGCCTTGGTGAACGCCTCGATCGTGCCGGCGAGGTCGGCAAGCGTGATACCACGGTCGATGACGAGGCCTTCGATCTGATGAAAGACCGCCAGGTGCGTAGCGTCGGTGGTCTCGTTGCGGAACACCTTGCCCGGCATGATCATGTAGATCGGCGGCGCGATGTGCTGCATCACCCGAATCTGCACGGGAGAGGTGTGGGTGCGCAGCACGGTGCTACCGGGGTTGCCGTGGTCGACGTAGAACGTGTCGTGCATGCTGCGCGCCGGGTGATCGGGCGGCATGTTCAACGCCTCGAAGTTGTACCAGTCGGTCTCCACCTCTGGGCCTTCGGCAACCTGGAACCCGAGACCGACGAAGACGTCTTCGAGTCGCTGCCAGGCCTGGGTGACGATGTGTGCATGGCCTCGACCGGGCTTGGAGAGCACCTCGGTGAGATCGATGCGCTCGGCTTCCAACTGCACGGCGCGCTCGGCCCGCTGGAGTTCCTGAGCACGGCTCTGCACTGCGCTCTGCACGGCCTGGGTGGCTTCATTCAGCGCTTGACCGGCGGCCTTCTTCTCCTCGACCGTCGCGAGCGCACCAAGTTGGGTCTTGAATTCGGCGAAGGGGCCCCGCTTACCGAGGAGTTCGGTTTCCAGTGCCCGCGCCTCGGCCAATGTGGCCACGGCTGCGAGGCGCTCCACTGCGGCATCGGCTGCTGCGCGTACGTCGTCGATCATCTTGTTCTCCACTGCTCCAGAGAGTTTCTACCCGTTGCGCCGTTGCCGTGCGACTTCAAATGCCAACACCGTGGCCGCCATGGCCACGTTCAGACTCTCCGCGGCCCCTTCGTGAGGGATGGTGATCCAGCCATCGACGGGCGCATCGTCGGGTACGCCGTGGGCCTCATTGCCAACGACGATGGCCACGCGTTCGGTGAACGCCGCGTCGGTGTATGCCGTGCCGTGATGCGACGAGGTGGCCAGCAACCTGAGCCCGGCCGAGCGCAACTCCCCCAACTCGGCGGAAACGACGGGCACCCGGAACAGGGATCCGGCGGTTGCCCGCACGACCTTCGGGTTGAACGGGTCGACCGAGCCCGCGGTGAACACCACTGCATGCGCGCCAGCAGCTTCTGCCGACCGAATGATCGTGCCTGCATTGCCAGGATCGGCGATGCGATCGGCCACCATCACGAAGGTGGCCGCACCGGGCAACACCTGCGGACGCTGGCGCACCACCGCGATCACCGGCTGCGGATGCTCAGTGGTGGCGACGCGCTCGAGGACATTGGGCGCGAACTCATACAGCGGCGCATCGCAGCGAACCGCATCGGCACCAGGTGCCACGAACTGCGCCTCGACCTCCCAGCCGGCCGCAATGGCCTGCTGGAGCAGACCGGCACCTTCGACCACGAACACACCTTCGTCGGTACGCGCACTGCGGCGCCCCAAGAGGCGCCGCAGTCGCTGTACCTTCGGGCTCGAATACGTGAGCCCCGCAGGGTGGGGAGCGCTCAGAGCGCCGCCTTGGCCTGCTCCACGACAGCCGAGAAGGCAGCCGCGTCGTTGATGGCGAGATCCGACAGCATCTTGCGGTCGACCTCGATACCGGCAGCGTTCAGACCGGCGATGAACCGGCTGTAGCTGATGTCGTTCAGGCGGCAGGCAGCGTTGATGCGCTGAATCCAGAGGCGACGGAACTCGCCCTTCTTTGCCCGACGGTCGCGGAAGGCGTACTGGCCGCTCTTCATGACCTGCTCGTTCGCAGCCCGGACCGAACGGCTCTTATTGCCGTAATAGCCCTTGGCGCGCTCGAGCACCTGACGACGACTCTTCTTCGCGTTTACTGCACGCTTCACACGAGCCATGGTGTTTCTCCTTCTTCGATCTCTTCGTTCGTAGGGTTGCCGTCGGGGTCAGCGCTCGCCGAGCAGACGCTTGATCTTCTTCGCGTCGCCGGGGTGCACTGCGACCATGCCGTCGAGACGGCGGGTACGGGTGGACGGCTTCTTCTCGAACAGGTGCTGACGGTTCTGCTGCAGGCGACGGAGCTTGCCGGTGCCGGTCTTGGAGAACCGCTTCGCAGCGGTCTTGCTGGTCTTCATCTTGGGCATGGTGGTTTCCTGTGGGGTGTGTTCGACGATCCGTCAGGCGGGGTCCGTAGCCGGAGTTTCCGGTGCGGCGTCGGAGTGCTTCTTGGGTGCTGCCTTCTTCTCCGGGGCAATGACCATGGTCATGTTGCGTCCTTCGAGTCGGGCTTGCGTCTCGACCTTGCCGGCGGCGCCGACTTGTTCGAGCACTTGATCGAGGATCTTCGAGCCCAGTTCCGGGTGGGCCATCTCGCGGCCTCGGAACTGGAGCGTGACCTTCACCTTGTGGCCCTCTGCAAGAAACTCCTGCATGTGACGCACTTTGGTGTCGAAATCGCCCTTGCCGATCTTCGGACGGAATTTCACTTCCTTGATCGAGACCTGCACGGTCTTCTTGCGCGATTCCTTGGCCTTCTGGCTCTCCTCGTAGCGGAACTTGCCGTAGTCCATGATTCGGCACACGGGCGGCGTGGCCATGGGCGCGACTTCGACGAGGTCGAGGTCGAGCTGGCGGGCCAGCGTGAGTGCTTCGGGCAGGGCTTTGATGCCCAACTGATTGCCGTCGGCCCCGATGAGGCGAACCTCACGGGCGCGAATGCGCTCGTTGTACCGGTGTTCTGGTTGCTGCGGCGGTGCTATGGCTGCTCACTCCTGTGCAATGGGTGTGTCCCCTCCTGTGGTGGCGATGCGAAGTCGCCGAACACGACGGAGACACACCGCTTCAGGCGGCATGCTACGCAATCTTCAGTGACCCGGAGCGCACCTTCAACCTCGAGAGGCAGGTGGCCGGGTGGGGCTATGCCGCGGACGGCGCCCACTTCGCCTCAGTTGTCAGCCCGGTAGGGTACCAGTCGTGACCAGCGATGACACCCCCACCGACCTGGACGACACGATCGATGCCGCCGATGCGGCATTGCGCGAGACCCGCGAACGCCTCGCAGAGGTGCCCGCAGAGGTGGTGGTCACCAACCATGTGGTCGGTTTCTACGAACTCGCCGCCATCCATCTGAGCGCCAACCCGCCTCGCCTCGCCGACGCAGCCTTGGCCATCGATGCGATGGCCTGCGTGGTGGAAGGCCTCGGCGAACGCCTCGGCAACGAGGCGCCGGTGATGGCCGATGCGCTCAGCAATATCCGCATCGCCTTCGTGCAGATCAAGAACGCAACGGCCGACTGAACCGCCCGATGGGGGCGCGTCGCACTCGGCCGCCATCCACCGTCACACCCTCGGCACGCAACAACTGCGTCTGCTCCATCTCGCTACCCGGCACCAGACGCCCGGCGCTGTTCACCACCCGCCACCAGGGAAGATCCAGCTCCGAGCCCGCAAGCAGGCTGCCCACCAGGCGACTGAGCTTCGGGTAGCCGGCGTCGGCAGCGATATCGCCGTACGAGACCACTTCGCCCTCGCGTATCGACTGGATGACCGCAATGATCCGCCGGTCGCGATCGAGCACGATCAGACCTTGGTGATGTGGGCAGCCTCGTAGCGACCGAGTTTGCCGAGCAACTCGAAGGTCACCGGAGCGCCGATCTCGATGTCGCGTGTGCCGTCGGCAATCTCGATGCAGTGGAACGGATGGCGCCGACCGTCGGCGGTGGACACCTCGCCCAGACCCACATTGCGATCGAACGCAACGACCACGCCAGCAACGGCGTTCACGGGATGATCTTGGAGATCGG
>CANHST010000169.1 GCA_947463235.1 Acidimicrobiaceae bacterium
CCGACGTACTGGGCGCCGGCGCTGCGGGCCACCTCGTGCAGTGCGCGCCGACCGAAGCCGTAGCCATTGCCCTTCACGACGGGTACCAACCCGTGCCCGTATGCCGCGGCCGTGGCCTGCACGTGGGTCGTCCACGCAGCGCGGTCGACGGTGAGGCGCAGGGTCATTCCGCCACCGTACCCAACCCCACCCATCCGAGTCCCACACCCCCATCCGAGTCGGTGCTCGCCATCCGAGTCGGTGGCCCCCATCCGAGTCGGGACTCGCACCCGGGGTGCGAGTCCCGACTCGCATAGGGCGGATGGGGGTCGACCTCGATGAAATCCCGACTTGTCTGATCGGAATTGTGGGTCTAAGATGTCGGCATGCGCACGCGTTGGTTCGGCTTCCCGGAACAGGTGAACGAGACCTCGGCGCGCCTGGTGGCCGCCGGTGTCGTGCTGCAGGGCTTGGTGTACCTCGTGGTGCAGCAATGGTGGGTGCTGGTGCCGCTCGCCTTCGGCTTCCTGGCCCGAGTGCTCGCAGGTCCGCGCTTCAGCCCACTCGGCCGTCTGGTCACCCAGGTGATCACGCCTCGCCTCCGCAACGTGCCGCCCAAGATGGTGCCCGGTCCGCCGAAGCGCTTTGCACAGGGTGTGGGCTTGGTGTTCAGCGGTGGCGCACTGCTCGCACTTGCGCTCGGCAGTCCGTTCGCCGCCTCGGTGCTGATTGCCGGCTTGGTGGTGGCGGCCACGCTGGAAAGCGTGTTCGCCTTCTGCCTCGGCTGCGTGATGTTCGGTCAGCTGATGCGGGTGGGCGTGGTGCCCGAGAGCGTCTGCGTGGAGTGCGCCAACATCAGCGCTCGCCTCGCATCGGCCACGTCGTGAACTCCGGCAGCAGCGGACCTGGTTCGCGCTGCTGCACCACGCCTTGCCACACGCCGGTGGCGTAGGCCATTTCGTCGGCCAGTAATAGCGGCGTATCGAGTACAGGTTGCACGCTGCGCTGTCGTAGTGCATCGGCGATCGACGGGCCGAGCGCCGCGGCCAGCAATGGCAGGCGGGAGCGCGGAACGAGGATCCCCAGCACGAGGGCAATGGGCCACCACGCACGGGTGAGTCCCTTGGCCAGTTGACGGCCTGCGGCAAGATGCCCGCGCAATGTCAGGCGAACGCTCTCCTCGGCGGGTACATCCTTCAGTTTCCGCGCGAGTGCGGCGGCGGTGCCACCTGCGACTGCAGCAGCCAACCAGGGGCGACGCATGGCCAGCAGGGCCCACACTCCAGCGCTCCAGGCGCTCATGCGTACGGGAGCGAGCGAACCCGGGTGCTGCCGGGCGAGCGGTGCCGCCGACCGGCCGTACCCCTGTCGTTGGCGCAGCAGTGCGCCGAACGAACTGCGCGGACGGTGGAGCACCACGGTTGCGGGTTCATAGCGGGCGCGTTGGCCACTCGCGATGAGGCGCCAGACGAGGTCGACGTCCTCGCCCACGCGCATCGACTCATCGAATCCACCAACCGACCGCAGCGCATCGACGCGGCAGAGCATCGCCGCTGCCGGCACGTAGCTGACGCGCGTTCCTGGAGCAATGCGTGCCGGCTCGTCACCGAGGTCGAGCGGACTGTGACGTCGTTCGTATGCAGCCAACGTTCCGTCGCCGGGTGCTCCGGCGACTCGTGGCGCCACCAGCGCGACCGCTGGGTCGGCGAAGTGCGTCAGGAGCGGTCCCAGCCAGCCGGCATCGACCATCACGTCGGCATCGATGAATGCAACGAGCGGCGTCTGCACGAGGGCCAGTCCGGCGTTACGCGCTGCCGCTGGGCCGCGGTTGGTGGACAGACGCAGCACCTCTGCGTTGTCGGCGTCGCATGCGATCGCTGGTGCGCTGCCGTCGTCGACCACGATCGTGCGGAGCCCCATCGGTGGCGTGGGCGTGGTGTCCAGCACCGGCATCACCACCGTCACATCGGCGACAGTGAACGGTGCTGCCTCGTGTTCGGGGTGCAATGCTCCGGCATCCACGAATCGATCCAGCAGTTTGCGGACGATGTCGGTGTCGGGTTGCTCGCCACTCAGCGCTGCTGCAAGTACGTGTGCTCCGCCCGCCGACACACGGAACATCCGCAGCGGCGAACCGGCCAGTACCACACGCCCGTCTCCCGGCTGACGCCACGAGGAGTCGCGGCGGTACTTCGTCACGACCACCACTCATCGACTGCAGCCACGAGGTCGATGGTGAGGCGAGTGAGGATGTGTCGACCAGCGTTGGCGGTGGCCCGCAGCGGATCTCCCAGCACGCCGTTCCTGCTCACTGCCGCCACGCCGCCCTCGCGCAATTCATCGATGAGGTCGGCGAGTGGGGCGGTGACGCCCACCTCGGCGCGGTGCATTCGCACCAGGTCGGGCGCAATCGCCAGCATCAACGAGGTCTCGGTGTCGCCGGCGTGCGCATCGCCGTTCGGCACCCGAGGCCACCAACTCAACACCTTGCGGCCTTCGCCGTGGAGCAGTCGAACGGCGCGTCCGATGGGCACGTGGTTGCCGCCATGGCCGTTCACCAGCACGACGCCGCCGCTCCAGTCGGCACTACGCACGAGTTCGACCACGAGGTGCTCGAGCACGGTGGTGCCGACGGACAACGTGCCGGGGAAACCTGCATGCTCCCCGCTGGCGGTGATCGCGATGGGCGGAGCCACCAGCACATCGCCTTCGTCGTACTTGTCGGCGAGGGCCTCCGCCAAGGCCGCAGCGATGCGAGTGTCGGTGTCGAGCGGAAGGTGCGGGCCGTGCTGTTCGCACGAGCCGATCGGCACTGCAACGATGGCGGGGCGCGACCTGCCGTAGTGCTCGGTCCAGGTGGTGCGACCCAGATACCGGGTCATGGGGTGAGGTAACCCCAGTCGCGCAGGGCGCGCATGATGCGTTCGGCTGCATCTGCCGGAGCCAAGGTGACCTTCTCGCCACGTGCGGCGGACGACGTGGCGGCATCGGTGAGCACCCGCAGCCGATCGAGCGGCGAATCACCGGGAGGCGCCGCCAACTCGCGTGCGCGCGGTCGATACGGGCGCACCATGAACTCGGCGCGATGCATCGGCGTGGTGGCCGGCACCACGTCGATCGAGGCGTTGTTGGCGGTGCGCAACGAATGAAGGCCGGCGCGCCGGAGACGCGCGGTGGCCCCTTCCACCGACACGACGGCAGGCGCATGCACCTCCAGCAGTTCGCGTCGGCCACCGTCGAGGCGTCGGGTGGCGTGCACCGAACCGTCGTGCAGTTCGGCAGCAATCACTCCGAGTGCCTGCTCGGCCAACAGGTGAGCAGCGATGAACGCCGGCACGCTGCCGGCGCCTCGATCGAGTGAGTAGTCGCCGCACCACACCCATTCGGCGCCGGCGATATGGCTGGCGATGGCGGTGGCCACATCGGCGCCAGCGGCGGTGGTGGGCGCGTCGATGCGTATGGCGTGGGTTGCGCCGCAGGCCAATGCGTCGCGCAGTACCTTGTCGGCACCCGAGGGGCCCACGGTAATGGCGGTGACGTCCCTGCCGAGTTGCTCGGCCTGGCGAAGCGCGAACTCCAACGCCGACTGATCGGCGGGCGACATACCCGAGAACCGCTCGTCGTGCGGCTCGCCCGGGTGGCTGACCCACTTGAGGCAGGCGACGATGCTCATTCGGGCCTCACGTGCGACGGAAGACGACGCCGTGGCCGCCCTCGGGGTAGTGCCAGCTGATCGCGCCCTCACGGTTGCAGACGATGTAACACGTGCCGCATTCGAAGCACTGCTCGTAGTTGAAGACGATGCCGCCGTCGCTGGTGGGCACGAACAAGCTGGCCGGGCAGGCCACCACGCACTCGCGGGTGCTGCAGTCGGCGCAGACCTTGCCGTCGACCACGATGTGTGCGTCGTGATGCACACGGAACTCGGCCGTGGCCATACGTTCCTGGAACGAGATGGTGCTATCGCTCATCCGAAACTCCTGAAGCCGGTCCAGCCGTCGCGCAGCAGGTCGCGGCGACGTACGCCGGCCTTCTTGCGTTCCTGCGCCAGGATGCGCCGCACGCCCGGTTTGGGGTGCGGGTTGTCGACGTGAAACATGCGCTCGGCCACGTTGGCGATCATGCCGGGGTAGAGGTGCTGCACCCGATCGCTGAGCACCAACTCCGGCGCTCGGCGTAGCTTGCGGTGATCCTTCAACACGAAGGTGTCGCTGAGGCGGCGCTGGTAGCCGCGCAATCCGTTCTCGCTCACGTCGCCAGCGTGCACGGCCTCCACGGCGGCCTCGCCGGCGTACATGCCGCTCGCCATCGCGAAGTTGACGCCCTCCAGCCAGATGCCGGCGGCGAGGCAAAGGGCGGCGGCGTCGCCCGCCACGAGCATGCCGCTGGTGGTCATCTTCGGCATCATCGTGAGGCCTGCCTCGGGGATGAGGTGAGCGCTGTACTCCTTCAACTCCGCCCCTTGCACCAGCGGGGCGATTGCGGGGTGGGCCTTCAGGCCCGCCACGAGCTGCTCGGGTCGCTGTTGCTGCGCCGCAAGCTTCGGCAACTTCAACACCACGCCCACGGCCAATGTGTCGAGGCCGGTGTAGAGGAACCCGCCTCCGTTCACCTTGCCGGTGCCGCCGAGGATCTCGATGTCGACGCCGTGGCGATCGCGCACGGCGAACCGTTCGTCGATCACTTCCTTCGGCAACGACAGGGTCTCTTTCACTCCGAGCGTGAAGTGCTTGGCATCGGCGTGTTCATAGAGGCCGGCCTCCTTGGCGAGGAAGCTGTTCACGCCGTCGCAGGCAATGACCACGCGTGCGGTGAGATCGCCATCGGGACGGTCGGTGCGCACGCCCACCACGGCGCCCTTGGCGTCGCGGATGAGACCCACGACCGTGGTGTCGGTGAGCAACTGTGCGCCGGCTGCTTCGGCGTAACCAGCAAGCCAGTGATCCCAGTCGGGCCGGAATGCGGTGGCACCGTTGTAGGGCGGCTTGCCCCACGCCTCGCTGCGGAAATCCACGGTGAGCGCCTGGGTGTCGGTGAGCATCATCGTGCTGCGCCGCGTGACCCATCGCTGAATGGGGGCTTCCTCCCACCAGTTCGGAATGAGTTCGTCGAGGATGCGCGGGTAGACCACGCCGCCGTACATGTTCTTGCTGCCCGGAAACGGGCCGCGCTCCAGCAGCACGACGCTCAGGCCGGCGCGTGCGGCCACGATGGCGGCGCAGGAACCCGCCGGGCCACCGCCCACCACCACCACATCGACATCGGGCTGGCTCATTGGGCTTCGTCCAGCAGTCGGGCGAGGTGATCGAGCGTCTCGTTCGCGTCCGACACGATGGCCAGATCGGCGAGTTGCATCATGGGGCAGTGGCCATCCGTGTTCACGCTGACGATGTGGACGGGGTCGCCCAAGCCGCTCGTGTGCTGCACGGCGCCGCTGACACCGAATGCGAGATAGAGCTCGGGGTCGACGACCACGCCGGTGGTGCCGATCTGGCGTTCGTGCGGGACCCAACCCCGATCGGTGACCACTCTGGTGGCACCCATGCTGGCGCCGAGGGCGTTGCCGATGTGGACGAGCTGTTCGATGCGTGCCACTGCGTCGAGGCCTGCGCCGCCACCGATGATGCGCGGCGCTTCGGCCAGGTCGATGGTGGCCGGGTCGGGTGGCAACACGGCAAGCACGGTGGCGTCGCGCTGCTCGTGCCGCGGCAGGTGGGTTGGTGTGGCGTCAACAATGTCGGGGGTCGGCGCGTCGATACTGGTGGCGACACCTCGAACACCGGGTTGCAGGGTGGCGATGAACTCTGGGCCCGGGTGTGTCTGGTGGATCTCGGTGCCGCCGCGGCGGGTGAGTTCCACCCGGTCGGGGCTGACGCTGATGGCGCCCGCATACAGCGGTCGGTGCAGCAGCGCTGCCAACCTCGGAGCAAGGTCGCGGCCGTCGGGGGAGCCGGGCAGCACGACGGCTGTTTCGTGCTGCAGCATCGGGGCCAGTGTCGATGCCCAAGCACCGGGGCGAAACTCGGCGAACTCCACGGTGGTCGCATGGCGGACGATGCCGGTGAGGCTCGCCGCGGCCGCGGCGGTGCCGGACCCGACCAGCAGTGCGCGCCCGTCGCACTCGGCGACGGCTTCATCGCCGCCCGACGGGAGCTGCCCGTCTCGAACCACCACCACTGCGATCATCACGAGCAGATTAGGGCCTGGCCACCGCGCACGCCTCAGCCGCCCTCGATGTGACCAATGGCCGATGGACACGGACAGTTGGTGGGCGGATGATTTTGCCGAAGAACAATCTGTGGTGTGCCCAGTTGTGGCGAGGCACACCGACCGGGTGTGTCGAAGCAATGGAGGCGATCCATGAGACGACACCGCACCACCACGATGCTGCTCGCCGCAGCGTGGCTCTTGGCTGCATGTGTCGACAGCGGCGGGGCGACGGCGGCCCTCCCGCCCGCCTCACCGCCGCCAAGCACCCGCGTCGCTACGACGACGCCGGCCTCCACGGCTCCTCCGGCGAGCAGCACCACGACTACCGCGGCGGCGACAACCACCGTCGTGCCGCGGTTGCAACTCTCGACCGACGGGCCGTGGCGCCGGGTGGACTCGGCGCCGGGCATCACCACGCCGGGGTTGTTCTACGAACTGATGCCGAAGCTGTGGGCGTACCTGCCGTTGGAGATGGACCTCGAGCACGGCATCGCGTGGACACTGCACAACCCCGACGACATCCCGGTGATCGAGGGCTACCTCCGGGCGC
>CANHST010000170.1 GCA_947463235.1 Acidimicrobiaceae bacterium
GTGCTCATCACGCTGAGCTTTTGGTCTCGCCAGGACGAGCAGTTGTTGCACGTCACCGTCGATGCCACGCAACAAGGCTTTCTGTTCTCGTTGGCCGACCAGATGAACGTGATCACCAACAAGGCCGGCACATCACCGCTGGAACCCTTCACGGCCGAACGGTTCCCCGTGCTGATGCAGCCGGTCGTGTTCGGCCATGTCGCGATTCCTGCGGCACAGTTGGTGTCGCTCGATCCTGATGGCGTGCGTGTGCTCGCCACCGTGTCGTCGCTCGGCGGAGATTTCGAGGCGCGTTTCAATGCATGGACCACCCAAGCGGGCCCTGAGCTCGGCACCGCAGCCGAGAGTGGGGTCGTCACCTACCTCGGTCTGGCATCGCTACCGCAACCTACGGGCGGAAACGAGCCCTATCTCATCTACGGCACTGCGCTGCAACCGGCTCCCGGACAGCCGGAAGCGCCGCTGCACATGCTGGTCACTGCGGTCTCCATCCCTGTCATGGTTCAATCTGCCTCTGCATCGACTCTGGTGAACTCGGGCGACGCCGTACTCAGCGTGTATTCCGTGATCGACGGCAACCCCGTGATCCTGTGGAGCACCGAAAGTGACGCCGGCACTGCCGACAGCGCACTTGGAGGGTCGTTCACCCCAGCCGAGGCGCCGGTCGACCGCACCGATGTCATGGCGTTGGCCACGTTCGGCGTGAACGACACCGTCTTCACGTTCGCTGCGGAGCCGGGGACCAACTTCGGCACGCCCCTGGGTTTCCGCCGACTCGTGATTGCCTTGGAGGTCGTAGGCGGTCTGGTCGTGGTCGGCTTGATGCTGATGAATGGCGACAACCGCATGCGCCGCGAACGCGAGCGCATGCGTCGCGAAGGCCTGCTCGCAGCCGCGCTCGAAGGCTCCCCCGGTTGGACCTCGATCATCGATCTCTCCGATCGCGTCGTCATGGCGAACACCAGCGAATTGGGAATCGGAACCGGTGGCCACCTGAGCGATGTGCCGCTGTGGAGTTCCGACCACGAGACGGTGGTGTCCATCCTGAAGCTCGTGCACAGCGCACGCGACGGTGTGCCGAGCGACATGCAGTACATCTGGAGCCATCCGGATGATCCGAGCCACGCCATGCGCATCTTCGACATCGAGGCGCGCCCACTCCCCGACCCGACGCTGGTCTACCTCCAATGCGTCGACGTCACCGAGCATCGCGATCGGGCAATGCGTACCGCCCAATCCGAGCGAATGGAAGCCATCGGCGTACTCGCCGGCGGGCTGGCCCACGACTTCAACAACCTGCTGTTCATCACGCTCGGTTACCTGCAGATGCTGGAACGGCAGCAACTCATCACCGATGACCGCCAGTCGCATCTCTACGTCACCAGAGCCATCGAGGCCGTCGAGCGGGGGGCCGTGGTGGCCAAGAGCTTGCTCTCGTTCGCTCGTAGCCAACCGCTCACCGCCGTCACGGTGAATCTCGGCGAGTTCATGGTCGATCTGCAACCGCTCATCGAGCAAGCGCTGGGATCCGCTCACCAGTTGGTGCTCGACACGGTGGGTGAAAAACTCGAGGTCGTGGTGGACCCTGGCCGCCTCTCGAGCAGCCTCCTCAATGCGGTCTTCAACTCCCGCGATGCGATGGAGGGCCGCGGCGTGGTGGAGATTCGAGCCGAACGCTGTGTGGCAGCGCCCATCGGCGGCGAAGCGCAAGCAGTGATCGGCCTCTCGATCCGCGACACGGGCAAAGGAATGTCGCCCGAAGTGCTCGCCCGCGTGTTCGAACCGTTCTTCACCACGAAACAGGTTGGCAGCGGCACCGGACTCGGATTGTCCACCCTGTACTCGTTCGCCCAACAGAGTGGCGGGTGGGCTGCCATCGACAGCATCGAGGGCGTCGGCACCACCGTGACGCTCTTCCTCCCGCAGGCGACGAGCGCAGCCACCACCGATCAGCCCGTGCGCATCACCCGCCGCGCCACACGAGCCCTGGTGGTGGACGACGAGGTGGCACTCGCCGACCTGGTGGCCGGGTGGCTCGACGATCTCGGTATGGAAACTCGCGTGGCCACCACGCCTGAAGCCGCCATCGCCACCGCCGAAGCCTTCGAGCCGGAACTGCTGATATCCGATGCCAACCTGGGCGCAAGTATCGACGGCCTCGAATTAGCACGTATCCTCGTAGAGCGCGATCCCGCGCTCTTGGTGGTGTTCATGACCGGCTTCTCCGAACGAATTCGCGCCCTGCAGGCTGCAGGTGTGGCGACGCTCGCCAAACCGTTCTCGCGTAACGACCTTGTGGCAAGCTTGGGCGCCATGGAGTTGGGTACGTGACCACCGATCTCCCCCGCCCCCGGCTGCTGGTCATCGATGACGACCCGGCGATCTGTCAGCTCATCGCCGACATCGCCGTGGCCTTCGACTACGAGACCGACATCGCGTCCACCCCAGCGGAGATCGAGGTGCTCCTGGGCGGTGGCCACGATCTCGTGATGCTCGACCTGTCGCTCGGCGAAACCGACGGTATGCGGGTGATGCGCGAACTCGGCGAGCGCCAACCCGGTGCCAACCTGGTGCTGCTCACCGGTGCCGACACCTCGGTGCTGCAGGGCGCTGCCCGGGTGGCCGAGCTCAGCGGATTCAACCTCGTCGGTGCTTGTGGAAAGCCCGCCAACATCTCCGAAATCGAGCAGGTGTTGTCGCCCCAACGGCGCGTCGCCGCTGTTGCTGACGATGCCGATGATCTCCACTCAGTCGTGATGCGGGCCCTCGATGAGGGCGCGTTCTACATGGTGTACCAACCCATCATCGATCTGCGCAGCGGTCAGGTGCGAGGCGTAGAGGCACTCGTGCGACTCGCGGCGACGGGCCACGAGAAGGTCTCCCCCGACAGGTGGGTGCCCATCATCGAGCAGGCCGGACGCAGTATCGACCTGCTCGAAGTGGTCCTGCGCCACGCTGCCCACGACCGCGCCACGGTGCCCGCACTCGCTGCGCTGGAGAACGTGTCGCTGAATCTTTCGGTGCTCGACCTCGCCTATCTCGACCTGCCCGAACGGGCGGAGACCATTCTGCGTGTCGGCGCTGCACCCGAGAAGTGGACCCTCGAGATCACCGAAACGGCCGAAGTCGGCAAGCTTGCGGATGCACTCGACGTGCTCATCCGCCTGCGGTTGAAGGGCTTCTGGCTCTCCATGGACGACTTCGGTTCGGGTAGTTCCACGCTCCACCGTCTTCGCGAGCTTCCCTTCACGGGCGTCAAGGCCGATCGCCGGTTCATCACCACCGACTTCGGCGACAACGATCAACACGCAGAGAACATGCTGCGCGCTGCCGTCGACCTTGGGGCTGCACTCGGCCTGAAGGTGGTCGCAGAGGGCGTGGAGACGTTCGAGGAGATCGAATTGGCTCGCTCGGTCGGCTGCGACTACGCCCAGGGCTACTTCATCGGCCGCCCGGTGCGCGCCGAGGCGCTCGGTGTGCTCGTCGCCGCATGGCACCACGACTGGGTAGGCAAGGTGCTGGGCCGGGCCATGTCGCCCGAGTGGACCGACTCAGCTACGAAGGTCTGAGGCCACCTCGGCCTGCACCCGCTGGATGAACTCCGGCAGGGCCACACCGCGCTCCACTTCCCCACCTCGGGGGTTCACGCCGAGCGTGCCGTGTGCCACGTCGTCGTCGCCGACGACGAGGACATAGGGCAACTTCTCGAGCTTCGCGGCGCGAATGCGCTTGCCCAACTGGTCGTTTGCGTCCACGAGATCGGCACGCAAACCAGCCGAGCGGAGCTGCTCGACGACCTGCTCGGCGTAGCCCTGATGCGCTTCGGCGACCGGCAGCACGCGTGCTTGCACGGGCGCCATCCACGTGGGGAATGCGCCGGCGTAGTGCTCCACCAGCACACCGAAGAACCGCTCCACCGACCCGAACAGCGCACGGTGCAGCATGATCGGACGGTGGCGAGCGTTGTCGGCGCCCACGTACTCGAGTTCGAAACGCTCGGGCAGGTTGAAGTCGCACTGGATCGTGCTGAGCTGCCAGGTACGACCGATGGCATCCTTCACGTCGATGTCGATCTTTGGACCGTAGAAGGCGGCGTCGCCCTCCTTGATCTTGTACTCGAGGCCGTACTTCTCCAGCGCCAAGCGCAGCGCTTCGGTTGCCCGGTCCCAGTTCTCGTCGGAGCCCGTGTACTTCTGCGGGTCCTTCGTAGAGAGGTTCGCCGTGAAATCGTGGAAGCCGAAGGCGCGCAGCACGCTCATCACGAAGTCGAGCAGCGACGCGATCTCGTCCTGCAGTTGATCTTCGGTGCAATAGATGTGGCTGTCGTCCTGCGTGAAGCCGCGAATCCGCATGAGGCCGTGCAGCGTGCCGGCGCGCTCGTACCGGTACACCGTGCCGAGTTCGAACAACCGCAACGGCAGCTCGCGATAGCTGCGCTGTCGGCTACCGAAGATCAGACAGTGCATCGGGCAGTTCATCGGCTTCGGGTAGTACGTACCGTTGTCCATTTCCATGGCCGGGTACATGCCGTCCTTGTACCAACCGAGGTGGCCCGAGGTTTCGAACAGGTTCGCATTGGCCAGATGCGGCGTGTACACGAACTGGTAGCCGCCCTTCTCGTGGCGCTCGCGGCTGTAGTCCTCCATGAGCTTGCGCACGATGCCACCCTTGGGGTGCCACACCGCGAGCCCGCCACCGAGTTCCTGGGGGAAGCTCAGCAGGTCGAGTTCCGTGGCGAGCTTGCGGTGATCGCGCTTTTCTGCCTCCTCGAGACGATGCAGGTGCTCCTCGAGTTCGGTCTTGCTGGCCCACGCCGTGCCGTAGATGCGCTGCAGCATCGGGCCCTTCTCGTTGCCACGCCAGTACGCACCGGCCACCTTCATCAACTTGAAGTGACCCAGGCGACCCGTACTCGGCACGTGCGGGCCACGACACAGGTCGACGAACTCGGGCGTGTTGCGATACACGCTGATCGTCTCACCGCTGCCGATCTCGCCGGCATCGTCGGAGTCGGCGGCGCCGCTGCTGACGCGCTCGATGATCTCGCACTTGTAGGGCTGGTCGGCGAACACCTGCAGCGCCTCGGCGGCAGGCAGTTCGGCGCGCACGAACGGCTGGTCGGCCTTCATGATCTCGCGCATGCGAGCGTCGATGGCCTCGAGGTCGGCCTCGGCGAACGTGCGCCCACCTGGCAGCTCGAAGTCGTAGTAGAAGCCGTCGTTGATGGCCGGGCCAATGGAGAACTTCGCGCCCGGGAAGAGCTGCGTGACGGCCTGCGCCAGCACGTGAGCCGTACTGTGCCGCAGCACGTGGCGACCTTCGTCGGAGCCCGCCGTGATGATGGCCACCTGAGCACCGTCGGGTAGGGAGTCACCGAGATCGCGTTCGTCGCCGTTCACCACGGCCGCAACGGCGGCCTTGGCGAGCCGGGCACCGATGGACTCCGCCAGCGTGATCGCAGTGGCACCATCCGGGAGGGATCGCTGCGAACCGTCGGGGAGAGAAATCGTGATCTCGGCCATAGGCGATCATTCTATGGCTACGAACCCGATGCAGCCCCGACGCTTTCTTCCAGCTCCGACCGTTGCGCTTCGGCTACGCGACCCACCTTGGCGACAACGGTCGGCTCGGTTTCGGCGGTCTTGCCGGCGTACACGTTGCGGTACTCCTGCCCTGTGAGCTCTCTGATCTCGAACATCAGCTCGTCGGTGATCTGCCGCAGCACCAGGTGATCCTCGGCCTTGTTGCGGTACCGCTCCACATTGATCGGCCGGCCAATGGTGATGGTGGCCTCTCGGCGAATCTTGGGCAGTTTCGCGTCGGGCGGCTGAATCTCGCGGGTACCCACCACGCCGACGGGGAAGATCGGGCAGCCCACCTGCAACGCCAGACGCGCCGCTCCGGTGCGCCCCTTGTACAGCACCCCGTCGCGGCTGCGGGTTCCCTCGGGGAAGATGCCGAACAACTCGCCCCTGCGCAGCACTCGCTCAGCCGTGTCGAGCGCCGCTTGGCTCTTGTCGCCACCCGCACGATCGATAGGAATCATGCCCATCATCGGGAAGAAGTACTTGGTCTTCCACGAGTCCATGTACTCGGCCTTCCCGACGAAACTGATGTTGCGCTGCACCATCAGCATCAGGAACGCAGAGTCCAGAAAGCTCACGTGATTCGGAGCCAGGATGGCCGGGCCGGAAGTGGGAAGCCGATCGAAACCTTCGAGGTGAAAGTCCCAGAGTTGGTTCGCGACCGGTCGAGCGATGCGTCGGAAACGTGCCTGCGCTTTGCCCGCTCCCTGTGCTTTCACCTGGACGGCGCCTCCTGCGACATGCGCGGAGCATAGTTCAGAGAATGACACCCAAGAGTGCTGCTGCGTCGTGCACGCCCATTCCGCTCGCCGCGGCCTCGTCGATCAGCGCCAGTGCTGCCGGAGTATTGAGATCGTCGTCGAGCGCAGCACGCACGTCGTCCACCACACCGCTCTCGCCATGACCGCCGCGGGTCCAGTGTTCGAGCCGGGCGGCATTGCGCGGCATCAGCGTGTCGTCCCATTCCCACTCGAGGCGGTAGTGGTGCTCGATGATGGCAAGGCGGATGGCACGAGGGTCCCATTCGCGACGCAGTGCGTCGACGAACACGAGGTTGCCCAGGCTCTTGGACATCTTGTGGCCATCCATGTACACCATGGCCA
>CANHST010000171.1 GCA_947463235.1 Acidimicrobiaceae bacterium
ACCCAGCGACGGCGCCACTTCGCCAAGCGCCTGGTCGGCGATGGCACATGCCCGGCTGATGGCATTCACCTCGGCCTCGTCCTTGGTGCGCCGCTCGGCCTCCACCACGCCGATGAGTGGGACCAACTCGCCCTGGATTGCGGCGGCGTACAGCCCGTGCTGGTGCACAGCGACGTGCATGGACTCGAAGCCGATACGAGCGTGCCGAGCGCATTCGGCGGCGATGTGCGCCAGCGTGTCGGCCCCGGTGGCACCCACCCGAATGTCGGCCACGGCTCCGGCAGCGGCCAACTGCTGCTCGGCCTGCACGCCATATCGACCATCGGTGATCAGCGTGAGCCCACCCTGATCGAGCACGAGCCAACCGTTCGAGCCGGTGAACCCCGTGAGCCAGCGAATGTTGGTGAGATCACTCACCAACATCGCATCGACCCCTTCGAGACGGGCCTGCACCCGGGCCGCCCGTCCGGCGACGATCATGAGGCCAGCTTCCTCGCGACAGCTTCGACGGCGAGTTCATAGCCGTGCATGCCCAGCCCCATGATCGAACCCGTCGCCACCGGTGCCACCACGCTGGTGTGACGCCACGGCTCGCGAGCATTCGGGTTGGAGATGTGCACCTCGATGATCGGGCCGCTGAACGCAGCCAGCGCATCGTGAATGCTCCACGCATAGTGCGTGAACGCACCGGGGTTGATGATGATGGCGTCGGCTGCGCCGCGAGCGGCATGGATGGCATCCACCAACTGACCTTCGTGGTTGGTCTGAAAGGTCGAGACGGCATGCCCGTGGCGTTCGGCGACGGCAGTCACCAATGCCTCATAGTCGGCCAAGGTGGCGCTGCCGTAGATGTGCGGCTCGCGCTGGCCGAGCAGGTTCAGGTTGGGTCCGTGGAGAAGGGCGATGGTGGCCACGGACCTATCGTGCCACGCGGGCCTTCCAGGTCGGTCGATCAATTGCGTAGACCACGTGTCGCTGGCCCCACCAGCCGGGGGTCATCGGGTGATCGAACTCTCGACGTGGGTCGAGTTGCATACCGATCTTCTCCATCACGCGACGCGACTTGCTATTGGCGATCGTGGTGAAGCTCACCACTTCGTCAGCGGGTAGCTCGAGGTGTTCGAACGCATACCGCAGCACCGCCTCGGCCGCCTCCGGAGCGAAACCATGCCCCCAGTGTTCGCTCGCCAGACGCCATCCGATCTCCACGCACGGAGTAAGCCCTTCAACGAACCAGGTTGGGGCCGACAACCCCACGTAGCCGATGAACGCTGCGGTGTCGTTCCGCTCGACGGCCCACAGACCCCAGCCGCGGGTCTGCAGCATCTCGGACATGCGATCCACCATTGCGTCGCTTTGCTCCCCGGTCAGTGTGGACGGGAAGTAGTGCATCACCTCAGGGTCGCCGGTCAACGCCGCAAAGGGCAACTTGTCGGCCTCGCTCCAGCCACGCAGCAACAATCGGTCGGTGACGATGTCGAGCGACATGGCTCAGGCCATGTCGCTGAGCGCTGCCAACGCGGCGGCGGGGTCCACGCCGGGAACGACTTCCACGCCCTGGGGGCCATCGAGCACAAAGGTGAGACCATCGGACAGCACCTTCTTGTCGAGACCCATCAGCGAGACCAAGTGCTCGGCGGACAGGTCGGGCGGCAGCGAGGTGCCGAGCTCGTACGCACCTCCGACGACCTCGTAATGCCGTTGCACACGCGCATCGTCGATACGCCCGAGCCGGTGGGCCAGGTGCGCCGCATACACCAACCCGACCGCAACCGCTTCGCCATGAGCGAGCGAATGATCGGTGGCGATCTCCAGCGCGTGCGCCAGCGTGTGGCCGTAGTTGAGCAGCGCGCGACGACCACCCTCTCGTTCGTCGGAGGCAACCACCTCGGCCTTGATCTGCACACAGCGCGCCACACGCTCGGGTTCTGCCATGGCCAGCAAATCGTCACCGGTGAGGAAGTGGTACTTCGCCATCTCGCCGCGGCCGCAACGGAGTTCGCGCGGCGGCAACGTGGCCAGCGCATCCAGGTCGCAGACCACACCGCTGGGCTGCCAGTAGGCACCCACCAGGTTCTTGCCGCCGACGCCATCGATGGCGGGCAGGTTCACGCCCGTTTTGCCACCGATGGCTGCGTCGACCATGCCCACCAGCGTGGTGCTGACATGCACCACCGGAATGCCTCGATGCCAGGACGCTGCGGCGAAGCCGGCCACATCGGTGACCATGCCGCCACCGACACCGACGATGACGTCGTTGCGCGTGAGGCCCATTCGGGCGAAGCCGCGGCACAGGCGCTCGATGGTGGCGAGCGTCTTGTGGTCTTCGCCATCGCCGATCTCGAACCGCTCGAACGGCACGCCGGGGTCGATCTCCAGAGGGATACCCGCCTGGGTGACGACTGCGGCGCGGCGTGCGGAGCGAGGCAACAACGCCGGCAACTCCGTGCGCGCACCATGCCCCACCAGCACGTCGTAGCTGCGATCACCCAACGGCACACGAACGGTGATCATCGCAGCACGGCCTCCACGACCTCACCGACCGACCGGTTGTCGACCAGGACGATCGCGTCGGCGACCTCCCGGTAGAAGGCTTCGCGCTCGGTGAACATGCGTTGCAACGTACCCGCTGGATCCTGGTCGAGCAGCGGACGGTGACCACCGCCACGTACACGCTCCACCAGCGTCGCCGGGTCGGCACACAGCCAGACCACGCGAGCACCCGAGGTCTTCAGCAGTTCACGGTTGGTGGAACTGAGCACCACTCCCCCCGCTGCAGCGATGATGCTGGGCGACGGCGACGCCAACGCCTCACGCAGCACCTCGGTCTCCAACGCGCGAAACGCGGGCTCGCCGTCGGTGGAGAAGATCTCCCTCACGGTTCGCTTCGTGCGCGCCTCGATGATGGTGTCGCTGTCGAGCAACGGACGCGAGAGTCGCTCTGAGAGCACCCGGGCAACGGTGGTCTTGCCCACCCCCATCATCCCCACGAGCACCACGTGCTGGTCGCGATCGATCATGGGTCAGGGAAGGGTCTGGCGGAAGGACTCGGCGTTGCGAACGAACTCCGCGACCGAATCGCCACCGAACTTGCGTTGCGCTTCGGCGGCGAGCACCAGTGCCACCATCGTCTCGGCCACCACACCCATGGCGGGCACGGCCGTGACATCGGTGCGTTCCTTGAAGCTGACGGTCTCTTCCTTGGTGACCACGTCGACGGTCTTCAGCGTCGGCCGATTCAGCGTGGCCAGTGGCTTCATGGCGGCGCGCACCACGAGCAGTTCACCGGTGGTCATGCCACCCTCGGTGCCGCCCGCCAGCGCGCTCTCTCGGCGGTAATCGTTCAGTTCGGGCACCCACGAGATGGCGTCGTGCGCCACGCTGCCGCGACGACCTGCCACATCGAAGGCATCGCCGATCTCCACACCCTTCACGGCTTGAATGCTCATGATGGCCTGCGCCAGCGCTGCATCGATCTTGCGGTCCCAGTGCACATGGCTACCAAGGCCCACCGGCACGCCGTAGGCAAGCACCTCGGCCACGCCACCCAGCGAATCGCCGTCCTTGGCGCACGCCTTGATCTCTTCGATCATGGCGTCGCCAGCAGTGGCGTCGAAACAGCGGACTTCTGAGGCGTCCACCGCGGCCAGGTCCGCGGGCGTGGGGCGAACCCCGCTGCTACGAACCGGACCCATCTGTGTGATGTGGGAGATCACCGAAACACCGAGATGCGACAGCAACTTCTTCGCCAAGGCGCCAGCAGCGACGCGGGCGGCGGTTTCGCGGGCACTGGCGCGCTCGAGAACATCGCGAGCGTCGGTGAAGCCGTACTTCTGCATTCCGACCAGATCAGCGTGCCCGGGACGCACCTGGGTGAGCGGATCTTTTGTGGCCCCGGGCGCCGGCGACATCTCCTCATGCCACTTGTCGCTGCGGAACCATTCGCTGTTCTTGATCTCGATGGCGACCGGCGAACCGAGCGTGCGGCCGTGACGCACACCGCCGACGAGCGTGAGTTCGTCCTGCTCGAAACGCTGACGAGGACCGCGGCCATAGCCGAGTCGGCGCCGCGCCATTTCCGACTGGATCTCCTCGACCGTGATCTCGAGACCGGCAGGAAGGCCCTCGACGATGACGACGAGGGCCTGGCCGTGTGATTCGCCGGCGGTGAGGTAACGCAGCATTCGGTGAAGGCTACTGGCGACGCGCTGCGAGTTCCCGTTCCGCCGCAGCGGTCATCACATCAATGTCGGGCACCAGGCCGTGCCACAGCGTCTGCTGCAACGCCGCCTGATGCACCAGCATGCCCAGCCCATCGACGGCCGTTGCGCCCACAGACCGGGCGGCACGGAGCAGCGCGGTCTCCCTCGGGTGGTACACGATGTCGGCCACCACCTGCCCGGCGCGCAGCAGTTCGGGATCGCATGGAATGTCGACATCGCTGGCCATTCCCACCGAGGTGGCGTTCACCACGATGTCGGCATCGCGCAGCGCCGCAGTCCCGGCCACCACACCGACTCGACCCGCGAGCGCTGCGGTTGCCTCGGCGCTACTGGCGGTGCGATTGATCACGGCCACCTGGGCCGCGCCTGCGCGGCCCAACGCGTCGGCGATGGCCCTCGCGGCGCCACCTGCGCCCAGCATTCCGACGGAGCGGCCCTGTACTGAAACACCGGCAGCGGCCAGCGACGCCACGAAGCCAGCGCCATCGGTGCTGTACCCAACCAGGGTGCCGTCGGCGGCGGGGACCACCGTGTTCACACTCCGCAGCGCCTCCGCTGCAGGATCGAGCACATCGACCGCGCCGGCAACGGTTTCCTTGTGCGGCATGGTGACGCTGAGCCCGCCCAGGCCCAGCAATCGCATCGCATCGATGGCCCGCTGTCCTTCGCCCGGCGCAACGTGCAACGCCACATAGACCCAGTCGACGTGCAGTGCTTCGAACGCAGCGTTGTGCAGTGCTGGCGACAGGCTGTGGTGGACGGGACTGCCGATGACCGCAGCGACGCGTGTATTCCCTGAGATCACAGCAGCCCGGCCTCTCGTGCCTTCTTGACGTTCGCAGCGTGCTGCTCCGGCGTCGCGGCGAACACGTGGTGTCCGTCTGCGTCGGCCAACACGTAATACAGGTACAGACACGCCGTGTCCGGCGGCAGGTCCTTGCAGATCGGATCGCCGAGCGAAGGGTTGGCCACAGGGTTCAGCGCAGCCTGGATGCTGGCACGACCGGGGTTCGCGATGGGGGTGGGCGGTAGGCCGGTGTGCAGGTACGTGTTGTACGGCGTGTCGATCTTGCGGAGCTCACTGAACGGGAGGTTGCCATCCTGCTGGTAGTAGAGCGACGCGTCGATTTGCAACGGCATGCCGAGGAACAGCCGATTGCAGATGACGCGGGCGATCTTCGCTCGGTCGTCGGGCACTTTCGCCTCGCGCTCGATCAGCGAGGCCACCACTAACGCCTGGTAGGGCGAGTACCCGCACGACGAGTTGGCCTTCACCTCGATGTCTTCCTGAGCGGCAACTCGTTCCATGAGGCCCACCATGCGCTCCACCACCTGCTGCTCGGTCTCGCCGTTCGACACCTGATAGGTATCGGGGAAGAGCAAGCCCTCGAGACTGTTCACTCCTGCGGGCGAGTACTTCGAGCGCACGGTGCCATCCGTGGCCGCTACGCCGAAGGCACTGGCACTCATCCGCGCCACCTTCTGTTCGAGGCGGGCGCCCATCTTCGAATAGGTGAAGCCTTCGGGGAACGTGATCTTGGTGAACGTTTGCGAGGGTGGGGTGCGCAGCACGCGCATGAGATTGCCCATGTGGTCGTTCGGCCGAAGCTGGTAGTACCCGGTGGTGAGTTCCAAACCCCCGTGGTGCTCCACGTACCAGCGGAACACCCACGCCTTGCCCACGAGTTCCATGGACTCCAGTCGGTCGCTCACGGTCTGCAGCGTGTCGTCGGCGTTCACCGTGAACGTGATGGGATCACCGGGGTCGCCCGCAGGATTGACCTGCTGGGTGTACCAGAGGCCACCAACACCGACGGCCACCAGTGCGGCGAATCCGAGGAACATCAGCAGCCACACCAGCCACTTGAAGGGCCGGCGATGCCGTGGCGGGCGCTCCACCACGAGCGCATCGGTGAGCTCAGGGTCGTCCCATGGGTCCTCGTGCCACTGGCGCTCGTCGATCATGGTCATGATCGAGCCGACCGCCCATCGAGCCAGTGCTGCAAGATGACTGCGGCAGCCACTTTGTCGACCACCTTGCGGCGTTTCACGGCATTCATCCCGGCCTCGATCATGGCCCTGTCGGCGCTGACTGTGGTGCGACGCTCGTCGGAAGTGTGGACCGGCACGCCCACCACGGTAGCCAAGGCTTTGGCTTCCTTGATGGCAGCCTGCGCAGCAGGGCCAGAGGTGCCATTCATGTTCAGTGGCAGCCCAACGACCACCGCCTCGGCCTCCTCCTCGAGCACCAATGCGGCGATCTGCTGATGGTCGCGCGCCACGGAACCCGACCGCTGCAGCACGGTGAGGGGCGAAGCGATCGTGCCGGATCGGTCGCTGACAGCGATG
>CANHST010000172.1 GCA_947463235.1 Acidimicrobiaceae bacterium
AGTGTGGTGCAGGTTCGCGAATGCGCCCACCGTCTGGTCAGCGAGGCGAAGCGTCGAGGCGTACCCATCGTGTTGGTCGGGCACGTCACGAAGGAGGGCGGGTTGGCCGGCCCGCGCGTGCTCGAACACGTGGTCGACACCGTGCTGTCCTTCGAAGGCGATCGGCATCACTCCCTTCGGCTCCTGCGCGCCGTGAAGCACCGCTTCGGGGCCACCAACGAACTCGGCGTGTTCGAGATGGCCGGCGACGGCCTGCAGGGGGTGCCCGACGCCAGTCGGCTGTTCCTCACCGATCGGCGCACCGGCGTGGCCGGTTCTGCGGTGGTGCCCACGCTGGAGGGTCAGCGCCCGCTGCTGGTGGAGGTTCAGGCCCTCACCAACCCTGTGCCCAGTGGCGTACCCCCACGGCGCAGCGCGCAAGGCATCGACCATGGCCGGCTTGCTCTCCTGCTCGCCGTGCTCGAACGGCGAGCACGCCTGGCGCTGGGCACCCACGAGGTCTTCGCGTCAGCGGTTGGCGGCGTTCGGCTCACCGAGCCCGGGGCCGATCTGCCACTGTGCCTCGCACTCGTCAGCGCACTCCTCCACCACCCACTCCCTCCCGACCTCGTCGTGTTCGGCGAGGTCGGTCTGGCGGGCGAGCTTCGTCAGGTCGCCCACGCTCCTCGCCGACTGGCAGAGGCCGCCCGAATGGGCTTCACCCGTGCGATCATCCCCGCCAACTCACCCCCTGCACCCGACGGCATCAGTGTGGTACGGGTCGGCACAGTGGCCGAGGCGCTGGCCGCAGTGGGCCTCAGCGGCAGGGCAACTCGGGCCGCCTGACGGCGCGGCGGCAGCATCCGTCCGTTCTCCTACACTGGAAGGCCTCATGCCCGCTCAGTCCCCTCCGAACGACTCGCTGCACGCTGCGTTGGCCCAGGTTGCCCCCGGCACGCCACTGCGTGATGGCATCGATCGCATCGTGCGCGCCAAAATGGGTGCACTCGTACTGGTGGGCGACGGGCCCGACGTGCTGTCCATCTGCTCCGGTGGCTTCCTGCTCGACGCCGACTTCACTCCCCAGCGCCTCAGCGAACTGGCCAAGATGGACGGCGCCATCATCCTCAGCAGCGACGCCTCACGTATCGCCAGGGCCAACGTGCACCTCGTGCCCGACCCCACGGTGCCCACTTCGGAGACCGGCACCCGACACCGCACGGCCGAGCGCGTCGCCGTATCGCTCGGGGTACCCGTCATCAGTGTCAGCGAAGAGATGAGCGTCATCAACGTCTACGCAGGTGGCATGAAACGCCAATTGCAGGAGATCGGCCGCTTGCTCGACCGCGCCAACCAGGCGCTGCAGACGCTCGAGCGGTACAAGGCCAAGCTCGACGATGCCACCAGCGCGCTCACCGCGCTCGAGATCGAGGATGTGGTCACCGTTCGCGACGTGGCCGCTGTGGTGCAGCGCGGCGACATGGTGCGTCAGCTTGCGGCCGAAATCGAGACGATGATCGTGGAACTCGGCGTCGACGCCCGATTGCTGCGCCTGCAGCTCGATGAGGTCTTCACCTCACTCGACGACGAACTCGACCTCGTGATGGCCGACTATCCGCACCTCACCGACCATCAGGTCAGCCACGCCGATGGCGACGCCCCGGCCTCACCGAAGGGTTTGCGCCTCCTGGCGCGCGTGCCCCGGCTCAGCGACAGCGAGGCGATGGCCATCACCGAGCACTTCGGCGAACTCGCAAAGGTGCTGCGGGCCACCGCCGGCGACATCGCCCGCGTTCCAGGCATCAGCGCCAAGACGGCATCAGCGGTGAAGGACACCCTCGATCGTCTCACCGAGAGCACGATCCTGGATCAATACATCTAGGCCCAGTGCTCAGGTGGGTCGATACGGTGTGGTGACGCCTGGTTGCATGCCCTCGCACACCACGTCGCCATCGGCGACCAGTTTGATGAGATGCGCCAGCACACTGCGACCAGCAGCCTTGTAGAGCTTCTCGTTCACTCCGACATACAGCCGTTTCACCATGTCGGGCACCAGCGCCACACCGTCGCGAACGGCACCCAACACCTGGGCCTCACGCTCGAGACGATGCGCCACGAAGGCGTCGAGGAACGGCACCACATCGGTGACCGGCGACCCGTGGGTAGGCCACAACACGGCGGGCGACATTTCTCGAACCCGTTCGAGCGACGCGAAGTAGTCGCGCATGTCGCCGTCGGGCGGGGTGATCACCGTGGTGCTCCAGCCCATGATGTGATCGCCCGAAAACAGCGCCGCCTGCTCGGGCATCCAGAAGCACGTGTGGTTGCTGGTGTGTCCGGGCGTATGCACAGCGGTCAACGTCCATCCGTCACCAGATGCGGCGACATCACCAGTGCGCACGCTCAGGTCCGGTCGAAACGCCAGATCGAGTGTCTCCTCCACCTTGGCCTCGCCAGCAGCCTGAGCGGCGAGTTCGTCCTCGTCAGGTTCATCCGGCGTGTCGTCGTCAACCCACGTCTCGTCCACCATGTGTGGGCCAAAAGCGACCGTCGGCGCACCCGTCGTCTCGCGCAACCACGCAGCGAGCGGCGAATGATCCGAATGACAGTGCGTGACGAGAATCGATGTGACCCTGCGCCCTGCCAACGCTGACTCCAGCGCCAACCGGTGCTCCGGTAAGGCCGGGCCCGGGTCGATCACCGCAACGTCGCCCTCACCGACGATGTAGGTGCCGGTGCCGTGATACGTGAACTTCGATGGGTTGTTCGCGATCACGCGCTGGATGTGCGGCGCCACCTGCACGACCTCGCCATACCGAGGATCGTCGAGCGTGACGAAAGGAATTGCGGTCACAGGTTCAGCGCACGCACGGTGCCCACTTGCCGACCGTGTCCCATGATCTTCTCTTCCAGCATCGGCGCCACTGCGCTCACGTCGACACCGATGTCGGCCAACGCGGCCAGCATCACCGGTGGTCGCGCACGGTCGCCACCGTCGGCGATCTTCAACGCCACGGCGCGGCCATCGGGCAGTGCCGCCGCGAACACGCCGTCGGCCCCGTCCTTGGCCACCAAACCCGGCACATGCTGCATCAAGATGGTCACGTCGCGGGTGGTGCCGCCCACCATTTCCGGGTGCTGCGTCATCGCCGCGTACACCGCATCGCCTGCTGCTCCTGCGGCGCCGGTGGCGATGGCCCGGAATGCTCGGGCCAGACCCACCAGCGACATCGCGTGCGCCGGCGCCCCGCAACCGTCGACGCCGATATGGGCGTGCGGTTCGGCGCAGAGTTCGTCGATCGTGTCGGTGATGACCCGCTGCAATGGGTGGTCGACCTGCAGGTACGACGCATCGTGAGCCCATCCGTTGTGCACACAGGTGGCCACCATGCCGCTGTGCTTACCGCTGCAGTTCATCTGCAGCGCGGTCCGGTCGCCCCCTGCAGCGATGATGGCCCACGCCGACGCCTCGTCGAGCGGCATCGATGCCGTGTTGGCGAGCGCATCAGCCGTCAGACCTGCCGACGCGAGGATGCGTTCGGCCGCCTGGAGGTGCATCGGAGTGCCGTCGTGGCTGGCGCACACCAGGGCAAGGAGTTCGGGCGGTAGCGAGAGCCCGGAGCGCACCATGGCCACTGCTTGCATCGGCTTGTTGGAGGACCGCGGGTACACCAGCACGCCAGGGTCGCCCACGGTGAGTTCCACGTTGCCGTCGGGGCTCAACGCCACGACGGCGCCGAAATGCACGGACTCTTCAAAGTCGTTACGGGTGGTGATCGCCACAGGGGCGAATGCGTCAGGGGTGGCCATCAGGTTCCGGGGGTCGTTGGGGGGTCGTTGCGTTTGTGTCGTCGTCGATGTCGCGGGGCCACATCGACGAGCTCATTGTCGATCACATCGTGCCGCTCGCCCACGTCGTACAACAGCGCCTGCACCATGGCCGCGCCGGGGATGGCCAGCACCGCACCCACGGGACCGAGCAGGGCCGCACCTCCCAAGGCAGCACCGAACGCCACGGCCGGATGAATGTCCATCGTGCGGGCGGTAATGCGGGGAATGAAGAAGTAGTTCTCGACCTGCTGATACACGACCACGAAGATCAGTACCGCAAGGCCCTTCCCGGGCGACTCGATGAGAGCGATCAGCACCGGCAGGGCTCCCGCCAGATAGGTACCCACCACCGGCAGGAACTGACTGACGATGCCCACCCACAACGCCAATGCGACAGGGGCCTTGATGCCGAGGGCCTGCAGCACCACCCAGTGGAAGAACGCCGAAAGGCCCGCCAAGAGCGCCCGCGAGTACAGGTAGCCACCGGTCTTTTCGATCGCGATCTCCCACGTCTCGAGCACGCGCCGCTGCCGTTCGGGCCGGAGGCGGCTGCACATCGCCCGGCGCAACTTCGGACCATCGGCCACCAGATAGAAGGTGAACAGTGCGATCGACAGCGCCTGGATCACGACACCGAGCGCCGTGACGGAGATGTCGAGCACCCGACGACTCTGACCGCGGATGAACCGCTGCACGGCACCATTCGGGTTTTGGATTTCGGCGATCACCGACGTGGCGTCGATGTGCGTGCCGAAATGATCATTGGCGAAGTTCACGAACCGCGTGACGTAATCCTCGGAGTTCTGCAGCAGATCGGCGATCTGTTGGCCCACCAGTGCCGCCACTGTCACCACGAACACCAGGAACCCCACCAACACACCGAAGAGGATCAAGGCCGTCGCCGTACCCCGTCGCCACCCGCGGCGGGCGAGCCGGTTCACGCCGGGCTCGATGGCCAACGACAAGAACACCGAAACCAGCAGCAAGGTGGCAAGGCCGTACAGGTTGTTCACCACGGAGTTCACCCGCGTGGCGATCAACCAGCCGACCCAGAAGATCACGACGGCCTTCCACACCCATCGCGGCATCTGATCGCGTGGCGCCGCGCTCGGCGACTGCTCGGTGTCCGACATCAGCGCGAGCGTACCGACATCGTCACAGCGCCGAGACACACCGATTCAATGCGGGCGCGAGGTCGCCACGCGGCTGCACATCCACCTCATCGAGATCGAGCCACGTTGCCATTGCACGAAGCTCCCGGGCGAGGTCGTCGGCCAAGGCATCGAGGGGCACTCCGGGCTCGGCGAACGATCCCTGCACACGCAAGACGCGGGCCTGGCGATCGGCCTTCAGATCTACCCGGCCCACCAACGAGTCACCCCACAACACCGGTAGCACGTAGTACCCGTAGATCCGCTTGGGGGCCGGGGTGTAGATCTCGATGCGATAGTGGAAGCCGAAGAGTCGTTCGTTGCGATCGCGATGCCAGCAGACCGGATCGAACGGGCTGAGCAACGCGCACACATCGATACGACGCGGTGTCCGCGCCTCGGGATGCACGTACGCCGGTTTGGTCCAGCCCTCCACCTGCACCGGCAGCAACGCACCGTCTTCCACCAGTTCATCGACCAACGGCTTGCACGGCTGGTTCTTCTGCCGGTGATAGTCGGTGAGATCAGTCAGCGTTGCCACACCGTGATGCCGCGCAGCCAGCAGCAGCAGTTCCTTGCGAGCTTCGCGCTCGGGCGCCGCGGGCCGTGCCACCACATCGGCCGGCAGCACGCGTTCAGCGAGGTCATACATGCGGGCAAAGTCGTTTGGTCGCCGCGTGGCCGTGATGGCCCCCTTCCAGAACAGGTGCTCCAGCGCCACCTTGCCATCGTCCCAGTCCCACCACTGGCCCTTCTTCCCCACGCGTTCGTTGAGGTCGCCGGATGCCAGCGGGCCATCCATCTCGATGCGTTGCAACACACTGTCGATGAAACCCGGACGGCGCTGTTGCAGGTCCCAGTAACGCGACCACTTGTGATCCCGCTCCATCTGCCACCGATGCAGGTGATGGTGCTCAGTCGGCACATGGCTCGCCTCGTGCACCCAGTACTCGAAGAGTTCGCCATCAGCGGTGGCATCGGCGATGAGGCTGCGCGGGTGCGGCCCGAGTCGAGCGAACAGCGGCAGTTCCTGGCTACGAACCAGCACGTTCACCGAGTCGATCTGGATGATGCCCATCCGATCCATGACGCGCCGGAAGTGCCGTCGATCTACGCGCCCGGTGGGGCGTGGGTCGGCAAAGCCCTGCGCTGCCAGGGCGATGCGACGCGCCTGGGCCAGCGACAGCCGGTCGGGTGTCACCGCAGGGTGGGTCAGTCGGCGACGGTGATGGTGACCGAGTTGATCACCACGTCGGTCACCGGGCGGTCGCCGCGAGCGGTCTGCACCTTCTCCATCGCGTCGAGCACGTCGAGGCCCTTCACGATCTGACCGAAGTGGTTGTACTGCGGCGGCAGACCGGCGCCATTGGGGCCGCTGATCAGGAAGAACTGACTGCCGTTGGTGTCGGGGCCGGCGTTCGCCATCGCCACGGAACCGATCTGGTAGCGGCTCTTCACCGGCTCGTCCTCGAAGCGGTAGCCCGGGTAGCGGCCCTGCGCACCGTGGCCGGTGCCCGACGGGTCGCCGCCCTGGCACACGAAGCCCTGGATGATGCGGTGGAAGATCACACCGTCGTAGTAGTGGTG
>CANHST010000173.1 GCA_947463235.1 Acidimicrobiaceae bacterium
TCACGACCATCTGGTCGGTGACGCAGCCCGAGTCCGGCAACGGACTCGGGCTGCGGCGCGCTTCGAGTGGGAATACCGGCGGAGCGCGCCAGGTTGTGCAGCGAGCATGAGCGACGCCGGAGCTCCCCACGAATCTGACCAGCGAGTGCGGTGGTTGCGTTGGCGCAATCCAAATGAGGCTCGGCACCGAACCAGTGATGTGATCAACGCGGCAACCGCTCTCGATCCGACTGCGGACCTTCCGCAGATCGAGTCCGACGTGGAACTGTTGCGTCGTGTCGCCCGTGGCGACCAGGCTGCCTTTGCCCAGCTGTACGACCTCCTGGCGCCGATGGTGCACGGCGTGGCCTTGAAGGTGGTGCGCGACCCATCTCAGTCCGAAGAGGTCACGCAAGAAGTGTTCGTCGAGTTGTGGCGAACAGCGACTCGCTTCGACGCGTCGCGTGCGTCGGTGCGAACGTGGGCTGCGATGGTGGCGCACCGCAGGGCAGTCGATCGTGTTCGCAGCGAACAGGCCAGCCGCCGTCGCGACGATCGTGAAGCATTGATGGCGACCCCCACCCACGACCCGGTGGTGGCTGAAGTGGAGTCGTCGATCGACCAGTACCGGGTACGCAAGGCGATGAACGCGCTCACTGCAACACAGCGCGAGGCCGTGGAGTTGGCCTACTTCGGTGGCTACACCTACCGTGAGGTCGCGGTGCTGTTGAACGTGCCCGAAGGAACTATCAAGACCCGTATTCGAGATGGCATGATCAAACTCCGTGACGAACTGGGAGGTGGAGCATGATCGACCACGATGTGCACCTCCTTGCCGCCGCGTACGCCATCAACGCAGTCGACGATGCCGATAGGGCCTCATTCGAGGCACACCTCGGCACGTGCGAACTGTGCCGCGCCGAGGTCGACGAATTCCGCGCAATTCACTCATCGATGGCTCAGACGCAGGCGGTCAGCCCGCCGCCGGCGCTGAAGGGGCGTGTGCTCGACGAGATCAACCGCACCCGGCAGATGTCGCCGAGCGTGCGCCAACTGCCCCCTGCGTTGCACCGTGCGACGGGTCGTAGCAAGTGGACCGCTGCGGCGCTGATTGCGGCTGCCGCATTGCTCGTGGTGGTGGGTGTGTCAGTGCTCACGCGCAACGATGCAAGCGACCCGTTCGCGACCGAACTGGCGATGGTGATGGAACAACCCGACGCACGCATGGTGGAGCTGGACGAACAGCCCAGCGATGCTGGCCGCTTCAAGGTCGCCTGGTCGGAAACGCTGCAGCGCGCTGTCGTGATCGGCGAAGACCTCGGTGCAGCGCCTGCTGGCAAGGCCTACGAGTTGTGGCTCATCACGCCGTCGGCGTCGATGGCGATGCACGTGCTGGATCCGGCATCCGACGGCAATGTGCACGCATCGTTCGACATGCCCCAGGCGCCCGCCAAGTGGGCGATCACCGTGGAGCCCGAATCGGGTACCGAAGTCGCAACTGGCGACATCATCTTCATCGGTTCGGTTGCCTGACCATCCGACGGCGGCGCCATCGCGATGATCGACCTGCGCGCCCACTGGTACGTTGGCGTCATGTCTGCTGAACGAGTGTCCGTCACCCACCGCATCGCCGCACCTGCTGCCGCCATCTACGCCATCGTCAGCGATCCTGCCGGCCATGTGCGCATCGACGGCTCGGGCATGTTGGAAGCCGCACCGGACGCGCAGCCCGTTACTGCTGTCGGCGACACATTCGACATCGCGATGGACCGTGCGCCGCTGAACGACATTCCCGGTTTGGGCAAGTACGTGGTGCGCAACACCATCACGCAGCTCGAGCCGGGTCGCCTCGTGGAGTGGACGGTGGGTGCCCCCGACCAGCCGCCGCTCGGTCACGTGTATGGGTGGCAGCTCGACGCCGTCGACGAGACGCACACCGACGTCACCAACTACTGCGACTGGTCGAACATCGTCGAGGCCCTGCGTGCGGCTGGTCGCACGTGGCCCATCGTGCCGGTGTCGATGCTCGAAGAGACCATGGCGAAGCTGGAGCGCATCGCTGTCGAGGGCTGAGCCCCACTACCTCAATCGCGGGTGGCGATGACGCCGGCGCGTACCTCGGGCGCGTAGCCGGCGTCGGCGCTCCACGTGATGTCGCCGTTCACCACCACAGCGTCCACGCCCTCCTGGCGGCGGATCCAACGCACGCCCTCACCGGGGAAGTCGTCGGATGCGATCTCGGGACCGCGACCGATGTGGTCGGCGTCGAACACCACCACGTCGGCGGCGTTCCCTGCGGCAAGCAAGCCACGGCCCTTCAGGCCCCAGATGCTGGCAGGGTCGAGCGTGATCTTCTTCACGGCCGCCTCGAGCGACAGCGACTTGGTACCGCGCACGAACTCGGAGAACAGGTAGCCGGTGTCGCCGAACGTGGAGAATGAGCCCACGTGCGCACCACCGTCGGACGCACCGACGTGTACGAAGGGATGGGCGAGCAGATCGCCCACAACGGGCGAGTTGTCGTGGCCGATCGATGCGCGGATGAACCACGTGCCCAGGTCTTCGTCGAGAGCGAGGTCCACCACGGTGTCGCCGTGCGACGTGCCGCGCTCGCGAGAAATGTCGTCGATGTTGCGGCCAATGAGGTCGTTGTTCCGGGCATGGACGACGTCGCGCACAACAAACCCACCTGCACCCAGGCCGCCGTTGGGCCGGCGCGACATAGCGTTCATCTCGGCCACCAGGGCATCGCGGCCGGCAGCGACAGCGGCCAGTTTCTCGGCGTGGTCGCGGATGGATGCAACCTTCCACCACGCCGGCATGGTGAGCAACATCAGGCTGCGCTGCTCGAGGGTGAAGCTGATGTCGATGGGGCGGGTCTGCACCTGCGGCCACACCGCAGCGCCGCGCGCCCGGGCTGCCTCGACGGCGGCCATCACTCGCTGCACGCCTGCGTTGTTGCCATTGGTGTGGAAGAGCGGCGAGAGCGTGGTGGTGATGCCGTGGCGTAGCGACAGTTCGGCGAGTTGCTCGATGCGGGCGATGGTGAGTTCGGTGTCGTAGAACTCGTGCACGATCTGCAGCACTGCGTCGCGCTCGCCCAACACGGCCGACAGGGCATCGAGCTCTGCGGGGGCGGCCCAGCGGCTGGGCACCGGCCGGTAGTGCTCGTCGATGTCGACGAAGCTGGTGCTCAGGCCCACGGCGCCGGCCTCGAGGCAGACGCGCAGGAGGTCGGCCATGGCGCGGATTTCCGCGGCATCGGCAGCGCGGCGTTGCGCCTCCGGACCCATCACGTACATGCGCAGCACGCTGTGGCCCACGAGCGGTGCGACGTTGAGCGCAATGTTCTGTTCCAGGGCATCGAGCCAACCACTGAAGCCTTCGCCCCAACGCCAGTCGACGCCCGCGTCGAACGCCGCCTCGGGCATCTCCTCGATCAGGCGGAACATACGGCTGAACGAGTCGCGCTGATCGATGCGCAGTGGTGCCAGCGAGAGCGAGCAGTTGCCCGGCACCACGGTGGTGACGCCGTGCTCGATGGCGGGGAATGCGTAGGGGTCGAAGCAGAGCTGTGCGTCGTAGTGCGTGTGCGGGTCGATGAATCCCGGCGCCACGACGCGGCCGGTCGCATCGATCACCCGCTGCGCTTCGCCGGCGCGGCCGCCGACCGACACCACCTTGCCGCCCTTGACGGACACATCGCCGTTGCGGCCCGGCAAGCCCGAACCATCGACGATGAAACCGTTACGAATGACGAGATCGAGCATGTGTGTCTCCCAGGAGTTCGAGGGCCGGCAGCACGGTGCTCCATGGCTGTCCGACCAGATCGTCGATCGAGTTGATGTTGGCGGCGTCGAGCGAAGCCATGCAGGCCTCCTCATCGAGCGAAATGGTGGAGGTACCGCCGTTGGCGTAGGTGAGTTCCACTTCGATCTCGGCTCGTCCGTCGTGGCCACCCACCACGGTGGCGCGCGTGATGATGGCGCTCATCGGGCCGGAGGTGGCTCAGTGAACACGACGTCGCTCGGTAGTAGCCCGGTGGAGCGGCGCGCGGCGAGATGCAGATTCCACGACAGCAGTTGCTGGGCGGCGTCGGCGAGGTCGGGCAGTTCCCGCGCCGCGAGCGTGGCGAGGTCGTCGCCCGCCTGCGGGAACACGAACTGTCGAGCCGTCATGCAGTGAGCGTAGGTGCGGGCTCGGCGTGTGCCGGTGTTGGAGTGTCAGTCGAGTTCGACGAGGCGTTCAAACACGAACTCGTGCTTCAGGAACGAGGTCTCGCGTTCGTGCCCGGGAACGGGTGGGATGAGCGGCGACATCTGCAGCATCCGCCACCCATCCACCAAGGCTTCGACGCCGGTGCCGTAGGGCGGGTCGGCCTGCGGCTGTGGCCCAGCTCCCGACGTGCCATCGAAGAACGACCAGCCCAACACGCGGCTGTCGAGCGTGGGGCTGGCGAGCCACAGCATCAGGACCTGTTGGCGGGAACTCACTTCGCCACCAAACCGGCGCGTCGCTCGGTGCGGGTGAGGTACCAATCCACATCGAACTCGGGGTCACCGGTGAGGTACCGCCACAGTGTTGAGCGCTGCACGGTCTCGAGGCGGGTGTTCGATGGTTCGAACCAGGGTTCGCTACGCCGCAACTCGGATGCCACGAGGCCTGGCTCCATGCGGGCGAACATGTGGTCGTCGGCTCGGTTGCGGGCGTCGAGATCGCTGGTGTCCCACAACCGAACTTGCGGTTGCATGGGGTTCAGGCGCAGCTTGCCCATCACTCGATCGCGAGTGCCGTGGTTCGGTGCGCCGGCGTGCCACAGGCCCTGATGGAAGATCAACACGGTGCCGGCATCACCAGCGAAGTACTGCTCGCCGGCGAGGTGTTGGTAGCGCGAGACGTCGTCCATGTTCACACGCCGAAGGTGGCTGCCGGGCACCATGCGCGTACCGCCCTCTCGTGGCGCCACATCGTGCGGAAACCAGAACAGCTGGATATCGAACGCCGGCCCCTGGTCGATGATCGCGTCGCAGTGCAGGCCCTGCGCATGGAGGTCGCCAGCGACCTTGATGTGCACGAAGTGATGATCGACCACCGGGTCGGCGCCCACCAGTGAGGCGATGGCACCGGCGATGGTGGGTACGCGCACCATCCGGCCGAACGCCGAGTCGGGTGCGTAGGCCCGGTGCAGGACCGTGCCCGAGCGAGGCAGTTGGTACTCGTCGTTCGTATCGATGTCGGTGGGGGCGGCGCCACCGGTGACACCTCGGAACTCATCGAGCCAGGTGCGGAACAGGCGAGGCAGTTCCTCCAGGGCCTGCTGGTTGATGTCGTCGGGGATGACGGCGTCGAACCGCAGGAACCCGCGGGCAACGAACGAGGCCATCTGGTCGGTGGTCAGCAGCGGTGCGTCACTCATCGGGCGCGAGGGTACGTCGCCCGGATGAACACGCGTCACATTCAGCGTGCGTCCGTGCGTTCGAGTGATGTGAGCAACGACATTCTCTCCGCCGACTTTCTGGTCACGGCCGCCGAACGAGTGGGTGTGGCGTACCCCGACCTGTTCAACCATCAGCGCACGGGCGTTGCCTTCCTCCTGTCGCGAAAGCGAGCGATCCTGGCCGACGACATGGGCCTGGGGAAGACCCGCACCGCCATCGTCGCTGCCCGCGAACAGGCACCTGCCGGACCGTTCCTCGTGATCTGCCCGGCGTCGCTGAAGCTGAACTGGCAGCGCGAGATTCGCATGGTGGAACCCGGCGCCCATGTGCAGGTGCTGGAGAAGGACCCACTCGATGAGACCGCCCGTTGGGTGGTCGTGAACTACGACCGCCTGGCACGGTTCGACGATGCGCTGAGCGCCCAGACCTTCGCGGTGGTGATCGTCGATGAAGCGCACTACATCAAGAACGACAGTGCACGCTCGAAGCGCACGCTGGGTCTGGTGGATGGCGCCCGAGATGCCACCTATCTGCTCACCGGCACGCCGATGACGAACCGGCCAAGGGATCTGTACAACCTCTTGAAGGCGGTGCAGCATCCATTGGCGCGGAGCTTCTTTCGATTCGCGCAGCGCTATTGCGCAGCCACCCACAACGGTTACGGGCTCGACACGAATGGGGCGTCGAACCTCGACGAACTGTCGCAGGTGATGGCTGGCGTGATGTTGCGCCGGGCCAAGAGCGAGGTGCTGGACCTACCGGAAAAGGTGCGCACCTGGCTGCCCTTGCCGGTGCCCACCACGCGAGTCGCCGCTGGCGAGAGGCGGGCGCTCGAGTACCTGTCCGAGAATCCGGAGCGAAGCGGCCCCACCTGGGTGACGTTCCTCGGGCTGTTGAACAAGGCCCGCCACGATTTGGCGATCACCAAGGCTGGCTCCACCGCGGACTTCGTGGCCGACCTCGTGGAGGCCGGCCAGAAGGTGGTGGTGTTCACCGGCTATACGGGAGTGGTCGACACGATGGTGGAGCGCTTCGGGCCA
>CANHST010000174.1 GCA_947463235.1 Acidimicrobiaceae bacterium
AGGATGGCGGCGGTGGAGTTGATGGTCATCGACGTGCTCACCTTGTCGAGCGGCAGGCCGTCGAGCAGGGTGCGCATGTCGTCCATCGAGTCGATGGCCACACCCACCTTGCCCACTTCGCCTTCCGAGCGAGCGTGGTCGCTGTCGTAGCCCATCTGGGTCGGCAGGTCGAACGCGCAGCTGAGGCCGGTCTGGCCAGCCTCGAGCAGGAACTTGAAGCGCTGGTTGGTGGTGGCCGCCGAACCGAAGCCGGCGTACTGGCGCATCGTCCAGAGCTTGCCCCGATACATCGTGGGGTACACACCACGGGTGTAGGGCGGGGTGCCAGGGGTGCCCAGCTGGGCGGCTGCGTCCCATCCCGCCAGATCGTCGGCGGTGTACATGGGGCGCACCACGATGCCGCTGTCGGTGCGCTTCTCGTCGCTGTCGTTGCTCACGGGTGCGAGCGTACGCCGGGCGGGCATGGCCGAGCCATCCCGGGCGCTAGCGAGTAGCGATCAGGCTGATCTCGAGCTTCCACTTCGGGTTCGCCAGGGCCGGCACGGTGACCAGTGTGCTGGCCACGCGCTTGCCGCTGAGCGCCTTGTCGCGAGCCGCCATCACGGCAGGCAGGGATTCCATGTGCTCCACCACCACGTAGGTGGTGACGCTCACCACGTCGCTCGGCCCCATGTGCGCGTCTTGCAAGATGGCCATCAAGTTCTCCCACACCGTGGCGGCCTGGTCTTCGATGCCTTCGGCCACCGATTGGTCGGGGCGGGTGGGCACCACACCGCTGGTGTGCAGCCAGGTGCCCGACCGCTCGGAGAGCACGGCATGCGCGTAATTGGCTGCCGGCGGGGCGATGGATGCGGGCGCGATCTGCTGATTCACTCCCCCGCCTTTCCGCCCTGCGACGGGTCGAAGTACGGCCGGTCGCCGGCGACGGTGACGCGTTCCATCGTGCGCACGAGCGGGAAGTAGTCGCTCGCCGCGTAGTGCTGGCTGGCACGGTTGTCCCAGAATGCGATCGAGTTCGTGCGCCACACGAAACGGCACTGGTACTCCGGGCGGGCTGCCTGCGAGTACAGATGCTCGAGCAACCAGTCGCTTTCTTTCCTCGAGAGGTCTTCGATGTGCGACGTGAATCCGGTGTTCACATAGATGCTGCGCCGACCGGTCTCGGGGTGTGTGCGCACCACCGGATGGCGCTGGGGCGGGAACTTCTCGTGCAGTTCCTCGGCCGTCACCTTCAACCGCTTCGCGAACACGCGGGCGATGTCGTGCACGGCGGTGAGGCCGCAGATCCATTCCTGCATCTTCGGCGACAGCCCGTCGTAGGCGGCTTCCATGTTCGCAAACAGGGTGTCGCCACCCGCCTCGGGCAACTCGATGGCCCGAAGGATGGACCCCAGCGAGGGCTCGGCCCGCCAGGTGACATCGCTGTGCCAGTTGTTCTCGGTACCACGCGAGTTCGGCCCATGTGAGATGCGGAGCACCTCCATGTGGTCCTGACCCTTCGGTGTTGCAGGGTGAATCTCCAATGCCCCGAACCGGCGAGCGAACGCAATGTGCTGCTCGGAAGTGATGTCCTGCTCCCGGAAGAAGATCACTTTGTTGCGCAACAGCGCATCACGGATCTGAGCGATGGTCTGGTCGCTGAGGTCCTCACGGAGGTCCACCCCGTGGATCTCCGCGCCGATCTGCGGCGAGAGCTTGCGCTCGACAATGGTGGGCACGCTGGTGATGGTCATCGATTCCCCTCTCGATCCGACAGGAACACTAGTGGTGTACGTGACATAGAGTTCCGGTCATGAGCGTCACCGAGAACGGCATTCGCACCATCGACGGAGTGGAACTCACTCCGAAGGACGTCCAGTTGGAGCTTCCGGCACCCGCTGCTTCCGTCGAGGAGGAGCGGCTGCATCGCAAGCAGAAACTCGCCGCCGCCCTGCGCATCTTCGGTCGTGTCGGATTCGGTGAAGGCGTCGCCGGACATATCACCGTCCGCGACCCGGAGTTTCCCGAGTACTTCTGGGTGAACCCGTTCGCCGTCAGCTTCCGCCACATCCGCGTCAGCGACCTCATCCTCGTGGACCACGATGGCAATGTCATCTACGGCAGTCGGCCCGTGAACCGCGCCGCGTTCGTGATCCACTCTGCGGTTCATGAAGCACGCCCCGACGTGATCGCAGCCGCGCACAGCCACAGCGTGCACGGCAAGGCATTCAGCTCGCTCGGCATTCCGCTGGCACCCATCACCCAAGACTCCTGCGTCTTCTACGAAGACCACGTCGTCGTCACCGCCCAGCGCGGCCGAGTGCAGTTCGGCATCCAGGACGGCCACGAACTCGTAGCCCAGTTCCCGAAGGGCAAGGCCGCGATCCACCAGAACCACGGCCTGTTCACGGTGGGTTCCACGGTCGATGAAGCAGCGTTCTGGTTCCTGAGCATGGACCGCAGTTGCCAGGCGCAGTTGCTCGCGATGGCGGCGGGCACGCCGGTGCCGATCCCGCATGAGGACGCCACCTACACCCGCGAGAACACGGCGTCGCCGATCGCCGGTTGGCTGAGCTTTCAGCCGCTGTGGCAGGAGATCTGCCGCACCGACCCTGATTTGTTCGACTGATCCCGGCGCCTCGCCGGCTCCATGACCCGAACCCCATCGCAGTTCTTCCGCACCGCGTCCCCTGAGGCGCTGTTCGTCATCTCCGGCATCTCGCAATACACGGGTGCCAGCATCGCCGTGCACCTGTTCGAGGAACTGCCGCCCGCCACGGTGGCGGTGTTTCGGGTGCTGCTGGGCGCTATTCCCATCCTGCTCATCTCGTGGCGCGACCAGCGCGCGTGGACGCGCGCCGACCTCAAGGCCGCCGCCATCTTCGGGCTCGCCACCGCAGCAATGAACCTGTGCTTCTACCTCGGCATCAACCGGCTGGCGCTGGGCAAGAGCGTGGTGATGGAGTTCATCGGCCCTGTGGCGGTGGCCGCATGGTTCACCCGCAGCCGACGCAACACGTGGGCATTGGTGCTCGCCGCGTCGGGCGTGGCCGTGCTGTCGGGCGTGGAGCTCGGCGGCGACCCGCTGGGCGTGCTGTTCATCCTGATGGCCAGTGCCTTTTGGGCCACGTACATCGTGCTCGGCCGACGCGTGGCCGGCCTCGACCGGGGTCTCAGTGGTCTTGGCGTGGGCTTGCTGATCGGCGGCCTGGCGATCGTGCCATTCGGCGTCGGCCACCTGAGCACGGTCGTCACCGACCCACGGCTCCTGGGCCTGTGCTTCCTCGTGGGCCTGCTGTCGTCGTCGGTCGGTTACGCGATCGATCAGGTGGTGCTGCGCCGCATCCCCATGCGACGGTTCGCGCTGCTGCTGGCGCTGCTGCCGCTGACAGCGATGGTGGTGGGCCTGATTGCCCTCGACCAAACCCCGACCGTGGCCGACTTGGTGGGTGCTGCACTCGTGATCGCCGGCGTGGTGATGCAGGAGCGCGACGAGCTACCGGCTGAGTGATGTGCCATTCAGTGTGAAAGGCCGGGAGCGCAAAGGCCCTCGAGCTCCTGCACGATGATGCGGTCGCGGTTCGCGTAGGTGACTTCGTTGGCCGGGTCGGGGCGCAGCTTGAACGTGCGGAAGCTCATGTCGGTGGTATCGACCGACAGAATGCGACCGATCAGCGGCTCGCCGATGCCGAGGATTACCTTGATCACCTCGAGCGCCTGAATGCTGCCGATGATGCCGGGCAGCACGCCGAGCACACCGGCCTCGGCGCAGCTGGGGGCCAGTTCGGCGGGCGGCGGCTCGGGCACCATGTCGCGGTACGTCGGGCCCTGCAGCGGGTGGAACACGCTGACCATGCCCTCGAACCGGAAGATGCTGCCGTGCACCACCGGAATGCCGAGCTTCACGCTGGCATCGTTCAGCAGGTAGCGGCTGGGGAAGTTGTCGGCACCGTCGACGATGACGTCGTAGCCGCTGATGATGTCCATGATGTTGCTGGCATCGAGGCGGGTGTCGTAGGTGACCACATTCACGTCGGGGTTGAGCAGCGTGAGCGTCTTCTTGGCGCTGTCCACCTTGCGATCACCGATGCGATCGAGGTTGTGGAGGATCTGGCGCTGCAGGTTGCTGGCATCCACTTCGTCCATGTCGACGATGCCGATGGTGCCCACGCCCGCCGCCGCGAGGTACAGCGCCGACGGCGAACCGAGGCCGCCCGCCCCGAGCATCAGCACCTTCGCGCCGAGCAGCTTTGCCTGGCCTTCGGTGCCGACCTCCGGTAGCAGGAGGTGGCGCATGTAGCGGTTCTTCTGATCGGCGGTGAGCACCACAGGGGTCTTCCAGGCGCGGCCCTCGTCCTTCCACTTGCCGAACCCGCCAGCCATCGACACCACGTCGGTGTAACCGAGTTCCTGCAGGGTCTTTGCGGCGAACGCGCTGCGCACGCCGCCTGCGCAGTACACGACCACCTGTGCGGTCTTGTCGAGCAGTCGGCCTTCCACTTGCGCCTCGAGGTGGCCGCGCGGGATGTGCACGACGCCGGTCAGGGCACCCTGGTCGTACTCGTCGGGTTCGCGCACATCGAGGACCACCGAACCAGCAGCGATCAGTTCGGCGGCACTCGCAGTGTCGACTTCGCGGATCTCCGCCTTGGCGGCAGAGAGAAGATCACGGAACGTTGCCATGGCAAAAGACTACCCGGCAGGTCGGGATTCGTCACCGGGGGCGGTCACCCACACAGCGCCGGCAGCGTGTCGGCCAGGCTGCCGAGCAGCAGCACATCGGCGAAGCGGTCCATCTTCGTCGGCTCACCGTTCAGGATGACGACCTTCGCGCCGGCACTCTTGGCACGCGGCACGACGTTCGCCGCGGGGAACACCGACAGCGACGAACCCGCGGCGATGAGCACGTCGCACCGGTCCGCAGCCGAGAGGGCTGCGTCGATGACCTCGGGTACCAACGCCTGACCGAAGGAGATCGTGTCGCTCTTCAGCACCCCGCCGCAGCGTTCGCACGGCGGGTCGTCCTCCCCTGCCCTCACCCGCTCGAGTACGGAGTGCATCGGGCGACGGTCGTTGCACTCCCAGCAACGCGTCCAGTGCATGGTGCCGTGCACCTCGATCACCTTGGCTGGATCGTGTCCTGCTTTCTGATGCAACTCGTCAACGTTCTGCGTCACGAGCGCCAGCAACCGACCTGCAGTCTCCAGGTTCATCACGGCCCGGTGCGCATCGTTCGGCTGCGCCTCCCAGGCGGGTGAGTGCAGGCGGTTGCGCCACGCCAACTTCCGCAATTCGGGATCGGCGAGATAGTGCTGCAGCGTGGCGGCCTTCTCTGCCGCAGGGTTCTTCGTCCAGAGACCGTTGGGGCCGCGGAAGTCGGGAATGCCGGAGTCGGTGCTGATGCCCGCGCCGGTGAACACGACGATGCGCGACGCGGCCTCGACCCACCCTCGCGCCCGTTCGAGTTCATCCATGGCCAACAGTGTGGCGGCCGCGACACGTGAGTGATCGCGACGATTTCCAGAAAATCCATCAACCCCAGCGACACACATGCCGAAGAAAGAGGTGAGCAACACTTCACGCCGGGACGGTCCCGGCGAAGACGCCTCGGCGGAGGCCGCGTCATGCGACACGTCGCATTCACCACACGTTGGATACTGGCTGCCTCGGCAGCGGTCACGATCGCCTGGTCGGGCGGTATTGCCGCCGCCATGGCCTCGTCGGACACACCGAAAGGCGGGACGGCCACCCAGGTCGTCGTGCCGGACCCGGGTGCCCTGATCGAGGTTCCGGAATGCTGGGGAGCCCCCGCACCGACCTCGACACTGCCCGACCTCGGCGGTGTCACGCAGACGATCACGGTGACCGTGGAACGAGTCGCCTTGCTGCAACTCGATGCGAGCGGAGCCGTGAAGGCCGCAGAGACCAACACCGGCTGCGCCCCCCGCACCGGCGACCGGGTCTACATCGTGCAGGCCGACGGTTCGCTGGTGGAGGCACCCGACTTCGACGTGACCAGCACCAAGTGGACAGGCGACTTCACGAACTTCGGCTTCATCCCGCAGGGCTGACCAGCCCAGCGAAGTTTGCCGATCGGCGGTTCCCGATGTGCCCAGTGGGGGTACGACTCCTCCCCCACTCGCATCCTGAAGGGAGCCGACATGCCGGCCATCGAGTTCGCCCCCACCGAACCCACACTGATGGTGGTGCCGTGGCACGACCCGGTCGTGGATCACGTGGGCTTCGACGTGCGCAGCACGTACGTGGAGTTGTTCTGGCTCAACATTTTGGGGCCGAGCGCGACCTGGGCGTTACGGCGACTCGTGCTCGGCCTGGACCGCTACCCACTGGGTTATGAACTCGACCTCGGAGAGACCGCGAACGCACTCGGGCTGTCGTACTCCGCTGCCACCTCGAGCACCTTCGTGCGAGCACTG
>CANHST010000175.1 GCA_947463235.1 Acidimicrobiaceae bacterium
TCTGGTCGATCGACGCCTGAAAGGTGCCGTCCGCGTCCCAGCGCTCGAGGATGTCGCGCTCGATGGTGGGGAACGAGGGTTGGGTGTGAACGTGGGGATACGCCATGGTTGCTCCTGGAAGGTTGTTCCAGGGACGAGCCGGAGCCCGCGGTACCACCCTGCTTGCACCGGCCCTCGGGCCGATACCACTCGTCTTCGCCAGCGATATCGGGCTGGTCCCGTTCGGTTCTACTGGGCGCCCGCCGAAACGGCCGCTGTTCTTCCGAAGGCTCAGAGGTGATGGCCTCGTCGTCGCCGTGTGAAAAGTTTACTGGAGTTCTTCGTCGTCGATGTGAAACGGGTTCGGCAGCGGCGGCATGTCGGGGCGGGGCATCTCGCCCGTGATGTCGGATATCGGGGCGCCCTGGCCGCGACCATTCGCCACCTCGGCATCGAGCATGCGCCACACCTGATCGCTGGAATCGGGGTCGCCCGACGCCATCGTGGGGACCACATCGTCGCCCGCACGAGCCGGTGCCGCCGTCTCGGCGGTGTCGTCGAGATCGTCGAGATCGTCGAGACCGTCGGAGTCGGCGATGGGTGACGGGATGATGGATGCCGGGAGTTCCTCGGCTGATGCCGAGAGCAACGGCCGGCGCATGTCGCCAAGGCCGCCGGGAACGCGCTCGACCAGTTCCTGCAACTGCACCGCAGCGTCGCGGAGACGCTCGCGCTGCGCCTGGAGGTACTGCTCGAGATGATCCACGTCGGAGAGCAGGAAGTCGCGACGAGCGAGCAGCGATTGCACCTCGTTGTCGGCCTTCACCTTTTCGTCCTCAGCAGCGCGGCGGGCCTCGAACCGGGCGTCATCGACGGTCTTGGCTGCCATGGTGCGGGCGGTGTCCATCACGCGACCGGCTTCATCGCGGGCCTTCGCCACGATGGACTCCGCCTCGGAGCGAGCATCGGAGACCGTCTGGTCGGCAGTGCGCTGGGCGAGCAGCAGCGTGCGGCTGATCATCTCGGTGTCGCCGGTGGGCGACGCAGGGGCAGCCGGCGCTGAGGACTGAACCTGCTGGGAGACCTCTTGCAACTTCGCCACGGCGGCGCGAGCACGGGCCTCCATGGCCGTGGCTTGGTTCTGGGCGAACTCGACCGCTCCAGCGACTTGCTCTTTGAAGGCGTCGACCTCTTCCGGGTCGTAGCCCCTCTTCACCAGTTTGAAACCGGTGCTGCGAACTGCCTGCGGGGTCATCTCCATGTGACGATGTTACGCGCGTTCAGGCGCCGAAACCGGCGTTGTCGAATCCGGAAGAACGAGGTGCCGGTTTCAACAGGTAGACACCAGACGCCACCTTCTCCATCGAGCCATCGAGGGCATAGCAAAGGCCACTGGCGAAATCGATGAGCCGACGCGACACCTCACGGTCTGCGGCCTCGAGATTCATGATGACGGGAAGGCCTTCTTTGAACTTGTCGGCCACCTCCTGTGCCGAATCGAAGCGACGAGGACGGACGGTGTAGGGCTCGCCTGCAGGGGCACCGTTGATCGGCCGAGTGGCCGACACGGAACGCGGGTTGATCGGTCGAGGCTGCACGCCACTGTCGTCGGTTGCCGGCAACGGGCGGCGGCCGGTGATGTCGGAACCCGAAGGAAAGGTCTGGCGGGTTGCAACAGGCCGCACGGTCTCGGTCTCGTATTCGCCGCCGGTCGTGCGACCTTGGCGAATCTGCTCGTCGCGCTGCCGCGGCGGTCGAACCTGCTCCTGCGGAACCTCATAGTCGTCGTAGGCATCATCTGGCCCTAGGCCCAGATAATCCATTGCCTTCTTCCACATCGACATGCGCTGCCCCTCCTACGAGCACGAGGCTATCGCACCAGCGTGCTCAGACGGGGACGCTCGCCGAAGAGCGCGCTTCCCACCCGTACCTGCGTGCTGCCTTCCTGTACGGCGACCTCGAGGTCGTCGGTCATCCCCATCGACAGCACCGACAGACCAAGGCGGTCGAGCAGCGAGCGCGTGGCTCGAAAGCCGAGCCGAGCCGCCTCGGGACCGCCCTCGGTGGGCCCCACGGTCATCAGCCCACGCACGTCGAGGCCTGCCGCCTGCGCAGCATCCACCAGTGCCGGCACATCGACAATCGGGCACCCGCCCTTACCTTCTTGCGACGCCGGCGCCACCTGGATCAGCACCGCAGCCCCCGGCGCTCGCTTTGCCAGTTCGGTCACCAGCGACAGGCGGTCGACTGTCTCATAGACCGTCACCACCGAAACAAGTGAGCGCACCTTGTTCGTCTGCAATTGTCCGATGAAATGCACGCCGAACGGCAACTGCTGACCACCCAACTTCGCCACGAGCTCCTGCGCATAGTTCTCTCCGACGGAGGCACAACCAGCTCGATGTGCCGCCCAACACGCCTCGATACCGAAGGTCTTGGTGACCGGCAAGATCGCTACCTCGCGCCCTCCGGCGCGAGAAATGCGATCGCGCACCTGAGCAAGGCGTTCTGCCACCTGTTGATCGAGTTCGGTCATGCCATCCACTCTCGCGCTCTCAGCACTCGGCCATCATCGTGACGGTGCACACCTGACGCTGCAACTGGCCGCGCCGGTGCGAAAACCACCGCTCGGGATGGCACCGCGTGCACTCGCCCACATCGACCATCGGCACTCCCACCTCGGCGAGCGCCGCAGCCACCACCGCTGGCAGGTGCAGACTCGGCGTGCCCCAGGTGGTGCGGGCCACCACGGATGGGCCGAAACGCGACTCGAACTCAGCCAGCAGGTCGGCGCCGAACTCGTTGCAACATCCGTGGATGCAGGGTCCGAGTACGGCCTGAAGATGCGCGGCCGATGCGGCATCCACTGTCGACTGCAGCACACCATCCAGCGCTCCCCGCCATCCGGCATGCACTGCGCCGATCACTCCGCTTCCTTCCGTGCCGACGCCGGCGAGGAGCACCGGGGCGCAATCCCCCACCCACACCGACAACACTGCGCCGCGACACCGGGTGATGGCAGCATCACCGATGGCCCCGTCGTATTCACCGGGCACGGTCACGACCCGCACCTGCGTGCCATGCACCTCATCGAGTTGGGTCCATAACCCAGGTGAGAAGGCGCGACGGCGGTGCCGAAGCGCGACCGCTTCGCCTTCGATATGGAAATCGCCGTCGACAATCGTGCTGCAGCGAAGGTGGGCGACGGCATCGCCGCAGCGCACCTTCACCCCGGTTGCATCACTTCAAGAAGGAGGGCACGTCGAAATCGTCGTCGCCGTCGTCGAGCGAGTCGGAGGTGTCGTCGGCGAAGAGATCCTTCAACGATGACCCGGACGCCGCCGGCTTCACGTCGGGCACCGGCTTCACGATGGGGCGAGTGTTGCCCTGATTCGCCTGGGTGTCCCAACGGTCGAACCCGGCCGCGATGACCGTGACCTTTACCTCGTCGCCCATCTCGTCGTCGATGACCGTGCCGAAGATGATGTTGGCGTCCTGGTGTGCCACGCCGTGGATGATCTCGGCGGCAGCGTTCATCTCGAACAGGCCCATGCTCGACGGACCGGTGATGTTGAGCAGAATGCCCCGAGCACCGTCGATGGCGGCTTCGAGCAGCGGACTGCTGATCGCTGCCTTGGCTGCCGTCACGGCGCGGTTCTCGCCGCTGGCCTGGCCGATACCCATGAGCGCCGAGCCGGCGCTGGACAGGATCATCTTCACGTCGGCGAAGTCGGTGTTGATGAGGCCGGGTGTGGTGATGAGGTTGGTGATGCCCGACACGCCCTGGAGGAGCACTTCGTCGGCCATCTTGAACGCGTTGAGGACGCTGGTCTTCTCGTTGGCGACCGTGAGCAACCGGTCGTTCGGGATGACGATCAGCGTGTCGACCTTTTCCTTCAGGCGCTGCACACCGGTATCGGCCTGCACCGCCCGGCGGCGACCTTCGAAGCTGAACGGTCGGGTGACGACGCCGATGGTGAGCGCACCCATGGTGCGGGCCACCTCGGCAATGACCGGCGCTGCACCGGTGCCGGTGCCGCCGCCTTCGCCTGCGGTGATGAACACCATGTCGGCGCCCTTGATCATCTCTTCGATCTCGTCGCGATGGGTTTCGGCCGCATTGCGACCGACATCGGGATCGCTACCGGCGCCGAGGCCGCGCGTGAGATCTCGACCGATGTCGAGCTTCACGTCGGCGTCGCTCATCAACAGTGCCTGGGCGTCGGTGTTCACCGCGATGAACTCAACACCCTTCAAGCCTGCGTCGATCATGCGGTTGACGGCGTTGACACCGCCACCGCCCACGCCAATGACCTTGATGACGGCGAGATAATTCTGGGGAGCGGCGGCCATCAGCGGCACCTCCGGGTTTCGATGTGGGAAAAACTGTGTTCGTGCACGGCCCTACCTGCTGGTTGTGATGGATCGTAGCCGCAGGCCAGCCCTCCCGGCGGGATAGGCCTGCTCAACACCCGGGAACCACGCCGACTTCGGACGTCGAGACGTCGATGCTGCACACGCCGTCGAGGCCCGTACGCACTTGCTGCAGCAGGCGGGCGAGCTTGTCGTCGAGCGACTTGTCGTCGCCGAGTCGCACCTGAATCGGGTCCGTGTTGCCGTCGTCGGGACTCGACAGCACCATCGACAGCGTGCCGGTGGAGGAATCCACCCCGATCGATTTCGTGATCCGACGGATCTCGGGCGGCAACGACACCACCAGCAGACCTGCGCTGGCGTACGGCCCTCCGGCGAACTGGCCGCGTTCGGTATCGGGGTTGTTGCCGGTGATCAACGGGTAACCGATCGGTTGCCCCTTCAGCACGTCGAGCACCCGTCCCTGCTGGTCGATCACTCTGAACTGCTGGTCGCCGCCCTGGAAGGTGGCGACCGGCTTCCGCTCACGGAGATCGATGACGACGGTGTGCGGAAAGTCGGTGGTGACCCGAGCCCGCTCGACCCACGGCACGTCTTCGAGCGCACGCTGTGCAGCCTGGGTATCCACGAGCAGCACCGGTTCGCCCTTCAGCGAATCGACCACCTGCTGCAGCACGTCGGCATCGGTGTACACCGCCCCCTGCACCTGCACATCGGTGACATCGAAGATCGGCGATGCCACCACGGCGATGGCGGCGACCGCCAACAGCAACACGGCGCTGGCGATGCTGACCCAGATCAGTCGACGTCGGCCCTCGGCACGGCGGTTTGCGATACGTCGCGCCCGAATGCGCGGGTCGATCCCGCCGCTGCTGGCGCTGCCAGTGCCAGGGGCAGGTTGCGTGGCGGGGCCGTCGTCGAGATCGCCGATGACGACGGTGGAGCGCTCACCGGTGACATCGAGTTCGTCGTCGAGATACACCGTGTCGGGCTGTTCGTCGTGCTCGATGACGATGGTCTTGCGGGCAGATTCAGCGGCAGTGATCGGCACCACAACGACCGGTTCGACAACGACCGGTTCCGTGTCGTCGAACTCCGCGTCGTCCAGTTCCGTGTCGTCGAACTCCGCGTCGTCCAGTTCCGTGTCGTCGAACTCCGCGTCGTCCAGTTCGGCGTCGTCGAACTCCGCGTCGTCGAACGCGTCGTCGAGCACTTCGTCGGCGGTCGAGCCGCCCACGACCTCCTCGATCCCGCCAGCCGGCGACAAACCCAGGATGCGGTCGATGGACGGATCGTCGAAGTCGTACCCCTTCTCGGGCGGCGGAACCTCGTTCGAGAAGGCCACCATCAGTTCGTCGAGGACGCGGTCGGGCACGTGTTCAGATTCGTGATCCGGTTCAGTCACAGTGCCACCCCCTCCCGCTGATCGGGCTCCACATCGGCAAACCCCACCAGTCGTACCTCACTGCGCAGCAGAAAGCCGGTCATCTCGGCAACCTTGGCACGCACGTGCTCCATGACCGCACGCACATCGGCGGCGGTGGCGCCGTGCTCGGCCTGCACGAAGTTGGCGTGTTTGTCGCTCACGAATGCGCCGCCGATTCGAAAGCCGCGCAAACCCAACCCATCGATCAGTTGCGCCGCAGCAAGCTCACCGGGAACCGGGTTGACGAACACCGAACCGGCATTCTGACCGCCGGGTTGGTGCTCCCGCCGCCAGCGGACGATCTCACTGATGGTCGCTTCCGCCTCCGCAGCATCGCCCTGTGCCAAGTGCAGTGTCGCCTCCAGCACCACCTGATGGTCGGCGAGGTCGGACCCGCGGAACCGGAGGCCAAGTCGGTGCGCCTCGACAAATCCGCGCCGGCCGGTATGGAGATCCAGCAACTGCACTCCCACCAGCGAGGCAGCCATATCGCTGCCGTGTCCTCCAGCGTTCATCCGGACGGCACCACCGATCGAGCCTGGTACGCCCA
>CANHST010000176.1 GCA_947463235.1 Acidimicrobiaceae bacterium
TCGTCCTGGAGCAGGTGCCGCACCTGAAGGCGCCCACCGCAGACCAACCCGGAGCGCTGGCCTTGGTGGCCGACCGCCAGGTTTCGGGTGTGCCACCGATGATTGCCGATCCCTCCTCGACGTACACCGTGAACGATCCGCTGGTGCCGGAACCGGCATTGGCGCCGATCGACATTCCGGACTACTACGCCGACAACTGTCAGCAGGATTCCTTCGCAGTTGCCCCGTCGCCGAGGTGCACCTACGGCGACCGGAATGGCACGATCGATGTGGCCGTGGTGGGCGACTCCAAGATGGGTCAATGGGTGCCGGCGTTGGAGGTGATCGCGGCGCAGGAGCACTGGCGTCTGCAGCTGTACCTCAAGTCGGCATGCACGTTCACGTCGTTCCTGACGCGGTCGAAGGGCAAGGACTATTCCTCGTGCCAGGAGTACGGCCGGGCCACGATGGCGGCACTCACCCAGCCTGGGGCGGTGCCCGACATCGTGTTCGTTTCGCAGGGGCGATCGCAGAGCGATGGCAAGTCGAAGGTGCAGGCCGAGTACCTCGCCGGCATGGTGGAGTACTGGGCCACGCTCGCCGAGGCCGGTGCCAAGGTGGTGGCCATCGCCGACAACCCGTTGCCACGCGCCAAAGATCTGCCTGGAGGCCCACCGGTGTATGCGTGCGTGCAGCGCCAGCAGGCCGACTATCGGGCGTGTTCGTACACCAGCAACGCTGGCTCCGGCACGCCGGCGATGCAGGCCGCGGTGCAGCAGGTGCCCGGTTCGGTGCTTCTGAACCTGAACGACTGGATTTGCCCTCCCGGTGGCATGTGCCCGCCTGCGATCGGTGGTCGGCTGATCCTTCGCCAGGGCAGCCACCTGACCGCGAGTTACGTGAAGTCACTGGCACCCCTGATGGCGCGTGAGTTGCAGTCGGTGGGTGTGGTGAAGAGTGAGATGCCACTCGAGCCTGTGGGCTAACTAGGCTGTTGAGCCAGATGGAACACGAGGCCGACACCGACGATTCTGCGTCCGCGCTACGGCCGCTGGTCACCGACGTCAGCGCTCGTCAGTACATCCGATCCGTCTGGGCTCGACGCGATTTCGCCTTCGCGTTGCCGTTCGAGGAGTTGCGAACCTCACACCTCGACACGTTTCTCGGCAACATCTGGCACCTCGGCAACCCGATGTTCACTGCCGGCGTCTACTACATGATCTTCGGTGTCTTCCTCGGCGCCAACAAGGGCATCGACAACTACATCGTGTGGCTGATCATCGGTGTGTTCTCGTATCAACTCACGTCGGCCACCATCCTCGGCGGAGCGTCGTCCATCGCCTCACGCCAGGGCCTGATGCGGTCGTTCAGGTTCCCGCGTGCGATCGTGCCGATCTCCAGCACCATCGGCAAACTCCTGTCGTACGGCTTTCAGTTGGGGGTGATCGCCGTGGCAGCGTTCGCCAGCGGCGTGGCCCCGTCGCGACGTTGGCTGCTGCTGCCAGCGGTGCTGCTGGTGCACACCGCGTTCAACCTGGGTGGCGCGTTCATTGCCGCGCGTTTGAACGACGGCTTCCGCGACGTGCAGCAACTCATCCCGTTCGTGCTGAGGTTGGCGCAGTACATGTCGGGGGTGATGTTCTCGATCGATCGCATCCTGGGTCGTAAGGGGTGGGTCGACACGCTGGTGCTCATGAACCCGATGGTGTCGATCATCGACTTCTATCGCTGGATGATCCTCGGTACGCCGGTTCGGCCAGGACCTGCCGTGTTGTCGGTGTTCTTGGCCGGCGCGGTGCTCGTCTTCGGGTTCCGTTTCTTCGTGGCCGCCGAGCATCGGTACGGAAAGCCGTGAATCCGCTATCCGTCCGGGTGCGCGATCTGCACGTGGAGTACGAGGTGTTCACCGAGCGACGCGCAGGGCTTCGCCAACGCATGGTCACCGGGAAGGGCAGCGGCCGGCGGGTGGTGCACGCGCTCAAGGGTGTGTCATTCGACGTTCGCAAGGGCGACGCTGTTGGCGTGATCGGCTCCAACGGATCGGGTAAATCCACAGCGTTGCTGGCGTTGGCCGGTCTGCTTCCTCCCACCAGTGGTGAGATCCTGGTGGCAGCTGAACCCAAACTGCTCGGTGTTGGGGCGGCACTCATCGGCGGCGCCACAGGCCTGCGCAACATCCGTCTGGGTTGCCTGGCGCTGGGCATGACGTCGGAAGAACTCGACGACCGGATCGAGGAGATCGTTGCGTTCACCGAACTCGGCGAGGCCATCGAGCGGCCGCTCAAGACGTACTCGTCGGGCATGCGGGCTCGTCTGCACTTCGCTATCTCCACGGCTGTGCAGCCGGAGATCTTGCTCATCGATGAAGCGCTCGCGGTGGGCGACCGGGCCTTCCGTCAGAAGTCGCGCGAGCGGATCGAGAACATGCTGGCCAATGCCGGCACGCTGATGCTGGTCAGCCACTCGATGGAAGAGATCACGCGTTTGTGCAACCGTGGCATCTGGATCGAGAAGGGTGTGCTGCGCGCCGACGGCCCGGTGAAGGACGTCATCGCCGAGTACACGGCTGCCTCGAACGCGACGCCCTGAACCCGTTGCAGTGATGCGTCAGCGGTGAGCTGTGCCGACGGCATCCAGCGTGGTGGCGCCAGTGCCCACCACGCCATTGGACACCGCGGTGACTTCCTGCAGCCGCGGCGCAGCGGCAGCTCCGGTGCTGGTGACGATGATCGACCGCACCCACAGCAGGCCTTGATCCAGCAGCGCAGGTGTCATCGGACCGAACTGCACCTTCGAGCCATTGGCATTTAGCAGTGTGATGGAGCGGGCGAGTTCGGGGTCGGCGAGGATGGCGCTCTGCGCCACGCGAGGGCTGGACAGGCGTCGACCTTCGGAGGGCGTGAGTTTCGTGAGCACCAGGTGATCGGGGTGCTCGTTGTCGGCCACGACCAAGGCGGCGAGCTCATCGCGACCCGATGTCGGGTTCGATGATGCCCCCGGGTTGTACGAGCGCACGGTGGACCATGAGGGCTGCCCGTCGGCGCCGAGTGCGAAGGTGAACACGGGCGAGGCCGGAGCCACGCTTTGATCGTCGACCGTGGACGATGCCGCAGGCGACACGGTCCAGCGCTCGACGCCGCTGAAGAGCGTCTCGGCGTCGGCCACGTGATAACGGCCGAGCAGAGAGGTCTGCACGATGAACATGTCTTTCGGGTAACGCAGGTGCGAGGCGACGGACGCAGGGATGCTGTCGGCGGATTCGATCAGCCGCGGCAGAATCGACTGCCAGATGTCGAGCACCGGGTCGTCGACGTTCGAGGGCGAGCGATAGAGGCGCGTGGTTCCGTCGGTGGCGTCGATGGTGGCGCGCACCGCAAGGTGGAGGTAGTTCAGCGTGGCCGTGGCGACATCGCTGCCACCAGGCAGACCGGAGCTGCCGAAGTACTGCGAGTACGGATACGTGGCCGACGTGGTGTAGCCGTCGACCACCCACACCACCTTGCCATCGATGGATGCAGGGTACGGGTCGCTATCCCAGGAGATGAACGGTGCCAGCGTGGTGAGCCGATCGCGCAAACCACGGCGGAAGAGCAGTTCCGAGTTCGAGGTGAGTTCGTCGGAGAGCAGCACCTGGATGTCACTCAACGCAGTTGCCGAGACGAGCCGGCGGAAGAACGAGCCGACCGGCACTCCAGCCGAACCGGTGTAGGTGGTGCCGCCGAGTTGCTGACGCTTGGTGCCGACGAGGCTCCACCATCCGTCGAGGCCTTCGCCGAAGTAGGTGGGACCCACCTTGGTGAGTTCCGCCGGTTGCGCGGCCACGTCGGGCCGACCGTTGGCATCGGCCTGGTCGGCAGGCACCATCACGATGCCGTCGCCGTGGGTGTAGACGAGATGGTCCTGTACCCATCCGGTTTCGGGAAGGCCGCTCCGGTCGGGTTGGCGGGCGGCGATCATCATCGGTCGCACCTCGCCATCGATGGTGTACCGATCGAGGTCGACGTTGGTGATGCGCGTTCCTTGTGTTCCTTCGAGGACCTGTAGCGCCGTCGCAATGCCGGCGGGATCGAAGAGTGGGGTACGAGCGAGCAGCGTGGACTCCGTGGAGGAGGGCGCACTGGTGATGCCGTCAGCCACGGTGCGTTCGGCCGTGATGACGGCATCGAGGCCATAGGCGGATCGTGTGAAGTCGAGGTTGTGGCCGAGGGCCGGCAGCTGTTTTTCACCCTTGGCCGGAGTGACCACGAATCGTTCCACCGCCAACGGCAGGAGCACCAGGGCCACGAGTTGCACCACCACGAAGGCGCCGACGGTGCCGACCGCAGGCTTCCACTTGCGCTGCAGCAGGGCGTAGGCGAGGCCTGCAGAGCCAGCCAGGGCGAAGCACGCCGTCACCCACAACGCAGGTGCCACCACCGTGGTCTGGGTATAGCCGGCTCCCACGAAACCACCGGAAGAGTTCAGCACCAGCGATGGGCGCTGCACCACGACGAGGTGCACCGCTTGTGCGAGCAACAGCGCAGCGCCGAGGGCAGCGAGATGGGCTGTTGCGGCACGGCGCGAGGGATGCTTCCGGCTCCAGCGCAACGAGCCGGAGACCGAATGGCCGACGAACGCGATGATGATGCAGAAGCCCAGCAACTGGCGAATGAACTGGCTGAAGATCTGCTCGAAGGGCAACGTGAAGAGGTAGCGACCGAGGTCGCCGCCGGTACCGGGCACCGACGTGCCGACGTCGTTACCGTTGAGGAAGAGCAACCACTCCTGCCACACCTTTGGTGCGGCACCCAGGATCTTCCATGCGACGAAGATGCCCACACCGGCCACCAACCACTGGTGGGCGCGGCCCATCCGTGCGTGGTACCAGCGCATGGCGCGATTGTTCGGTGCCAGCACGCGTCGACCTACGCGCAGGATGAGGTACACCGTGCCACCGAGCACCACTGCCACGATGACGAATGCGCCCAGGAACAGTTCGACCTTGGCGATGTTCTGGACCCGCCACACCGGTGCGTCGGTGGTTGCGGCGAACCACCAGCGGTCGAGCAGCGCAGTGGCTCCGGCCTTGGCGGCCAGCAGCAGCGCGAACACGCCGGCCACGACGGCGGCGATCAGTACCTGGCGGCGGGTGCGTCGCTCGAGCCAGGCGACGATGGGGAAGCGCGGGGCGGCCGCTCGCTCAGTCACGGTGTACCACGATACGGCGTGGGATCACCGAGTGCCTGGCATGGGGGCCAGCATGCGCTTCGGGCGGGCGCTGAGGAAACCGATCCCCCAGGAAAGATGCATTGCGATCAGGGCCACCGCCACGCGCGGCGCCACTCGGATACCTTCCAAGAGCGCAGCGACGGCAACCGCCACCAGATAGCCGCCGGGCAGGACTAGCGCCCATGGAGTCCAGAGCGAGGCGACCAGGCCTACGGCGACCCCCAGGGTGATCGCCACCGGAGCAGCTTGGCGCAGCTTCAGCGAACTCGGATGCAGCCGCAGCACGGCTCGCTTCCACTGCCCGTATTGGAAGTACTGGCTCGCCAACTTCCGCACCGTGCCCCGCGGTCGATAGCTGACCCAGAGCTGCGGGTCGAACCAGATCGTGCCGCCTGCTTCGCGAAGCCGGATGTTCAGCTCGTAATCCTGGTTGCGGGTGAGCCGCTCGTCGAAGCCACCGACGGCAGCGAGCGCCGACCGCCTGAACACCCCGAGGTACACCGTGTCGACTGCGCCTTCTCCACCGCCCACATGGAACCGGGCGCCGCCCGTTCCGGCGCGTGAGGTCATCGCTGCCGACACTGCTCGCTCGAACGGGGTGATGCCCTCGGCGGATTGCACACCGCCCACGTTCACCGCCCCGGTCCGCTGCATCGTGTCGACCGCTCGGCGGATGTAACCGGGGGAGAGTTGGGCGTGCCCGTCGACGCGAACCACAACGTCGCCGGAGCTCGCAGCGAGCGCCGCATTCAGGCCGGCAGGCGTGCGGCCGGTGGGGTTCGGCACCACCTTCACCCGTGGTTCCAGCCGGGCAAGGTTGGCAGCGATGGCTTCCGTGCCGTCGTTACAGGGACCTACCGCAAGGACGATCTGTAACGGCAGTGGATAGTCCTGGGTCAGCACCGCGGCGACGGCAGCTTGGAGGTGTTGCGCCTCGTTCAGCACCGGCATGATGGCGGACACCGACGGCCAGTCGGTGCCGGGTATGGACCGGGGCTCAGACACGGCGGGCCAGCACCACCCAGACCGTACGGAGCAGGATCTGGATGTCGAGTACCAGGCTCCAGTTCACGGCGTACTGCA
>CANHST010000177.1 GCA_947463235.1 Acidimicrobiaceae bacterium
CGCCGGGGCGAACCCGTCGGTGGCACTCAACAGTGCGTGGTCGAGCGTGATGTCGCTGTACGCCAGTGCCCGGCGCGCTTCACCCAGTTCCGCCAGCACAGGATCCACGGCGGCGAAACCGTGCTGCGAAGCCAACAGGACACGGACGATCACTGCGGTCACGCTGTCCTGTAGTTCCGACCGTGAAACGAGTACCGTGAGGCTCGTACGGGAAGGAGACCCCTGGTGACCAACGTTCATTCGCATGCGCCCGTGCGCGAGGCAGCCCTTGTGCTCGCCGATGGAAGTGTGTTCGAGGGGGAGCTCATCGGTGCTGATCCGCAGGGTGGCATCGCGAGCGGCGAGGTGGTGTTCAACACCGTGCTCTCGGGCTACCAAGAGGTCATCACCGACCCCAGCTACGCCGGTCAGATCATCACGTTCACCTACCCCCACATCGGGAACTACGGAGTGAACGACCACGACTTCGAGTCCAGCCGACCCTTCTGCCGCGGCGTCATCGTGCGCGAGATGGCTCGGCGGCACAGCAACCAGCGAGCAGAGGACTCCCTCGATGCCATGCTGCGTCGCTTCGGTATCAGCGGCATTGCGGGCCTCGACACTCGTCGCCTCACGCGCTTACTGCGCGACACGGGTGCGATGGCGGGGGCGTTCGGCGTGGCGTCCGAGGCCGACCTTCGCGCCGCAGCATCGGCCGAACCCGGCACCGATGGCATCGACCTCGTTGCGCAGGTCACCACACCCGAGGCCTACACGGTGGGCAACGGCACGCGCCGCATCGTTGCGTTCGACTTCGGTATCAAGACCACGATCCTTCGGCACCTCGCCGAACTCGGCACCGTCGAGGTGGTGCCCGCTTCCACCAGCGCCGCAGAGGTGCTGGCTCGTCAACCCGACGGCGTGTTCCTGTCGAATGGCCCGGGCGACCCGGCGATGGTCGGCTACGCCGTCGACACGATTCGTTCGCTCGTCGGTGCGGTGCCGGTGTTCGGTATCTGCCTCGGCCACCAGCTGCTCAGCCGCTCCCTCGGTGGCGAGACGTTCAAACTGCCGTTCGGCCATCACGGCGGCAACCACCCGGTTCGCCATGTCGCCACCGGGCATGTGGAGATCACCAGCCAGAACCACAACTTCTGTGTGGATCCCACCAGCCTCGAAGGCAAGGTCGAGGTGACTCACCTCAACCTCAACGACCTCACCAACGAGGGCATGCGGGTGCTCGGAGCCCCCGCGTTCAGCGTGCAGTATCACCCCGAAGCGGGTCCGGGCCCTCACGACAGTCGGTACCTGTTCGGCATGTTTGCCGACCTGATGGACGCAAAGGCAGGTGTGTGATGCCGCGCCGCGACGATCTGCACAGCATTCTCATCATCGGCTCGGGGCCCATCGTGATCGGCCAAGCCTGCGAGTTCGACTACTCCGGTACGCAGGCGTGTCGCGTGCTGAAGGAGGAGGGCTACCGCGTCATCCTCGTGAACTCGAACCCGGCCACCATCATGACCGACCCCGATTTTGCTCACGCCACCTACGTCGAGCCCATCACGCCCGAGGTGGTGGCCAAGATCATCGAACGCGAGAAGCCCGATGCAGTGCTGCCCACCCTGGGTGGGCAAACGGGCCTCAACACGGCGATGTCGCTCTACGAAATGGGTGTCATCGGGCATCCGGGCACTCCAGAGATGATCGGCGCCAACGCCGTGGCCATCGCCACGGCCGAAGACCGCGATCAGTTCAAGAAGGCCATGCTCGAGATCGGGCTGAACGTGCCCGCCAGTGGCATCGCTCACACGATGGAAGAAGCCCGTGAGGTGCTCACCACCATCGGGTTGCCGTGCATCATCCGACCCGCGTACATCCTGGGTGGCCGCGGTACCGGTATCGCCTCCACGGCTGAGGAGTTCGAGGCGGTCGCCGCCAACGGCATCCAGGCCAGTCCGATCAACGAGATCCTCATCGAGAAGAGCATCGCCGGCTGGAAGGAGTACGAGCTCGAGGTCATGCGCGACCGCGCCGACAACTGCGTCATCATCTGCTCCATCGAGAACGTCGATGCCATGGGCGTGCACACCGGCGACTCCATCACCGTCGCCCCTGCCCAGACGCTCAGCGATGTGGAGTACCAGCAGATGCGCGATGCGGCGTTCGCCTGCATCCGTCGCGTCGGCGTCGAGACCGGTGGCAGCAACGTGCAGTTCGCGGTGAACCCGGCCACGGGCGAGCAGGTGGTCATCGAGATGAACCCGCGCGTGTCGCGTTCATCGGCATTGGCCTCGAAAGCCACCGGCTTCCCGATCGCCAAGATCGCCGCGAAGTTGGCGGTCGGCTACACCCTCGACGAGATCTCCAACGACATCACCAAGGCCACGCCGGCCAGTTTCGAGCCATCGATCGACTACGTCGTCACCAAGATCCCGCGCTGGGCGTTCGAGAAGTTGCCTGGCACGAAGGGCATTCTCGGCACGCAAATGCAGTCGGTGGGCGAGGCCATGTCGATCGGTCGCACCTTCACCGAGAGCCTGCAGAAGGGATTGCGATCGCTCGAACAGGGTCGTTATGGCCTGGGCTGCGACCCAGCCGAAGCGCACCTCGCCGATCGCTCCGACGACGATCTTCTGGCTGCTGTCGCTATTCCCACTCCCGAACGCATCTTCCAGGTGGGCGAACTGCTGCGGCGCGGCATCTCCATCGAGGCGGTCCACGAGTCGTGCAAGATCGACCCGTGGTTCCTCGACCAGATGCAGCAGATCATGGAGGAGCGCGCCGAACTGGCTGCCCTCCAGACCGCCGCTGGTGAGATTCCCTCGATCTCGAAGCGGGCGTGGCGCCGGGCGAAGCAGTTCGGGTTCAGCGATGCCCAACTCGGGTTCCTCTGGGGCGCCGACGAACTCGATGTGCGCACCGCACGCGAGGGCGCAGGGGTGTTTGCCACCTACAAGACGGTCGACACGTGCGCTGCGGAGTTCGAGGCGCTCACGCCGTACCACTACAGCACGTGGGAGGACGAGAACGAGGTGCGTCCCAGCGACCGTCCTCGGGTGGTCATTCTCGGCAGTGGTCCGAACCGCATTGGCCAGGGCATCGAGTTCGATTACTGCTGTGTTCATGCGTCATTCGCCCTGCGCGATGCCGGTTTCGAGACCGTGATGGTGAACTGCAACCCGGAGACCGTCTCCACGGACTACGACACCAGCGATCGCCTCTACTTCGAGCCGCTCACCCGTGAAGACGTGCTGAACGTGATCGCCGCGGAAACGGCCGCCGCCGGGGGAGTGCCCCCGAAGGTCATCGTGTCGCTCGGTGGCCAGACCCCGTTGAAGCTCAGCGGCCAACTGCCGCGTGATCTCATCGCCGGCACGTCGCCTGCCTCCATCGACCTCGCCGAGGACCGCGAGAAGTGGAACTCGCTCTGCAACGAGTTGCACATCCCACAGCCTCCCGGTGGCACGGCCACCGATCTCGAGCAGGCGTTGGCCATCGTGGAGACCGTCGGGTTTCCGGTGCTGGTCCGCCCCAGCTACGTGCTCGGCGGGCGCGCCATGCAGATCGTGCACGACCGCAACCACCTGGCCCGGGCCATGGCAGAACTGGCCGGCTTCGGCAGCTTGGGCAAGGAGGGCGGCCTCTCGGCCGAGCGGCCCGTCCTCATTGATCGCTTCCTCGAAGACGCCACCGAGGTCGACGTCGACGCCATCCGTGACCACACCGGTGAAGTGCTCATCGGCGGCGTGATGGAGCATGTCGAGGAAGCCGGCGTGCACTCGGGCGACTCTGCGTGTGCCATTCCTCCGCAGACACTGCCGTCATGGGTCGTCGAGGTGATCGAGCGCTACACGAAGGCCATCGCCAAGGCCCTCGACGTGCGGGGTCTCATCAACGTGCAATATGCCGTGATGGGCACCACCGTGTACGTCATCGAGGCGAACCCGCGTGCCAGTCGCACGGTGCCGTTCGTGGCGAAGGCGACTGGAGTGCCCCTCGCCAAGGTGGCGAGCCGGGTCATGCTCGGCGCCACGCTCGCCGAGTTGCGCACCGAGGGGCTGCTGAAGCCGCCCAGCCAGCACGGTCATGTGGCCATCAAGGAAGCCGTGCTGCCCTTCAGCCGGTTCCCCGAGGTCGATACGGCCCTTGGGCCGGAAATGCGCAGCACCGGCGAGGTGATGGGTATCGACACCACGTTCGGCAAGGCGTTCTTCAAGGCCGAACTGGCGGCCGGCACCTTGCTGCCCACGGAAGGCACGGTGTTCCTGTCGCTGGCCGATGGCGACAAGCCGGCAGGTCTGGTCGTGGCGCAGCGCCTCCGCGACCTCGGCCTCGGCATCGCTGCCACGCAGGGCACGGCGGCCTACCTCGAGCGATTCGGGCTCACCGTCGATCAGGTGGTCGGAAAGCTCTCCGACGGCGTCGCCGACAATGCCGTTGCGCTCATCGAGAGCGGGCGCATCTCCTTCGTGGTGAACACACCGCAGGGACGCGGCGGTCGCACCGACGGGGAACGGATTCGCAAGGCGGCCAACAGCCACCATGTCAGTTCCGTCACCACGGTGGAAGCTGCGTTGGCGGCAGCCCAGGGCATGCAGGAGATGGCCGGCGAGGAAATCATGGTTCGTCCGCTGCAGGAGTATCACCATGCCTGATGGCCTCGACTGGCGTCCGCTTCGCTTCGGCCGCTGTCTGCTTGGCCGTCATCGACGCATCGGGATCGGCGTGTGCAGATGACATCGTCGGTGCAGGTCGGCTCGTTGTCCTTCCCCGCGCCGGTGATGACTGCATCCGGTACTGCCGGGCACGCGGCGGAGTTCGCCCGCTATTTCCCGTTGTCCGATCTTGGCGCAGTGGTGGTGAAATCCCTGGCGGCGTTCGAATGGGCCGGGAACCCTTCTCCGCGGGTGCATCCGGCAGGGCCCGGGATGATCAACGCAGTTGGCCTGCAGGGGCCGGGGGTGGAGCACTGGCTGGCCGATGAATTGCCGGCCCTGCTTCGAACGGGCGCTCGTGTGGTCGCCAGCATCTGGGGTCGCACGATCGACGACTACCAGCGTGCAGCGGAGCAACTGTCGTCGGCGCCATCGTCGGTGGTCGCGGTGGAGGTGAACCTGTCGTGCCCCAACCTGGAGGGTCGTCGAGGCATCTTTGCCCACGACGCAGCGCTGTCGGCAGAGGTCATGAGGGTCACGGCGGCGGTGGGCCGTCCGCGCTGGGCGAAGCTCAGCCCGAACACCGATCGAGTCGTCGAGGTCGCTGCAGCAGTGCAGGAAGCCGGAGCGGAAGCGGTCACGCTCGTGAACACCCTGTTGGGCATGGTGCTCGACCCCCACACCGGCAGGCCCGTGCTCGGCGCAGGTGGTGGCGGCTACAGCGGCCGCCCCGTGCACGCCGTCGCCGTCCGCACCGTCTACGACGTCCGCGCCGCGCTTCCCGACATCCCGATCATCGGTGTCGGTGGTGTCGCCACCGGTTGGGATGCCGCCGAACTCATCCTCGCCGGAGCCAACGCCGTGCAGGTGGGCACTGCTTCGTTCCTCGATCCGCGGGCGTCGCATCGTATTCAGGCCGAATTGCTGGCCTGGTGCGCCGAGCGGGGTGTGACATGTGCCCAGCTCTCCGGAATGGCTCACAGCGGCGGATTGCCACCATCCGTGGGGTGAAGGGGAGTATGGTCGTTTCATGGCAACTCCTCCGCAACTCACCCCTGAACAGCGTGCAAACGCCCTTGCCAAGGCAGCCGAGGCTCGTGCGGCCCGGGCGGAACTGAAGAACCAGCTCAAGAATGGTCAGGTTTCGCTGAACGAGGCGCTCGCCTCCACGGACTCCACCGTCGGCAAGCTGAAGGTCAAGGCCCTGCTCGAGTCCCTTCCGGGCGTCGGCAAGGTCAAGGCCGCCAAGATCATGGAAGAGGTCGGCATCGCCGACAACCGCCGCGTGCAGGGCCTCGGCCAGCAGCAGAAGGCAGCGTTGCTCGAGCAGCTCGGCAAGTGAGGCCGTGACGGGCTTGCCCGCCGTGTCCTCATCACGCATCTTCATTGTGTCCGGCCCCGGAGGTGTGGGCAAGGGCACCATCGTCAACGCCCTCGTGGAGCGCGACCCTCGGCTGTGGCTGAGCCGTTCGTGGACCACCAGGGAGCAACGGCCGGGGGAACGTGACACTGCGTATGTGTTCACCGACCACAAGGCGTTCGAACGCCACATCGAGGAAGGTGGGTTCCTGGAATGGACCAGCTTCCTCGGTAACTACTACGGCACCCCGTGTCCGGAGGTCACCTCCGGACAC
>CANHST010000178.1 GCA_947463235.1 Acidimicrobiaceae bacterium
GATGACGAGGGGTCTGGGCATTGGAAGGTATCGCTAGGTGATGGCGACCCGTGTTGTCAAGCACATCGGTCGTGGCACGCTCAGGGAAGCAGGTTGTGCACCGTGAATTCGATGCGTCGGTTCTGCGCCCGACCGGTTTCGGTGACCTCGTCGGCAACCGGTTTCGACGACCCGTGACCGACGGCGCGGAGGCGGGCGGGGTCGATGCCCTGACCGGCCAGATAGATCACCACGGCACCCACGCGGAAGTCGGTGAGTTGCTGGTCGTCGGCGGGGTTGCCGCTGCTGTCGATGTAGCCATCGATGTCGAGGGTGACGGCCGGGTTTTGCGCCAGCAGGGCCGCAAGGCGGTCGAGCATGGCAAGTGCGGGCGGCTGGAGTTCGGCGGATCCAGTGGGAAACTGCATGGTGTCCGGGGCGAGGAGCGGTTCGGTGTCGGTCGGCGGCACGCCGATGGCGATCACGAACTCCTGACTCACGTTGGCATCACCGAACGCTGCCTTCCACTTCGTCATCAGCGAGGTGGCGGTTCGGCTGTCGGGCACGGCGCCGGTGAGGCGTAGGCGGCCGTCGGCGTAGTTGGCGGAACGAACGGGTTGCCCTGGCGTGGGCACGAACGTGGTGCTCGGCCCCGGCGTCGTGCTGGCGGTGGCGCTCGTGGTGCTGGGGGTCGGCGGCAGCGTGATGATCGTGGGAATGGTCGTCGTGGAGCCAGCCGACTGCCCCGTCGTGGGCGGCACCGTTGGCACCACCGTCGTTGCAGTCGTGCCGAGCGTGGAGGTGTCGAGCGTCGAGCGATCGCCCCCCGAGCACATCGCGAGGCCGAGGATCAAGGCCCCGACACCGATGAGCGCCAGCGACGCCATCGTGACGCTGCGCGTGCGATCTGGCGGCGGAGGTACCGGTTGTGTCGCTACCCGGTCTGCGGCAGCAATCAGCCGCTCGAGTCGAGTGCGATCCGGATCAGGACTGCTCATCCGTGACGGCTGCTTCCGTGCTGGCTCGTTCCAGGCCCGAGGCATCGGCCTGAGCCTGGTCCTCCGGCTCATCGACCATCGCGAGCAGATTCAGCAGGTGGCTCTTCGCAGTGGCGAGTTGCGTGCTCATCGTCGAGCGGTGGCCACGAAGTTCTTCGAGCTTGGCCTCCAGCTTGGCGACCTGCTCGTTCTTGAGATCCACATTGCCCTGCGCCTCGCCCTCGATGGCTGCCTTGGCGGCCTCGGCCTCGGCCACGATGCCCGCAGCCTGATGGCGCGCTTCCGACACCACGCCCTCAGCGTCGAGCTGTGCGCGCTGGCGAATCGAGGCACCGGCGGTCTCGCCGGCGGCGATGGCGGCTGCGGCGTCGGCCGTGGCCTTCTCGGTGACGGTGGCGATGCTGGAGCGTGCAGCGGCAAGCAGATCGTTGGTTTCCTTGCTCCAGTGGGTGAACACGTCGGCGGGAGCAGCCGAGGCCCCCGTGACGACGGGTGCGTGCTCGAGTTCGGTGACGCGAGCGCGCAGCCGCTCGTTCTCGGCAGCCATCGACTTGAGTTCCGTTGAAAGCTGACCAACGAGTTGTTGCACCTGGGCGGGGTCGAAGCCGCGGCGGACGAGTTCCAGTTCGTTGTCCATCTGAAGATCACCAGTCATAGAGAGAAGTGAATGTTCATCGGTCGAATTTCCACGCTCATGAGCAGATGTTGCGACGTTCTTGAAAGAACACCGGTGTGATTTGCGACGGTGGCCGGCGGGCCACTCCGGGGCGCGTGGCCGCTACCGTGGCGCCTATTGCTGATGACGCTGTGAACGAACGCGACCTCCGCCTCGGGTGGACCCACGCGGCGTTGGCGCGCTGGCGCGAGCTAGGCGCTCCCCATGCGGCTGGTCGGGTGAGCCGTCTCGATCGTGGCTGGAGCACCGTGATGGTGTCGATGGACGAACCACTGCTGCGGATGCGCAACATCGGCGCAGATGTCGCCGTGGGCGATTTCGTGGTGGTCACCGACGACGGGGAGAAGGTGCAGGAGGTGTTGCCGCGCCGCAGTGCCTTCGTGCGTCGGGCCTCGTTCGAGGGGAACCGGGCAGAGGCGCACACCATTGCCGCCAACATCGATGTGGTGATGCTGCTGCATGCGCTCACCTCGCCCCCGAACCAACGGCGCCTCGAACGCGAACTCGTGCTCGCATGGGACAGTGGTGCCCGACCGGTCGTGGTGCTCACCAAGACCGACCTGGTGGACGATCCTGGGCCGGCCGTGGCGTCGTTGCAAGACGTTGCCCCCGGGGTTGACGTTCGGGTGGCGAGCGGGATCACCGGCGAGGGGGTCGAGGCCCTGCGCCAGTACGCCGACGGCAACGCCACGATTGCACTGCTGGGTGCCAGCGGCGTCGGCAAGAGCACGTTGCTGAATTCATTGGTGGGTCATCAGCGGCAGGTGACGGCAGTCGTACGCGAGGGCGATCAACGCGGTCGGCACACCACCACCGCCTCGGAACTGGTTCGCCTGCCCGGAAACGGTTGGCTCATCGACACTCCCGGTGTGCGGGCGGTGAGCCTCTGGAGCAGTGGGCGCGGCATCGAGCGGGCATTCGCTGATGTGTTCGAGTTGATGGACCATTGCCGCTTCCGCGACTGCAAGCACGAGCAAGAGCCCGAGTGCGCCGTGAGCGCGGCCATCGAGGCCGGTGCGTTGGACCCCAAGCGCCTCGAGAGCATGAAACGCCTCGTGGCCGAGGAAGCCGTGCTGGAGGAAGAGCAGCGGGCGCAGGAGAAGGCGCAAGACCGGCGCGGTGTGCGCAAGGTGCGCCCGAAGCCCTAACGGTGTCAGCCGTGCAGGTGGCTGTGCACGGCAACGGCCCGGTCGAGCCCGGTGAGTGCGAACCGCTGCAACAGTCGGTCACCCGAGCACACCACCACGAGGTCGCCCTGGGCTTCACGGGCCCGCGCCGCTGCTCCGAGGATCATGCCCAGCCCGGCGTCGTCGAGTGCCGTCACACCGTCGAGATCGACGAAGAGGGTGGCGCCTCGGTGTAGCCCGACGGCCCGGGTGAGTTGGTCGCGCAGCAACGGCAGCGTGGCGAGGTCGATCTCTCCGCTCACCTGCAACACGGGGCGGGCCCCGATGGTGCTGAGTTGGCAGTGGAGTTCCATGGCACCGTCACGCTAGCGGTCGGCCTATGGCGGCTCGACTGCCATCGATACCGTGGCCTCCACATCCACATCGGGAAGCACCGCACCGATCAATGGCACATCGGTGCGGTCGGTGTACCGCACGCTGACGTGCACGGCCCCACCCGACTCTTCGGTGCGAATGACGAGCGGGCTGAGCGAGATGGCCCTGCGGGCCGCCTTCTCGGCGGCTCCTCGATCTGCCGACACGGCTGCGGCGCGGGCGCCCTCCCTTGCTGCGAGTTGAACGGCAAGTCGGTCGCGGGTGATCACCGCCACTTGCACCACACCCATCAGCAGGAGGCAGAGGAACGGTAGGCCCAGCGCGAGCTCCACCGTTGCCTGTCCGCGGTCGCGCGTCACAACTTGGACGTGACTGCGTCGATGACGCGATCGAAGAGGCGGCCGACCTTCCCGGCGCCTCCGCCGGCCGTGGCCCACGCCACCACCATCAACGCCACCAATGCGGCGGCGAGCATCACGAGTGCGTACTCGGTGGTGGCCTGGCCGGATTCGTCGAGGAGTGGGGCGGTGCGCCAGAGGTACCAGGCGTGAAGACGGGCGAGTTGTTGTTGCATGGGATTTCTCCTCGGAATGGACGACAGCGGTGTGGCTCAACGACGGAGCGAGGTGAAGGCTGCGAGCAGCAATGGGACGACCGCCGTGAGCACGAACGACGGCAGGGTGCAGAGCACGAGCGGCATCGAGAGCCGAACGGGCAACTGCCGAGCGGCGGCGTCGAGATTGCGTCGCCGCTGTGCTCGGGCATCCGCCGCCAGACGTTCGAGCACCGGACCCAGCGGTAGGCCGTCGCGGTCGGCGGCAGCGAAGCCATCGACCAAAGGCGCCACCGCAGGCCCGAGTTCGACGACCAGTGACGGCAACGCATCGGCGAAGCGAGTGCCGGTGTCGATCTGCGCGATCACGTTGCTCACCGCGTGGCGCAACACCGGGGCAAAGTAGCGATGCACCTCACGCAAGGCTGCTGCTGGCAGTAGGCCGGCGCGGACCGCGAGCACCACCAGGTCGATGGCGTCGGGGAGGGCTGTCTCGATGCCCCTGTGCCGCCTGCCGGCTCTCATCGGGCCACGGACCGAACGATGCAGCGCATCCACCACCAGCCGATGAGGTTGCACAGCAATCCGGAGGTGATGGCCACCAACCCCGCCGGGGTGGCAACGGCGTGCCGGAAGGCGGCGCTGGCAGCGAAACTCCACACTGCGAACACCAGTGGAACCAGGGTGAGCACTCGAGCACTCAGCCGCGCCTGGGCGCTGTGCGCCGCAGCTTCATGGCGGGCTGCGGCGCGTTCGCGCAGCATGGCGGCACCCGACTGCACGATGGCTGCTGTGGACCCACCCCACCGAGACGCTGCGGCGACGACTTGCACCACCACCGCTTCGTCGGGATCGCTCGGCGCGAGGCGCTCGAGGTCGTCGAATCGTCGCTGCGGCCCGAGCACGGATGCCGTGTGCGGCAACTCCTGCTGTGCCTCGGCGAAGGCCAGCCGGAGGTGGGTGCCGCCGCGAACTCTGGCGGCGATCGCATCGAGGAAGCGCGCCCAGTCGATGTTGGCGGCGCGATGTCGGCGCGGTGCTGCAGTTGTTGGGAAATCCTCCGTCGTTCGTCGCGGTGGGCGATGCGCCATGCCCCACGCCCACACGGCGATGGCCAAGGCGAGGGAGGTCATCGTCGGACTCGCGTGGCGGTGGCGATCACGTTGCTCCCGTCGGAAAGTTGCCGAACCCCGCAGGGGCTGCCGTGCACGGCTGGCAGCACCTCCGCCACTTCGGCGACTCGTCGTGTGCCGTCGGCGACACGCTCGACGTGCACCACCATGTCGACGGCGCGTGCCACATGATGATGAGCGGCCGACATCGGCCATCCGTTCGCTTCCTGGGCCACCAGCCCGGCAAGCCGGTCAAGCGCATCGGCCGCGCTGTTCGCGTGAATGGTGCTGAGCGAACCGTCGTGTCCGGTGTTCAGTGCATGGAGAAGGTGGATGGCCTCGGTGCCTCGTACTTCGCCCACCACCAGTCGGTCGGGTCGCATGCGCAGTGCCGTGCGGAGCAGGTGCGCCAGTGTGACGGCCCCTACGCCATCGGGGGTGGCCTCTCGGGTCTCCAACCGCACCACATGCGGATGGGCAAGACGCAGTTCGGCGACGTCTTCGAGGGTGATGATGCGGTTGCCGGCCTCCACCTCATGCGCCAACGCGTTCAGCAGCGTGGTCTTGCCCGACGAGGTGGCACCGCTGACCACCAGGTTGCATCGGTGCTGGACGAGTTGGCGCAGTAGGGCGAGCACGGGCGCAGTGGCGAAGGCATCAAGGGGAATGCGTCGCTCGGGAAACCGTCGAATGGTGAGGCTCGGCCCATCGATGGCGATCGGCTCGATGGTGGCGCACAGGCGAGCCCCGTCGGGTAAGCGTGCATCGACCGTTGGATGCGAGCGGTCGAGTCGCCGACCCAGCGGCGCGAGCAGATGCTCGATGGTGGTGAGCAGTGTTGCCGTTCGCATCTGCCCGACGTGGTGCAACGAACCGTCGCGTTCCACCCAGATGTCGCGACCGTCGTTCACCATCACCTCGGTCACTCGAGGGTCGTGCAGCCAGCGCTCCAGGCCTCCGAGGGGCGACTGTTCGGCGACGAGATCGATCATGCAGCACCCCTCAATGGGCGAGCGATGGAGCCGGGTAACCGCGCGGCGAGCAGCCCGGCATCCACGGCGCGGGCCACCGCGGGGTCGTAGGGCACCTCCGCCACCACCGGGGCACCGACCGCACGCTCCACGTCGCGGGCGCCAAGTGCTCGGCCCGGTTCGGTGACCAGCACGATGCCGGTGGGCCGCGCCATCGTGGCGACGGCACGTCGGATGGAGAGATAGCAGGGCCGCACGACGAGCAGGCTGGTGGCGAACTCCGGAAGCAGACCTGTTGGCGGGCTGCCGACCCCGGCGTCGATCACCACGCTGTCGGAGTGTGTTGCCAATGCCTCGCCCAGTGCCGACCATCGCTGTTCGGGTATGGGCCCGCCAGAGGTGCCGGTGGGCAGCACCCTCATTGCGTCGCGGGCCGGCACGGCC
>CANHST010000179.1 GCA_947463235.1 Acidimicrobiaceae bacterium
CTGAGAGCGGTAACCGCCGCCATCACCACCATGCCCGCTTGCCAACGCCGTGCTCGTCCGAATCGTGCGATCATCGTTACCTTCACTTCCGCCAGAGGTCGTACGCCATTCAGGCCTACGGCTTACGACCATAGGGAAATATCTGAGAGTTTCAATGAACCTTTCGACCTATTAGGGTGCAGTTGACCGCTTTCCGTCTAGCCATTCTCTCGCACAGCAGTCGTTTTTCGCTGTACGTCAACACGGGAACACTTTGGGTGGGATCTGCGTATCGGCAGACGCGACAGTGCCCCGGGCCGAAGCCCGGGGCACTGTCGAAGGTCAGAGAACGAGGTAATCAGGCAGTGGTGGACGACGTGGGAGTGGAGGTGGAGGTGGTGGAGGTGCCACCGTGGTTGCCACCGCCGCTGCTGTCGTCGACGCCGTCACCGTTCGAATCATCGTCGTCGAGATCGTCGAGATCGTCGCCATCGTCGTTCGAATCGTGAGCGCTGTCGAACCCGTCGCCGTCCTCGTCGGTGTCGCTCGAGTCGTCGACGCCATCGCCGTCGATGTCGCTCTCGGAGGGAGAATCATCGGCCAGACCATCACCGTCGATGTCGCTCTCCAACACCGAATCATCGGCCAGGCCATCACCATCGATGTCCTTCTCCCCCAGGGAGTCGTCGTTCGAAGCGTCGCCGTCGATGTCCTTCTCGCGCAACGAACTGTCGGCCAGGCCATCACCGTCGATGTCCTTCTCCGCCAGCGAGCCATCGGGCAGGCCATCGCCGTCGATGTCGCGCTCGTACTTGGAGATGTCGGAGAAGCGATCGCCGTCGATGTTCTTCTCTGCCGGCCAGCCGTTCTTCAGCCCGTCACCATCGACGTCGCGGTCGCTGATGTTCGGGATCCCGTCGTGATCGGTGTCGAGCACGGTGGCCGAGGCCACGTGCGAGGTCACTACCGCCGCCGGCAGGGCCACGAATGCGGTGGCCGCCACCATTGCGATGATTCGGCGCGTGGGCCGCTTGGTGTGCTGCATCGCAGCTCCTCTCATTTCGGCAGAGGTAACACCTCTGCCTCCCGTCTCAAGCAGTGTGCGCAGAAGTCGACGCCGGGGGCAACCGATCTGCCCGTTCTAGGCGTCGTATTGGCCGTTTCTTGGACGATTTGGGTCATTCGGCCCAGCGGAACCGAGCGCCGACCGCAACTCGGCGATCTCCGCTCGCAGGGCCCGCACCTCGCCCACCAGAACGTCCATGTCCTGGTCGTCGGTGCCCTGCTCCTCCTTGTTCAGGAAGGAACCCAACGATGCCGCCAGGCTGCCGATGAGCGCCACGCCGCCCAGCATCAGAAACACCGCTGCCATCCGACCAGCCGAGGTGACCGGCGACAAATCGCCGTAGCCCACGGTGGTGAAGGTGACCACTGCCCACCACAGACAATCACCCAGGTTCACGAAGCCATTCGCCGCCGGTTCGGCGGCATCCACGATGATCGCGCACACGAGCATCAGCGCACCGGAATACATCGCCGCCGTGCCGAGACGTCTGCCGAGTTCGCGAATCTTCTGACTGTGGGACGACACCACGAACACTCGCCCGAGCCGCAGCAGTCGGGCCAGCCCCATCATGCGGACCGCTCCGAGACCGGGGATGAGGTAGATCGGCGCGGTGAAGACCACGATGACCACGTCGAAAATGCCGCCCTTCGACGTCGCGTACCCCGGCCGCAGGCGAAGCCGCACGAGGTAGTCGACGAGGAACAGCAACCATGAAATGAGGTCGAGCCACACCGCCGGGTGGTCGCGATGGGCGTTCGTGAGGCCAACCGCAAGCGGCAGCACCGCAGCGACGATGAGCACGGGGTCCATGCGGTGACGCCATACATCCAACTGTGCGGCCTGCCGTTCGCTGTTCACCGCCCCAGCGTAGGTCGCACGGTCCCACAACGAGGAGGTTTCAACTGTGTGGCTCGCTGCATGGCAGACTTGTCGCGTGAGTTCCACTCCTGCAGGGACGCTGATCGCCGATCGCTCGAACCGAGGTCGTCTCATGGCGACCGGGCTTCATCAGATTCACAGCGTGGGCTTCGATCAGATCACTGTGAATGGCCTCGCCGCAGAAGCTGGTGTGGCCAGAGGCACCGTCTACGCCTACTTCGGCGACGTGTCGGGCCTGTTCGCGACATTGTGGTCGGAGGTGGGGTTCGACTGGCTGCAGACGATGGTCGACCCATCCAGCACAGCCCCTTCCACCCCCGACGATCGGGCAATGCTGTTGCTACTGACGCTGGCCCGCCGCAACCCGACGCTCTTGGAAGTGGTGCAGCCCGACCTGAACCGAACGTTCACCGAACTGCGCGACCGCGGCGACATCGCGTTGCTGCGCGCCATCTGGATGCTCACGATGCGGCTCGGCATCGAGACCGCCAACGCCAAGCTTTCGGAAGTCGAGATCGGGTACCTGTTCCTCGAACTGCTCGCAGCCATGCCCGACGATGCCGCAGAGCAGGTCGGCATCGATCCCGGCGACCCTCTCACCGTCGAGCGCATCACTCCGAGCCTTCCCCTCGTCGAGACGCTGGATGAAGTGAGTCAACGGCTGGTGCGGGCAACGATGCAGGTGGTGGCCACGTCCGGCGTGGCAGCCGCTTCGATGATGCGGATCTGCCGCGTCGCTCGCCTCTCCACGGGTGCCGCCACGCCGCGCTTCCCCAGCCTGCAACTACTCCACGATTTCACGTTTCAGCAGGTGATGGGCGACATCGTGCGGGGCAACACCCGGCAACTGCCCTCTACGCAGAGCACCCCCGACGATGACAACAGCTTCCGTGCCGACCTGAACGCGGCGATGTTCCTCGCATCGCTGAGTCCCGAGCGGCACCTGTGGCGGGCGTACCGTCAAGAGGTGTCGCTGGCGGCCTGCTACGACGAGCACATCGCGAGTTTGCTGACCGGCGTGTACCAGGACGCAAACGCGGAATTGCTGCAGGCGTTCATCGGAATGGGCGTGCGCGACGACTTGTCGCAACTGACCGTGGTGTTCAACGTGCTCGGTGCGGGTGGTTCGTCCGCGCTGGCCCTGCTCGACGCACCTCTGCTGCAACTCGACCACCGCGTGCCCATGCGCTGGTTGCTCGCGCAGGTCAGCGGTACTCTCGGGTAATGGCAACCGCCCCGAAAGACGCCACCGACCACACTCGACGAGCAAATGCGGCCAGAGCCCTCCACTTCGACGAGGCCGATTTCACCCGTGCCTCGCAGGGCCTGGTTGCCCAGCACGCCACCGGCGCCATCGAGACCCCGCTTGGTGCCGCATGGGACACCAATCGTTACGCCTTCATCGAACGCGGCAGCGAGAACCCCGACACGGTGAACCCCAGCCTCTGGCGGCAGGCCCAACTCAACGGTATCCACGGCCTATTCGAGGTGGCACCCGGCATCTGGCAGGCCCGCGGCTACGACATCTCCAACATCACCTTCATCGCCGGCGACACCGGGTGGGTCGTCATCGACCCACTCACCGCCGAGCCATGCGCCCGAGCCTGCCTCGACCTGGCCAACGAGTACCTGGGCGAGCGGCCCGTGGTCGCCGTGATCTACACGCACTCTCACACCGACCACTTCGGCGGCGTGTTCGGCGTCACCAGCCAGGAAGCCGTCGACGCCGGCCATTGCCGGGTGATCGCCCCGCAGCACTTCCTGCGCGAGACCCTGGGCGAGAGCGTGATCGCTGGCTACACGATGACCCGACGGGCCATGTACCAGTTCGGTCCGCTGCTCCCCCCTGGCCCGCGCGGGCATGTGGATTGCGGCCTCGGCAAGGCCATCCCGTTCTGGCCGCCCGGGCTGATCGCCCCCACCGAGGAGGTCTGCGAAACGGGCACCGAACTGCTGGTCGATGGCGTGCGCATCCAGTTCCAGATCACCCCCGAGGCCGAGGCGCCTGCGGAGATGAACTTCTTCTTCCCCGACCACGGATGGCTGTGCACGGCTGAGAACTGCACCCACAACATGCACAACCTCGTGCCCATTCGAGGCGCGCTGATCCGCGACTCGCTGAAATGGTCGAAGTACATCGGCGAGATCATCGAGCTGTGGGGGCCGCAGATCGAACTGACCTTCGCCTCTCACCACTGGCCGCGATGGGGCAACGACGACGTCCTTACCTACCTGCGCCTGCAGCGCGATCTCTACCGCTGGGTGCACGACCAGACCATGCGCATGGCGAACCATGGCTACACGGCGGTGGAGATCGCCGAGATGCTCACCATGCCGCCGGAGTTCACCACCGAGTCGCACACCGTGGGGTACTACGGCCACCTCGTGCACAACATCAAGGCCGTCTATCAGCGTTATCTCAGCTGGTACGACGGCAACCCTGCCAACCTCTGGAAGCTGCCGCCCGTCGAGGGCGGCCAGCGCTATGTGGAACTGGCGGGCGGCGCCGAGGCCCTGTTGGAGAAGGCACAGCACTGGTTCGAACAAGGCGACTACCGGTGGGTGGTGGAACTGGTGAACCACCTCGTGTTCGCTGACCCCACCAACGTGGCGGCGCGTGAACTGCAGGCCGACGCCTACGAGCAACTCGGTTACCAGGCAGAGTCCGCAACATTCCGCAACGCCTATCTGTCCGGTGCCCAGGAACTCCGCAACGGCACACTCCCCTCGCGGCCCGCCACGCGCAGCGGGTTCCTGATGGCGATGACCGTGGATCAGATCTTCGATGCCATGGCGATGCGGTTGAAGGCCGAAGAGGTGGGCGGCCTGTCCGTGCTGCTGAACATCACCATCCTCGAACACGGGCAGGAGCAGCCGTGGGTGCTCGGCCTACAGCACCGCGCGCTGCACTACGTGCAGGGCCGACACGACGACGCTGCAGCCGCCTCGTTGCGCCTCGACCGCCCGACCCTGTTGGCCGTCACCGAAGGCGGACAGCCGTTGGCCGAAGCCATCGCGGCCGGCAACATCGTGGCAGAGGGCGACATCAGCGCCGCCGACGCCATCTTCGGTCACCTCGATGTGTTCCTCAGCATGTTTGCGCTGGTGGAACCATGACGCGCACGAACTGAGGGCCGCCCTCGGCCAGCGCGTCGCCGACAGCCGTCTCGAGTTCGCCGGGGGCATCCACTGTTCGGGCAGTCCAGCCGAACCCGCGGGCGATACCTGCAGGGTCCATCGACGACACATCCACCCCCATCCGCGGCGCATTGGCATCGTCGAAGGATTGCCGGATCTGCGCGTACCCACGGTTGTCCCACACCACCAACACGATGTCGAGCTGCTCATCCACCGCAGTGGCCATTTCGGCCACGGTGAACAGCCAGCCGCCATCGCCCGCGAGCGCGATCACCGGTCGGTCTGGCGCTGCCAGCTTGGCGCCGATGGCCATGGGGAGTGCGCACCCCAGGGTGCCGAGACCGTACGGGGCCAGCCACGAACGAGGTCGCTCGGCGGTGAGCCGAACATGAGCCGCGTATGCGAGCTGTGTGGAATCCAGCGCCACGATGGCGTCGCCGGGAAGCGCTGCTTGAAGGGCGTCGAGCCATGGCAACAACGCCGAAGGGTGCGATGCCTCTGCCGCGGCGCGCAACGCTGCGGCCCGCTGCTCGCCTCGACGATCGGCGCGGCGCAGCCCGGACGCCATCGCAGCAAGCGCCGCAGCCGCATCGGCGGCGATGCGTACATCGGGCTCCATGCGTCGGTCGAGTTGCTCGGCATCGATGTCGATACGCACCACCGAACCCGAGAACTCGATCGCGTGTCCGCCGTTGTAGATGTCGGCGTCGGACAGTTCGCTTCCCACCACCAGCACGGCATCGGCCGCTTCCAACGCAGCCTGCACCTCCGGCACTGAGAGCACATTGCCAGCGCACAGCGGATGCGGCGACGGCAGCACGCCTTTGGCGTTGCCGGTGAGCACCACCGGCGCGTCCAGCAGTTCGGCCACGGAGCGCAACGCTGCCCCGGCATCGATGGCACCGCCGCCGGCCACGATGACGGGTGACGTGCTGGCCTGTAGCGCAGCTACAGCCAGATCGATCGTCGACGGGATCGGCAACGGACGCGCCGAGGATGACGAGAACCGCTGCAGCGGACCAGTTTCCATCTCCAGCACGTCGGTGGGAAACGCCAGATGCACCGGCCGCGGCCTGCGCGAGGTGAAGACCTCGTAGGCCATGGCGATGAGTTCGGGCACCTCCTCGGGATGCAGCACGGTC